>JANMUX010000443.1:0-14440 GCA_031392125.1 Acidobacteriota bacterium | reverse complement strand
AAGCCTCGCCGCGGGCTTCGCCAAGGCCGGCGATTCGAAACGTGCTCTTCACGCCTTCGCCGGTGATGGTGATCGCGGCTTTCTCGAGGCCAATCACCTCGAACGTCGGGCCCAACAGTTCCCACGGCATGCCGCCCAACTTGCCGCCAAAAATCTGCGCCAGCACGCCGACCTGCTCGTCGGACGTCGCCGGATCGACAATGAAGACGGCGCGGCCGTTGCCTTCGTGGATCGCTTTTGGCCATTCCACCAGCGCCGCGCACTTCACGCCGTCGAGCGTTACGCCGCCGCACGATCCGCTGGCAATGTGTAACCCAACCAGCGCGTGGCAGCTGCCATCTTTCGAATTCGGAAAGCCGCCGAAGTTGCAGCCGCAGCCGAAGTCACAATTGCAGAACTCGTAACCCTTGCCGCGCATCTGCCATGACGCTTGATTCGATTCCATTGCCATCCTCCTTCGAGCCCACGACGCGAACGCGCTGAGTGTAGAAGCCTCGGCTGGCGGGGTCAAGGGCCTTACCGGGGCCATAATGGTCGACGTGGGAACGTCACGATGATCGACTTGTTGTGGTCGGTGCTCTGTTACGGCGGAGCGCTGGCGATGCTCGTCGGCGCGCTCAGTGTGATCAAGCCGGTCCGCCTGCTGCGAGTGCGGACACGCCGGCGCGGGATGGTTGTGATACTGGGCGGCACGCTCGCCGTGCTCGCCGCGTGCCTGTCCGTGCCATCCCTCACCACCGCCGCCGGCACCGGATCCGCGCTCGACGACTTCGCGCCGGCCTTTCACTTTCGCGAGCATCACGAAACATTGATCGACGCACCGGCGGCAGACGTCTTCGCCGCCATTCAATCGACGACCGCGAGTGAGATCGCGCTGTTCCAGTCGTTCACATGGATCCGGCGGTTCGGGCGTCCGGGAGCGGAGAGCATTATGAACGCTCCCGAGCACCTCCCCATTCTCGAGGTCGCGACCCGCACCACGTTTCTCAAGCTCGCCGAACGGCCATCTCGAGAAGTGGTCATCGGTAGCGTCGTCATGGCCCCACCCGGCTTTCGCCGCAGGCATGTCGCGACGCCGGAGCAATTCAAGACCATCGCGCTGCCGGGCTTCGCCGTCGCGACCCTCAACTTCATGATCGCGCAAGAAGGCGCGATGACCCGCCTGACGACCGAGACCCGGGTCGTCGCCACCGACAACTGGACGCTGCGGCGGTTCACCGCTTATTGGCGCGTGATTTACCCGGGCAGCGCGATACTCCGCATGACCTGGCTGCGGGCGATTAAACGGCGCGCTGAAGCGGCAACCTCGCGCGGCGCGGACTAGAATCCAGACAACCATGGCGGCGTCCCCCACGCCCGAACGCTCTCCGGTCCCCGGCCCCACCACCTGGCTGCCCGGCGGCGCGTACTGGGCGTTCCGCAAGGACCCACTGGTCTTCTTCACCGACACCGCACGCAACTACGGCGACATTGCCGGCTTCAAGTTCGGCCCGCAGAAGGTCTACCTGGTCTCCCGGCCGGAATGGATTGAAGACGTACTCGTGAAGTCGGCCGGTAAGTTCGGCAAGGGCATCGCACTCGAGCGCGCCAAGGTGCTGCTTGGCAATGGCCTGCTGACCGCCGCTGGACAGGAACACCTGAAGCACCGCCGCATGATCCAGCCGCTGTTCCACCGGCAGCACGTGCAGGGCTTCGCCGACGCCATGGTGCGTCACGCTGTCCGCTGGCGCGACTCGGTCACCCCCGGCGCCACGCTCGACATCACCGAGCAAATGAGCGGCCTCACCCTCGCCATCGTCGGCGAAACGCTGTTCTCGAGCAACGTTGAAGGCGATTCGGACGAAGTGCGCGAGGCGCTGACCGACGCGGTGTCGAACTTCGCCTACGCGTTTATCCCGGGCCTGAACTACCTGCAGAAACTCCCGCTACCGATCTTCGTCAAGGTGCGCCGGGCGCGCGAGCGGCTGGACCGCGTCATTCATCGCGTGATCGCGGAGCGACGGGCAGGAGCCGACAAGCCTTCCGCCTTCGCGCAGGGCGCTACGGCGGACAAGGAAGGTTTATCGTCGCGGGCCGACCTTATCTCGATGCTGCTCGCCGCACGCGATCCCGAGGATCCGAACGAAGGCGGCATGAGCGATACGCAGATCCGAGACGAGGCGATGACGATTTTTCTCGCCGGGCACGAAACCACCGCGAACGCCATGGCGTGGACCTGGCACCTGCTCGGGTCGGCGCCTGATGTCGAGGCACGCCTGCACGCCGAACTCGACGCCGTGCTGGCCGGACGGATACCAACCGTCGAAGATGTGCCGAAGCTGGAATGGACCAAGGCCGTCATCGCCGAATCGATGCGCCTGTTCCCGCCGGCGTGGACCATGGGCCGGCGCGTACTCAAAGACCACACGATTGGCGACCACCTCGTCGAAAAGGACGCGCTGGTGATCCTGAGCCAGTGGGTTGTCCATCACGACCCACGATGGTGGGACCAACCAGAGGTGTTTCGCCCAGAACGTTGGCTCACGGTCGGCCGCCGGGAGCCGGGAGTCGGGAACCGGGAGTCGATGGAGCGCCCCAAGTACGCCTACTTCCCGTTCGGCGGCGGCACGCGGGTGTGCATCGGCGAATCGTTTGCGTGGACCGAAGCCATCCTGCTGCTGGCGACCATCGCCCAGCGCTGGCGCTTTGTCCGCGGGTCAAGTCCGCCACCGACCACCGAGCCCCGGATTACGCTGCGCCCCAAGGGCCTGCACATGACGGCCCTGGCGCGCTAGCGCCAGGACACGGCAAGCGTTCTTGACGACGATGTAACACCAGTGCAAGATACGCGCATCTAACCGCTCCTCTTTCATCCCGGCCGGCGCTCTCTTTCTCGTCGTTCCTCTCTCTCTCGTCGTTCCTCTCGTTCATCGGCGGCAACCAGACCGGAGGGGTACCCATGCGTCGCACGCTCGGCCTTGCAATCCTGTTTCTCTGTCTCTCATCCCTGTCCTTTGCCCAAGCCGTCACGTCGGGCACCGGCGCCGTCAACGGCAAGGTGACCGACGCGTCACAGGCCTTGATGCCCGGCGTCACGGTGACGCTCACCAGCCCGTCGCAGATGGGCACCCGCACGGCCGTGACCGATGCCGACGGCTTGTACCGCTTCACCGCCGTGACGCCCGGCGAGTACGTCGTGCTGTTCGAGTTGGCGGGGTTCTCCACCGTTCGCAACGAGGGGATCCGCATCAACCTGGGCTTTACGGCGACGATCAACGCCGAGTTGAAGGTGGCGTCGCTCTCGGAATCGATCGTGGTGACCGGCCAGTCGCCGGTCGTTGACACCTCGGCGACGCAGATTGGCAACAGCTTCGACGCCAAGCAGTTGTCGGCCCTGCCCACCTCGCGTGACTATTTTTCACTGCTCGCCGGCTCGCCGGCGGTGCAAATGAGCCGCATCGATGTCGGCGGCAGCACCAACGGCACCCAGCAGGCGTTTGTGGTCTACGGCACCTCGGGACAGGTGCGGGTGATGTTCGAAGGTATCAATGCCACCGAGGCGACCGGAGCGTTCGGCAACTATCCAGACATCGGCGGCATGGAAGAGGTGCAGATCAATACGGCCGCGCACTCGGCAGAAGCCTCGACTCCAGGGGTGCAGTCGCAGTTCATCAGCAAGTCGGGCGGCAACGAGTTCCGCGGCACGTTCTTCGGCGGCTACTCGCACGAAAGCTGGCAGGGCACCAACATCGACGCGGACCAGATCGCGCGCGGGCTGGTCGGCGGCGGCGGCCTCGCGGCCAACGAAGTGAACCGGCTATCGGCCTACCAGGATCAGAACGTCGGCATGGGCGGCTACCTCGCCAAGGATCGGCTGTGGTGGTACGGGTCGTACCGGCACCAGGACATCAAGGCGCGGTTCGTCAATTTCCCGGTCAAGCCGCAGACCACGATCCTGAACAACTACAGCGCCAAGTTCACCTACAACCTGTCAACCAACAACAAGTTCATCGCGTACACCCAGCCGTCGCAGAAGAAGCAGCCGCAGCGCTTCGACTCGTTCCTGCTGGGCGTCGATACCGGCATCAACACCTCGGAAGCGACGACCTGGAGCCAGAATTTCTGGGCGTGGGTCCACAAAGCCGAATGGAACGGCGTGTTCGGCGACAACGCGTTCGCCGAGGTCCGCGCCGGCCAATACGGCTACGACTGGACCAACGGCGTCAACGGCACCGGCCTGCGCTACGAGGACATTGGCAACAACCTGATCACCGGCCGTAACCGCAACTGGGCGCGCGAACGGCGCCGCGACCAGGTGCTGGGAACCCTCAGCTTTTTCAAGGACGGCTGGGGCGGCAATCACAGCTTCAAGGTGGGCGGCGAGGTCTTCGACGAGACGGTTGTCGACCGCTACATCGACGGCTACGAGGAAGACATCCTGCACGTCCTGCAGAACGGCGCGAAGCTTGACGTGATCCTGTTCCAGCCCGGCGACGCCACCGGCGGGCTGCGTACTTACGGCGGGTTCGTCAACGATACCTGGCGCATCAACAGCCGTATGACCGCCAACGTCGGCGCCCGCATCGACCGTTATCGGGCTTTTCTGCCAGATCAGGTCCACGCGGCCAGCCGGTTCAACCCGGCGGAAATCAAGTTCGCCGCCAAGGCCAATGTGATCGACTTCAACCTGTTCGCGCCGCGCATTGGCATGACCTTCGACGTCAGCGGCAACGGCAAGACCGTACTCAAAGCCAACTACGGCAAGTATTGGTACAATCCCGGTGCCGACTTCGTGTTCAACGTGAGCGAAAACGCCCCCGCGTGGTGGCGGCGCCACCGCTGGAGCGATCTCAACAGCGACAACCGGTGGCAACCGGGCGAAGAAGGCGCGCTGGTCGATAGCCGCGGAGGCGTCGCGGCCGAGTCGATCGACCCCAACCTCGAGAACACGAGGACCGACGAAGTGGCACTGTTCCTCGAACGCGAGGTGATTGCCAACTTCGGCGTCCGGGCCGGCTATGTCTGGCGCGGCGTGCGCAACCAGTATCAGCGCGTCAATCTGAACCGGCCGTACGCGGGGTTCACCGTGCCGGTGACGGTGGCCGATCCCGGACCGGACGGGCGAGTCGGCACGGCTGACGACGGCCCGTCGATCGCGGCGCTTGACCTGGCGACGCAGTACCGCGGTCTGCCGGTGATCAGCCAGACTGCCAATGTCGCCGGCGGCGACGGCGACTTCCATACTTTCGAGATCACGGGCACCAAGCGCATGAGCGACCACTGGAGCCTGCTCGCCTCGTATGGCTACACCAAGAGCTTCGACAACGGCCAGACCGCGTTTCTTGGCAATACCGTCCGGCAAAACGCGCTGCCGGCGACGCCCAACGACGAGATCAACACCGCCGATGGCCGCTACGAATACTCGCGGCAAAACGCCAAGCTGTCGGGAACGTTTGAAATGCCGTGGGGCCTGGCAGTGTCGCCGATGCTGCGCTACCAGCAAGGCTTCCCGTTCGGCCGCACTTTCGCCTCGACGTTGAGCTATGGCAGCGTGCGCTTCCTGGCGGAGCCGCTCGGCACCCGGCGCCAGGACGCCATCATCATCGCCGACATCCGCGCCGAGAAAACCGTGCGCTTCGGTAAGCGTGACCTCTCGGTGTTCTTCGACCTCTACAACCTCACCAACGACAATCCGGCGCAGAACCTGCAGTGGAGCTCGGGCACGTCGTTCAACCGGCCGTTGAGCATCGTGCCGCCCCGGCTCGCTCGCATCGGGATGAAGTTGAATTTCTAGGGCTCACAATGCGGCTGCCGGGACGGCGTCATTCGCGCGTGACGTCCGTCCCGGTAGCTGATTTCAGCCGCGCGACCTCACGGCGCTGAGGCCGGCGCTACTCGCCGCATCGTTGCCTGTTCAAACGCATAGCCGAGCGCCAGTAAGCGCTCCTCGCTGCAGGCCGTGCCGGTGAAACTCACGCCAAATGGCTGGTCCTTCGCGTTGACACCGGCCGCAAACGCCGGGGTCGGCGCATTCGGAATCATCGCGAACGGCACGATCACGGTCGGATGTCCGGCCTTGGCCGCGATACCGGCACTGCCGCTGCCAGGAAACAGCAGCGCGTCGAGACGCTCGACCGCCATGATTTCGTCGATCCCGTGAGTCGCGGCGAGGTAAATGTCTTTGGCTCGGTCAGCGAACCATCGCGACCGATCCGCCACCAGGTCCATCTCATCCGAGATGTCGAGATTTGCCTGATCGTATTTGATTGCGTTGCGAGGCCGGTTGGCGAGGTTGAACAGCCGCAACTCCGTCAGTGACTTGACCGGTGCCGAGGCGCCGAGCGATTGCACGTATGCGTTAAAATCCCGCTTCATTCCGTATTTCAACACCACCGAGCACGCCGCATCGAGCCCGCGTGCGTTCGCAAGGCCGGAGCACACACCGAAGCTGAGAAAATTATTAGACGGCGTCCTGTCGACGATGCTGGGAATGTCGGCGGGATCGACAATCACGGCACCCTCACGCTGGAGCACGGCAATGGCGTCGTTCATGACGGCGGTCTGCGCCGCGTTGATGCCGCCCACGGTGGCGCCAGTCGCGGGATTAATAGTCGGGGCATAGTAGTTCGCGCGCGGAATGCCGATGCGGGCGCCGCGCAAAGCCCCGCGGGTCAGGGTGCGGGTGTAGTCGCGGTTGGGCGGTATGGTGCACCGGTTAGTGCCGGCAACGTCGTTGGCATCGGCGCCAACCATCGCGCCGAGCAAGATGGCAGAGTCCATCACGGTGCGGGTCATTGGGCCGGCGGTGTCCTGGTCGGCGGTGATCGGGATGATGCCGTAGCGGCTGATCAGGCCGACGGTCGGCTTCACGCCTGCCAGCATGTTGGCGTTCGACGGGCTGAGGATCGAACCGGAGGTCTCGGTTCCGATACTGGCCGCCCAGAGATTGGCAGCGGTTCCGATGCCGGAACTCGACCCGCCGGTCCCCATGATCGGTCGGCCATCTGCCGTCGCCTCCCGCGGATCAGGGCGCGGGTCGTAGGGGTTCATTCCGTAACCGCCCACGGCGCTGTAGTTGGCCGGCATCCCGGTCGCTACCCAGTTGGCCAGTTCGGTCAGCACGGTCTTGGCAATAATGACGGCGCCGGCCGCGCGCAAGTTGGCGACGACGGTGGCGTTGTAGGGCGGCGTGTAGCCCGCAAACGCCAGGGCGCCGCCGGTGGTCGGCATGAAGGTCGTATTGAGGATGTCCTTCACCGCGATCGGAATGCCGTGCAGTGGGCCCCGCACCCGACCCTGCTGCCGCTCCCGATCGAGATCGTCGGCTTCGCTGTAGGCGTTGAGGTTCACGCTCATCGTCGCGTTCAGGGTTGGCTCGTACTGGGCGATACGCGCCAGGTACGCGGCCACCAGGTCGCGCGACGTGACGCGGCCCGCGGCCATGGCCGCCTGCATTTGCGGAATGGTCGCCTCGACGACGTTGAAAGTCACCGCCTGCGGACGGTTGGGCACGTCCTGCGGTGCCTGCGCGCGAGTGCGGTAACTGGGCAGGAACGCGGCAAGCACAAGAGCAGTCACAAGGGCGACAGACCGTCGATGCATTTCGACCTCCGGGCGCCGATTCAGGCGCGAACCCCGACCATAGCGGTCGGGATGGTGAGGATAATGCGCGTGTGTGAGTAGAGAGTCAACGCCGGTCGCACGGTCCGGAAAAGCCGCGGGCTCCTGCGGCGCACGGCGTCAACGGACCCGGCGGGCTGGAATCAGCGTCATAAGATGGAAGTCAGATGCCAGTTCTCGTTGCCGAAGATCTCCAGAAAACCTATACCAGCGGCGAAGCGACGGTCACGGCGCTCGCCGGCGTGTCGTTCGCCGTCGAGAAGGGCGACTTCGTCGCGCTGATGGGTCCATCGGGCTGCGGCAAGTCCACGCTGCTGCACCTGTGCGGCGCCATGGACCGCGCCTCGGGCGGCCGTGTCGTCCTGAACGGAAAAAACCTGGCGACGATGGGCGATGACGAGCTGACGCATGTGCGGCGGGAACAGGTGGGCTTCGTCTTCCAGTTCTTCAACCTGCTGCCAACCCTGACCATCGCCGACAACATCGCGCTGCCCTGCCTGCTGGCGGGAATGAAGGGCGACGCTGCCGACGCGCGCGCGAAGGCGCTGGCAGAGCGGGTCGGCATTTCGCACCGGCTGTCGCATTTCCCCCAACAGGTGTCTGGAGGCGAGATGCAGCGCGCCGCGATCGCCCGCGCGCTGGTGCATCAGCCGGCGCTGCTCGTCGCCGACGAACCGACCGGCAATCTTGATTCCGACAACGGCGCCAAGGTGCTCGCACTGCTGTCGGCCCTCAACAAGGAGATGGGCGTCACCGTACTGCTCGCGACTCATGCGGCCGATGTCGCGGCGGCCGCCACCCGCGTGCTGCGGATGCGCGACGGCAAGTTCGAGGGGGATCGGCAAACCTGACGGTTTGTCGCCACACCACTTGCGACTCTTTATCCAATTCATCCTGCGCCCGCTGCTGGGCGACAAGATCCGGACCGCCACCACCATCCTCGGCGTCGCGCTCGGCATTGCCGTGGTGGTCGCCATCCAGCTGACCAACGCGAGTTCGGTGCGCGGGTTCGAGACGGCGCTCGAAACCGTCGCCGGGAAGACCGGCATCGAGGTGGTCGGCACCGGGGGGGTTGACGAGAACGTGCTGCCCTCCCTGGGATGGCTGCGCGAGTACGGCGTGGTCAGTCCGGTGATCGAAGGCAACGCCGCACTGGTGGTCGGCGACCTCACCTCGTTGTCACAACGAGACCTCGAAGCGGTGCGGGTACTCGGCGTTGACATCCTGCGTGACATGCCGTTCAGGGACTATCAGCTCCTCGACGTCGGCGACACCTCGAGCGAACGAGCGGACGATGTGACCGCGCAGAAGTTTCTCGAAATTCTCACGAACGAGCGATCGGTGGTGATCAGCGAGAAGCTGGCCAAGCGTCGCGGCCTGGCGTTGGGCGGCGAGATGCAGATGATGTTCGGCGACCGCGTCGCCACCTACATCATCCGCGGGCTGTTGAAGGATGAAGGGCCGGCACGGGTACTCGACGGCAACTTCATTCTCATGGACATCGCCGCAGCGCAGTTTGCATTCGCCAAGCTTGGGCGCATTGACCGGCTCGACGTGCTGCTGCCGGAGGGCGCAGACTTCAACCAGACGCTTGCGGCCATCGCCGCGCGCATGCCATCGGGGCTGACGGCGCAACGCCCCTCGCGTCGTGGCGAGCAGGTGGAAACCATGCTCGCGGCATTTCACACCAACCTCACCGCCCTGTCGTGGATCGCGTTGATCGTCGGGCTGTTCCTTGTCTACAACACCGTGACCATCTCGGTGGTGGCGCGGCGCCAGGAGATTGGAACGCTGCGCGCGCTTGGCCTCACGCGTCGCAAGGTGTTGTGGCTGTTCCTTGGCGAAGCCGCCGCCCTGGCCGTTGCTGGAGTCGTGCTCGGCCTCGGGCTGGCACGCGTGCTGGCCGATGCTGCCGTGGCGATGACCTCGGCAACGGTCAGCACGATCTACATTGCCGCGGCCTCGGCGCCGCCGGACATGAACTGGGGTCATGTCTGGCTGGGCGCGGCCATCGGCTTGCCGCTGTCCTTGCTGGCGGCGGCGGTACCCGCCCTCGAGGCCAGCCGGGTGGAACCGACTGCCGCCATGCGCGGACACGACACGCTCGACATGCGGCTGAGGCTGCGGCCTGCCATGTTCATCGCACCGCTCGCCGTGCTCGCCTTCGCCTTCGGCCTGGCCCAGCTCGGCCCGGTCAACGGCCGTCCGCTGTTCGGCTACCTGGCGGCATTTGCCATCGTGGTCGGCGCCGGCCTGCTGGTACCGGCCATCATGTTTGGCCTGGCCCGGGCCAGCCGGGGGATGCTGCGCCGCCGGCTTGGCGTCGAGGGTTTACTCGCGCACGCGAATCTCACGTCGGCCATTCCCCGCCTCTCGATCTCGGTCGCCGCGCTCGCCGTCAGCCTGTCGATGATGGTCGCGATTGCCATCATGATCGGCAGCTTCCGCGACACCGTCGTCTACTGGGTGGGACAGACGCTGCAGGCCGATCTGTTCATCGGCCCGGGCATCAGGCCCACCGTCGGGCAGGAACAAACGCTGTCGGCCGAGGTGATTGCCGCCGTCCAGCGGCATCCTGCCGTCACCGCCACCGACAGTTTCCGAAATGTCGATCTCGTCTACGACAACCGCCTGACTGTTCTCGGCGCCGGCACCTTTGAGGTGGTGCTCGAGTACAGCGCGCTGCTGTTCAAGAGCCCGTCGAATGCGCGCGACGCCGTTCGCGCTGCCATCGGCCAGGACAGCGTGATCGTGTCGGAGGCGTTTTCAAACAAGTTTGGCAAGCGCGACGGCGACACGCTGAGCCTGCAGACGCCCAAAGGCATGCGCGACTTCAAGGTCGCCGCCGTTTACTACGACTACTCGAACGACCGCGGCGTGGTGATCATGGATGTCGGCACCTTCCGCAAATACTTCGGCGATCAGGCGCCGAGCGGCCTGGCGGCGTTCCTCAGAAAAGACGCGGACCCGGAAGTGGTGCGGTCCGAGATGCTGGCGTCGCTCGATGAGGGGCACCGCGCCTTCATCTTCAGCAACCGGACGCTGCGTAACGAGGTGCTGCGCATCTTTGACAGCACGTTTGCCATCACCTATGCCCTCGAACTGATTGCGATCGTCGTCGCGATGCTCGGCGTCGCTGGCACGCTGCTGACCCTGGTGCTCGAGCGCCGGCGCGAGCTGTCGCTACTGCGTCTGACCGGCGCCGACCGCAACCAGGTGCGCAAGATGGTGATTATCGAAGCGGCGTTGATCGGCGCGGTGAGCCAGGGCATTGGCTTGACGATGGGGTTCGCGCTGTCGATGGTGTTGATCTACGTGATCAACGTGCAGAGCTTCGGCTGGACGATCCAGTTTCACCTGCCCACGGCCTTCCTGGTCCAGGCGTCAATCGCCGTCGTCATCGCGACGGCGATCGCTGGAATTTATCCGGCACGGCGAGCGGCGCAGTTGGTGTTGTCTCATGACGAATAAAAGGGTGCTGCGGTGCTGGGGTGCTGAGGTGCTGCGGTGCTGGAGTGCCGGGGTGCTGGGGTGTGTCTGCCTGGTGCTCGCAGGCGGCGTAGCGGCGCAGGCTCCGTGGAAGGAAGCCACGGCTGGTTACACCTACGCGTTCCCTCGCGATCATGCTTCGCATCCCGACCACAAGATCGAGTGGTGGTACTACACCGGTAACGTCAAGGCGAAGGACGGCCGGCGGTTCGGCTACCAGGTCACCTTTTTCCGCGTCGGCATCGATCGCGCTCCTGCCAACCCTTCGCAGTGGGCGATTCGCGATCTGTACATGACACACCTCGCGATCAGCGATCCGTCGGGACGGCGCTATCGCTACGCCGAGAAGCTGTCGCGGGGAGGACCGGGGCTGGCCGGGGCCGCGGCCGATCGATATCACGTCTGGAACGACGACTGGTCCGCGATTCTTGACGGGAGTCGAGGGTCGGAAGTCGGGAGTCGGCATCTCCTCAAAGCAACGGATTCTCAGGTCGGCATTGATCTCGTTCTCGACGAGGGTAAGGCGCCCGTCATTCACGGCATTGGCGGCATCAGCCAGAAGGGCGCGCAGGCGGGAAACGCGTCGCACTACTACTCGCTCACCCGCATGCCGACGCGCGGTTCAATCACCGTGGACGGCGAACGTTTCGAAGTCACCGGCGACAGCTGGATGGATCACGAGTTCGGCACCAGTTTCCTCGAGCCCGGCCAACGTGGCTGGGACTGGCTTTCGCTGCAATTGTCCGACGGCCGCGAGCTGATGCTGTATCAACTGCGTCGAGACGATGGCAGCCGCGACCCACGATCGAGCGGCACGCTGGTCGGAGTCGACGGCAAGACGACGCACCTCGACGTGAAGTCGTTTACCCTGGCGCCGGGCCGCGCCACGTTCAAATCGAAGAATGGCGCGCTTTATCCCATTGAGTGGTCGATCAGCATCCCCGCCGAACAGCTGGAGCTCAAGGTATCGACGCCCCTGGACGATCAGGAACTGGCGCTGGAGCGCTCGACCGGCGTGGCCTATTGGGAAGGCGTCGTGGATGTAGCGGGCACTCGCGCCAGACAGCCGCTCACCGGCGCCGGCTACCTCGAAATGACCGGCTACTTTGGCAGCCTCGGACGCGTGTTATCTGGACGGTGAACCGGTGTAGCATTTGTTGCCGCGCTGCGAGAGGCAGCTCCGGCACCTTCTGATCACCGTTAACGGAGGCCGGCCGATGAGACGCCAGGGAACGATCACCGCAGTTGGAGCGCTGGCGTGTGCCGCGTTGCTAGCTACGACGTTGGGCTCGGCCGAGCAGGTGCAGGCACCGACCCCTGCGCCGGTCGCGCGGCCCGCCGGCGCGACCCCTCCGCCAATCGTCAGCCGGTTCCCGGACATCGCCGGCATGTGGAATGGCGGCACCCGGGCCCGCCCCATGAACAGCGAGAATTTCCCCTGGACCAAGACCAACTTCCCGGTGCTCAACGAGCGCGGGCAGGCATACATGAAGGCCTTCGACGAGGCCATTGCGCCGAAGTACGACTGCGTTCCGTCTTCATCGCCCGCGATTCAATACGACCCGTACTACATGCAGCTGGTGCAGTGGCCCGACCGAGTCGTCATGCGATACGAGAAGGACGATCAGACTCGCACCATCTGGCTCGACGGCCGCAAGCCCACCATCCACGACTACAGCCTGCAGGGCTTCTCGGTCGGCCGCTACGAAGACAACGCGCTGATCGTCGACACCGATCACTTCCTGTTCGACATCACTGGCTTCGATGACTACAACGGCATCCCTTCGTCGTCGCTCAAAAAGGTCACCGAGAAATACTGGAAAGAAGACGGCGAGCTCAGATTGACGCTGACACTCGAGGACCCGCTGTTTCTTCGTGAACCGGCGTCGTACACCACGCGGTGGCTGGCTGCGGCGCCCGGTTACCAGATTGAACCGTGGGAGTGCGATCCAGAGTCATCGCGCGCGCCGATCAAGATGATGGTTCCGAGGTACAAGTGATGGGAAAGCACATGAACGCACAGCGATTGATCCTCGTGGGCGCAGTCGTGGCCGCGGCCCTGGCGGCGCCGGCCGTCGCGCATCATTCCAGCGGTCCGTTCTACGACGCGACCAAGAAGGTCGAGATTCGGGGCACGGTGACCAAGCTCAACATCAGGAACCCGCACTCGTTTCTCTATCTCGATGTCGACGAGAAGGGCAAGAAGGTTGAGTGGCAGGTCGAGATGGGCACCGGTGCGCAGTTGGTGCGCAACAACCTGACGGTGGAAACGCTGAAGCCAGGCACCGAGATCCGCGTCTCAGGACAGCCGTCGCGCGCCGAAGGCTCGCGCGGGCTGTGCTGCATCCAGATGTTGATGAAGGCCGACGGCTCGGCGATTCTGCGCGGCACCGTGCCGAAAGAGCCGGGCCGGTAACGTCACCGGCGTGAGCGAACTGCTCGCATCGATCGAGGGGCTGGCCCTGGCGACCTGGGCCCGCGAGTCACCCTCGATCTGGGCCTACCCTACCATCCTGACGCTCCATACCGTCGGGCTCGCCATTGTCGTCGGCGTCAACGTGGTCGTCGATCTCAGTCTGCTCGGGCGGGTGTCCCGGATCTCATCGCTCTCGCTGCGCGCACTGTTCCCAATCATGTGGTGGGGCTTTGCCGTCAACTTTGCCAGCGGCCTGTTGCTGTTCATGGCCGACGCCACGACCAAGGCTGGGCAGCGAGTGTTCTTGGTAAAGCTGGTCCTCATTGTTCTCGCGCTGACCGTCGCGCGATCGATGTCGAAGCACTTGTGCCGACAGGACGCGCCGACCGCCAATCTCCGAAATCTGGCGGTGCTATCGCTGGTTCTCTGGGCCGGGGCCATCGTCGCCGGCCGGCTCATGGCCTACCTGTAACATGACCCTTGACGTCTTCGTACTGTGGCTGCGAGCGACACCCGTCTCGCAGTGGATCAACACCAGCACCTGGATCTGGCCGTTGTGCGAGAGCCTGCATTTCATGGGATTGAGCCTGCTGATCGGGATCACCGGATTCTTCGACCTGCGGTTGATGGGGTTCTTCAAGCGGGTGTCGATCGCTGCCGCGCGGGATCTGATGCCGTATGCATTGGTTGGCTTTGCCATTAACGTCGTCACCGGCCTGGTGTTTCTCATCGGTCTCCCCGAACAGTACGCGGGCAATCAGGTGTGGTGGTACAAAGTGGGCTTCCTCGTGATGGCTGGACTGAACGCCGGATTCTACGAGACGAGACTTTCGGCGAGGGTGGTCGCCCTCGCGCCGGGTGACGAGACACCGACGGCGGTCAAGCTGGTTGGCCTGGTTTCGCTGGTTTCGTGGTTCGCGGTGCTCTACTGCGGCC
>JANMUX010000431.1:0-2365 GCA_031392125.1 Acidobacteriota bacterium | reverse complement strand
CAGGCCGCGCTGCGCGCAGGCGAAGTGCTGCTCTACGCGCTCGGCATCAACGTGGCGGGGCGAGCAGGCGCCGTGCACGTGCCGTCACTGCAACGACTCGCCGAACCCACGGGCGGGTCGGTCATCATTGGGTCGACGATTCGTGAGGTGGAAGCGGCGGCGCAGCGGGTGGCCGAAGAACTGCGGCAGCAGTACACCCTGGGGTTCTATCCGCAGAACGCCGGCGACAAAACGTATCACCGCTTGAGGGTCATGACGAGACATCCGGACTACCGCGTTCGCACACGCGCCGGATATCTGACAGCCAATCCGAAGTAAGGTCGGCGCGAGCTCACTGAAGATTCATGGTTTGCGAAGGAGAGAAGCATGTTCTTGCCAACGTGGTTCGTGGTGCTGGCCTGTTTTTTGTTTGTGGTCCTTGCAGCATGGACCTATCTACTGGCGGCTGGGCGTAATCCACTCCCGTTCCCGGACCGTGGGTCGCGCATTTTTACCGCGCCTTCGCCTGAGGCAAAGGACGCGGTCGTAGCGCTGCTTGCCCGTCATGGGATCAAGGAACGGTTCCAGGCCGATAGCAGCGGAATACTCCGTTCGATCATGTGGGACGGCACGATCATCAATCACGCCCCTCCGGACGTTCTCCAGAAGCTCGGCCATGCGGCCGCAAGCATTGGACTCGTGACGGACGACCCTGTAGCAAGCGCCAACGATGCGGCTGAATTTTTGCGCGCTCGCGGCTTTGACGCCAAAGTTGTCCTGGATGCGGAACCAGAACTGCCCATCGCTTTCGTCGTGACTAACGCGACATCAAGCACCGTGTTGAACTTCCGTAGGCATGTAATTCATCTACCAAGGCCTCGTCCTGTCGGGACAAACGGCGGGTGAGATCTCACAATTCATGCAGAATGCGCCCGCCAACGTGGCCGGTAGCGCCCAGCAACATCGCCGTCCGGCTGCTCCGTTCGAGACGGCGCCGAAGCCTCGGCAGACAACGTCAGCTGTTCAACTGCCCCCGGGCCCTCCGGAGACCCGTCCTGCGCGAACACGGCTCGCGCGACCGTTGTGCGCGGCCTCTCGGGGAGCAGGGCGGCAGACTCGTCTACGACCTGCCGTCCGACTCGTGGGTCGCGAGCGTGATCCCATACTTGCCGCGACGGTTCCCGGTCGAAGGAGAACACCTCACCGGTCCTGCCGGAGAGCTCCTGCGCCGTCATGATCCAGGCGGCCGTTGCGCCCGAACGCTCGGCGGTGCTCGAATCGGGGAGGAGTGGTCCCAGCGCGCGGATCACCGGGGTGCCGAGCAGTTGAATCGCACGCGGCCAGGTTCGACCGAGCGCGGTACCGGGCATCAGTCCAGGGTCGAGCGCGAAAAAAGCGGTGGCGTGCGGTGCGTGTCGCCTGGCGAGCTCGATGGTCGTCACCGTATTCAGGAACTTGGACGTCGCATAGTTATCGAGGCCTGATTGACGCACAGTGGTGGCGTCGCTGACACCCTTCGACGCGTCCGCGACTGTGGTGAACCGTGCGCCGCGAAATCCAAACAGCTTAGCCATGCGAATCTCGGGGTTGTGCGTGCCGCTGCCGATGAAGAGCACACGGCCTCCGGAGAGCCAGGGGAGAAGTCCGAGGGTCAGGGAGAGCGCGGCGAGGTGATTCACGGCGAAGGTCTCCTCGTGGCCGTCCTGCGTGTAGCGGGTCGCGTTGGTGATCTGCACACCGGCGTTGTTGACGAGACCGGCCAGGTCGCCGTGCCAACTGCCGACGAAGCGTTCGACATCGGCCAGCGACGACAGGTCAAGCGCGACCGCCTCAGCGGTGGCGCCCATGGCGGCGGCAACGGCCCGTCCGCGCGGGAGGTCGCGCACCGCCAGGATGACGCGAGTGCCCGGCATCAGGGCCAGTGCCTGCGCCGTCGCCAATCCCAATCCGCTGGTCGCGCCCGTCACGATGAACGTCTTCATAAACCCTACGCCTGAGCCCTTACGTGAATCCGAATGAACATTCAGATATTATCCGAAGGATTCTTCAGATACCATTCGCATATGCCGCGCCCAGCGACTTTAGAGAATCAGCCGCGAAAACTGCCCTCACAGCGTCGGTCAACGGAAACCGTGGCAGCGATCTATGACGCCACCATTCAGGTTCTCGTCCACCACGGCCTGCAGCAGTTGACCACGACGCGTGTCGCGGAGCGGGCGGGCGCCTCGGTCGGCACGCTGTACCAGTACTTCCCCAACAAACGTGCACTATTGGCTGCGGTCATCGAGCGCCACCTCTCGGAGATCGTGGGGGTCGTCGAAGACGTGTGCCAGGCTCATGAAGGCGATACGGTTCGCGGAATGATGACGGCGTTATGTGGTGCGTT
>JANMUX010000415.1:0-2151 GCA_031392125.1 Acidobacteriota bacterium | reverse complement strand
CCGTCACCACGGCGCGACCGGTGCCCTGCACGACGGCCGTGCCCTTGAAGACCATGTCGAGCCGGTCGCCGAGCGCCGCCGCCATTGACAGCGTCGCGGCATCCTTGAGCACAGCTTCGCTCTCGCCGGTCAACGAGGCTTCCTGCACGCGCAGTGATGTGCCTTGAACCAGGCGCGCATCCGCCCCGACGGCGTCACCCTCGCCGAGCACGAGCAAGTCACCACGCACCAGGTCGGCGCTGGGCACTCGCACCGCCCGACCGTCACGCAAGACCGCGGAGGTCGCTGCGGTCATCCGGGCCAAGGCGGCGACGGCGTTGTCCGCCTTGGCTTCCTGCACGTAGCCCAGCACCCCGTTGAGCAGGACGATCGTCGCGATTACGATCGCATCCAGCGGCCAGCCGACCGAGCCCTCGATCAGCCACGCCACGAGCGCGATGGCAACGGCGGCGAGCAGCAGGTAGACCAAAGGGTCGTGAAAGTGCGACAGGACGCGACGCCACGCGGGCTGCCGAGGGGCAGAGCGGAGTTCGTTGGCGCCATCTGCCGAAAGTCGGCGCGCCGCCTCCTGTGAAGTGAGCCCGTTTTCGAGGTCTGCACCGAGAGCCCTTGCCACTTCGTCCGCATCCTTGATGGACGAATCATCGGGACTGCCTGCAGTCGGTGTGACGGGTGGCGCCGCTGGAAGTGGCGCGTCTGGCGAAACGACAGGCGTTGGCACCACGACAGGCCGGCCTGCGGGCTGTTGTCCGCTCACCGGCTCCGGTAGCGATTCGCCTGCAGCTTGATACGCGGATCGTCGCACGGTCGACTTGATGTCAGCGAGCTCGAGTCGGGTTTCGTCGTAACGGACGGTGGCGCTTCCCGCAGCGTAATTGATGGTTGCGCTGCCGACCCCCGGCACCTGGCGAATCCGCTGCTCCAGATCGTCCACGCTCAAGACCGACAGCATGTCGTGCACGTCGATGACGCTGGTTTTCATTGGAAGCTGTTGAACATCTTGTGTTCTGCCCTGGCGCTGGCCAAGGCTGAAAACACAATCGACGGCACGAAGGACGCGGTAACCAGCCCGACGTTAGAGCACGCTACTCCTTGTACGGTATCGGTAGCCTGCGATGCGCGGCTGTATCAAAAGGAACAGTCATAGCCACCCAGCGGTGAATCCCGCCCGGCGCAGTCCCGTCACGACGTAGGGGCACGCGCGCATCAGTCGCCAAAGCAGGCCCGACCGGTGGTTCTCACACATCAACACCACCGGACCAAGGTTGATCCCGAAATGGTAAGGAGAGGTCCAACCGGGACTGCCGTCGTCCTCGTGCTGAAAGGTCAGATTCATGCTGCACCGAAGGCAATATTCGCCCGTGATCTGTGGATAGACGTCCTGGAAATGCTGAACCGTCGGCAGCACGATCTCCGGGGCGAACGGGAGTGAGGCGACCACCGCCCACGGCGCGACCGTCCCATCGTCTGGGCCATACGGCACGCCGCGGGCGACGTAGTCAAAGAACGAGCGATCGATGCCGTTTACTCGCTGCTTGGTAAAGCCTGGGCCATCGCTCGCGGTCAGTCCCCAAAAGTGCTCGCCGTAACCCACAAACTGAAGAGGATTCCGAATCGCGTAGGTTTGCTGAACGTAGGTCGCGCGGCGGCTGTTCTCGCAGTAATCGATCCCCTTGTCCCGCGCGAAGGCATCCTGGATCCCGCGAAAGTCTACCCAGACGTGTGAGTACTGATGGATGAAGAACGCACCGCCGTAGAGCAGTTCGAAGCCGTAAATGGCTTTCCACTGATAGCTGGAGGTCCACGCGGCGTAGCTTTCCGTTGGCAGGGGATACGTCGGCGAGCCCAGGCCGAGCGTGTACAAGAGCATCGCCTCGTCGTAGCCTTCCCAGCGGTAGGGCAAGAAACCGCTCTCAGGCTTCCATCCATGAGTGAGGGTCGCTTTACCATCGCAGGCCCATTTCCAATCGGCGCGGCGGTAGAGCGCGTCGGCCAAGCTACGGATCTCCTGCTCGGCCTCGCTGTCCTGATCGAAATACACCGCGGCGGCCAGCATGCCGGCCAGCAGGAAACCGGTATCGACCGTTGACAACTCGCACAGTTGGGCGCGCCGGCCGGCCGTCATGTCGAGAAAGTGGTAGTAGAAGCCTT
>JANMUX010000395.1:0-14233 GCA_031392125.1 Acidobacteriota bacterium | reverse complement strand
GGCGCCATGGCGCGAAACTCCAGTTCGCCGGTGAACGGTGCCGTGAATGTCTGCGGGTCTTCCACGGTGAACCGGTACGCCAGCGTGTTGGCATCCTTGCGCGTGATGCGCTCGATGACCTTCAGGTTCTCCCATGAGCCGCGGAAGCCGTGGTTGGGATGGAAATTGGTGGTCTCGACGACGAGCGTGTCGCCGTCCCAGCGGCCGATGGAGTCACCGAACCACTGGCGGAAGCTCGCTGGCGGATGCGTGCCCCCCATGCGGACCACGCGCACGTCGTGCACCATTTCCGTGAGGATCATCACGGCGTCCTTCGTCTGCACGATCGTGTAGCTGTTGTTATAGAAATAGTTGGGCAGCATGGGCGGCCCCAGGTTGTTGCCGAACGACGTGATGCAGCGTTCAGCCAGTGGCCGCAGCTCCGGATGGTCGAACTCAGCGCCCGCCTTGCTGCGGGCCGCGGCCGCCGCGGCCATTCGCGCCCGGGCTTCCGGCGTGTAGCCCGGCGCCCGCCCATTCGGCGGATCGATCAGGATCGAACTGCGCGGCTGGCCGTCAACGCGCAGCACGCGATCGCCTGGGTCCACCCAGAACGAGTTATAGCCGCCCACCACGCCGGCACCGGCCTGCCAGACACGCTCCAGGTAGGTCGGCTCGGCGTTCGGGCTCTTGCGCCGCTCGCCGCCCACGGGTGGCGCCTCGCGATTAGGATTGCTCGGCTCTTCGCGCGCGTCGATCGCGGCCTGGGTCTTGGTTTCCTCGTCCTTGGCCTGCTCTTCGCTCAGCACCAGCGGCAGGTTCGCGCCCATGCGTTCAAGAGGCGTGATGGTGGCGTTGGTCCAGTTGCCCTGCAGGTTGGGACGTCCGTCACTGGTTCGCGGAATGGCAGACCGCGCTGCCGGCTTGGCTGTCGCGGGCTTCTGCCCGGTGGCCGGCCTGGCCGCCGGCGCCTGCGCCCCCACCACGGCGAACCCGAGCAGTGCGGCGGTCAAGGTGAAGCCGACGATTCTCATTTGATTGGCTCCTTCCGCAGATGCCCGTACATCAACTCGGTGACGAACTCGACGCACTTGAATTGCCCAAGCCGCGCCCCACGCTCCACCCGCCGATACAACGGCATGCTCATGGTCCACGGCTTCGAGAACGTGCCCGGGTCGGTGATGGTCGCTTCGTAGCGAATGTGATCGGCGTCGGTCATCGTGTAACGCTCGGTGACCTTCAGTTGTTCGGTGTGATGGTTGCCGGCGCGGTCAAACCACGACTGGTCGTTGAAGCCCGACACTTCGATCACGAACGTGTCGCCCTCCCACCGGCCCACCGACTGGCCCATCCAGCTGTCGATGGCGGCCGGGCCGGGATCCTTCAGGTAGACGTTGCGCACCGCGCCCGCGTACTCGTACGCGATGAAGAAGGATCCGTCACCCTGGAAAATCTGAAATGGAAACGGCATGTAGGTCGCGCGTGGAACGCCGGGGAGGTAGCACTTGATCTCCGGGTCGCGCGTCAGCCAGTTGGCCTCGTTGTCCTGCTTCTTCTTCAACGCGTCAGGCAGATAGGGCAGTTCGTTGCCATCGACGACGCCGAGGCCGCCAGGGACCGCGCCGACCGCGCCAAACGCCAGCACTTCCTTGGCCGGGACCGGCACCACCGGTCCGGGCCGCATTGCCAACGCGGGCTTGGCCGAGTGCGCCTGGATGTCCCAGTTGGCGGTGTTGATGGTTTGCCACAGTCCGTTGAGGTCCGGCTTCCCGTTCACGCGGGGAATGCCCGGCGTGCGAGATTGACCGGTCACCGCCGGCGTTGCCGCCCACGTTACTGCCACCGCGATGACACCAGCCACCGCCGACGCTTTCAAGACCGAAACCCAATGCATACGCACCACCCCCTGAAGGGCGGATTATATGCGCTCACTGGTCGATCGATCGTCAGGCCTTCAGAATGCCGCGGAAGGCCGAGGGCCGCACCGCGTAGCCGGGGAACACTCGCGCGGCCGTGCCGGTGCTGGCGCCGAGGTGCTTGACCACCACTTCGCTGAAGACGTCGCGAAAGTCGGTAGTGACCGCAAGATCGCGGCCCTCGAACCGCTGCTCGGGCCGCAGGCCGGGCCACTTGCCATAAACTTCGCGTCCCTTGACCCCGCCGCCGATCACGAACATCGCGTTGCCGTGCCCGTGGTCGGTGCCGCGGCTGCCATTCTCGGCGACCGCGCGACCAAACTCCGACATGGTCAGGATAATCGTGTCGGCCATTCGCTCGCCCAGGTCCTGTGCCAGTGCCGCGATGCCGTTCGAGAAGTCGGCGAGCCGATTGGCCATCTGGCCGGTGGCGGCGCCCTGGTTCACGTGGTGGTCCCACTGCGTGCTTTCGGCGAACGCGATCTCGAGGCCGACGTCCGACTTGGCGAGCCGCGCGATCTCTTGCAGGGCCTGGCCGAACGGCGATCGCGGATACACGGCGCCGTTCGCCGGCCTGTAAGGCACCGCCGTCTTGCTGGCGAGCGTGCGCATGGCATCGAATGCCTCGCCCGCGGTGCCATTTAGCGTGCGGTCCTGCGCGGCCTGGTAAATCTCCTCGAACGACGTGCGCGCACCCATGTCGGCGACGTTGAAATCGGCAGCCTTGCCCATGGCCAGCGCGGGCGCCACGCCCTGCAGCGCCCGCGGCATCTGCGAAGTCACGGCGACTGCGCGCAGCGGGTTGCGGCCCTTGGCCACGGCCATGTCGTGCGCAGCCGATGCGGCTTGCTTGTCCGCCGAAGCGTTTGCGGAGGCGGAGAGGTAGCGATTGAGCCACCCGTCACGGGTGCTCTTGACGCCGGGCGTGGCCGACTCCATGTAGTCCTGCGCGTCGAAGTGCGAGCGCGTGGTGTCATGCGAGCCCGAGGCCTGCACCACGGCGAGGTCGCCGCGATCCCACAGCGGCTTGAACGCCGACATCCGCGGGTGAAGACCGAAGAAACCGTTGAGGTCGATCGCGCCCTCGGCCGTGCCCGGCCTGGCGATGGCAATCGATGGCCGCGCGCGGTAGTAGTCGTCTTCCCCGTAGGGAACAATCATGTTGAGGCCGTCAACGGCGCCGCGCTGAAACACCGTGATCAACAATTTCTTGCGCGCGCCGGTCGCAGAGGCCGTGCGTGCCAGGAACGACGGCGCAAACCCCATCGTCACGATCGCCATGGCGCCGCTCTTCAAAAATACGCGTCGTGACGTCATGACGGCCTCACTGTCTTTGAAACGTGGGTGAACCGACTTCTTTCTCGAGATCGGCCGCCGGGTTGGCAATGCGGATGCCGCGAATGCCGTTCTTGCCGAGCGCGACCGCAAAGTTCATGCGGCTGACCAGCGCACCGGCCGACACCCAGGTCGCGGCGCTGTCGTCGTAGCCAGTCGGCGGCTGGCAGAAATACAGCGGCATGCCCATGTCGCGAAGCTCGCGCGCCAGAGGCAGCGCCGACCGCACCTCCGCGCCGGTGGCGCGCAGCGCGCTGGCGACAAACTCGAGCGGCGTCTTGACCTTGGCGCGATACGCGTCGGTCGCAAAGAACTCGGGCGACGTGATGATCGAGCGCACCACTTCGCGAAGGTCGCCCCTGGTGGCAGTGAAGCGAGCGGCGGCGCGATCCACCAGCGCCACGGGCGGCGTGTCGGTGACGAAACGCAGGGCCAGCTTGGTGGCAATGTGGCGAGCGGTCGACGGGTGCGCAGCGAGAATGTCGAGCACTTGCTCAACATCGTTTTGGCCGCCGCCAGCCTTGATGGCGTGACCGAGCACGGTCTTGGACTTGTCATCGTGGAGCCGCGCAACGAACATGGCGCCGGAGCCTTCGCGCGGCTTGATGGTCCAGCCGGTGAAGGCACGGGCGACGTTCACGATGTCGTCCTGGGTGTAGCCGCCATCCACTCCCATGGTGTGCAGTTCCATGAGCTCACGGGCATAGTTTTCGTTGATGCCTCTCTTGGGGCTCGCGCCTGCGGCGCTCGTGGGGCTCCCGGTTTTGCCGCTCGTGGGCTCGGCCGCTACGCGGCCTCGTAGGGGTCGGCGCTTTGCACCTCCTGGGGAAGGCGAGTCTTCACTGACGTTCTGCCAGTTATCAAGATAGAAGAGCATCGCCGGGCTCTTCGCCGTGGCTTCGAGCATGTCGCGGAAGTTACCCAGCACATGCGGCCGGATGGCTTCTCGTTCGTACTCGCCCAGGTAATTGCGGGTCGCGCCTTTCCCGGCGAACACGTTGAAGTGGTTGAACCAGAAGTCGACCAGCACTTCCTGGAGCTGCCGCTCGCTGTAGACGGCGCGCAGCAGCTTGGCTTCTTCGATGTCGGCGATCACCTGCCGATCCTTGCGTTGTGCGTCGCTGGCATCCCGGCGAGGACGCTGAGCGGTTGCCGGCTCGCTGTCGGCGTTGACTCGCTGCCGTTCGCGGCGTTCCATCATCGCCGGGCCAGAGTAGTCGCGCTGGATCGCCTGCGAGTCGAGCGTCAATGTCGCCAGCCGCTCAAGCCTCGTCGTCAACCCGCCATCGTCAGTCCGCGACGGGTTGAGCTGAAGGTCGATCCAGTTCTGGAGCCCCATTGCCCTGACGCGGTCGACGTCGCCCGGGCGGGGCCCGAAGGTCAGACGGTTCAGTGCGTGGGTGATGGCTTCGTCCGTGGTTGGCAGCGGCAAAGGCGCGCCCGCCTGGGGATGGACGGCAACCACGGCGAGCAGCGACAAGACGGCAAATGAGCGGGTCCACATGAGTTAACCTCTTACCTGCCACGTTCGACTCCCGAGCCGCCACGATCGTTTAATCCATGCCCTTACAAGTCGTCCCTGCCGTCGGTAATGTCCTCGAGCGCGTACTCGATGACACCTATCCCATTTGGAACGACGGCCTGTCCCGCGATAACTACGGTAAGGCGTGGGCGGGCCAGCTCAAGACCGCTTGGGGAGCCGCCCACCTCGACCGTGTTGCGCTGGTTGACGGTCCGCACGTGGTGTCGAGCGCCAAGCGCTACGACCTGTCGCTCAGGTTTGATGGCCGCATTCGCCGCGTGCTCGGCATAGGTGCGGTGTTTACCGGCGAAGCACACCGCGGCCGGGGTGCCGCACGCGAGTTGCTGACCCGCATCCTCGAAACCGCGGTCACCGAAGGCCAGGAATTCGCGATGTTGTTCTCGGAAATTCCGCCGGCGTTCTACGAGCGCCTGGAGTTCGTGCCCGTGCCGCTGACCGAGTGGGTGATTGAAGTGGACCAGAAGCGTGGCGGCGCACCCGCCATGCTGGTGCGAAGCGGCGACGAGCGCGACCTGCCGAACATTATCGAGATGTCGGCGGCCCGCTCAACCGGCGCTCGGCTTGCGCTCGATCGCAGCGAGGATTTCGTGCGTTACGGCATCACGAAGAAACGGCTGCAGTCCGGGTTGGCGCCGGCCGGCATGAAAACAACGGAATTCCTGGTGGTCGAAGAAGGTCACCAGGCGGTCGCGTACCTGGTGGCTACCGAGCAGGATGGCCGGTGGATGATCGAAGAAGCCGGCGATCGCGATCCAACGGGGGCGCGCCTCGGCGCCATGCTACAGGTGATGCTCGCGCGCTATCCGAGTGAACGCCTGCCCGAGATTCGCGGCTGGTGGCCGCAGTCGCTGGTGCCGCCGCAGCTCAAGGTGGCGGCGGCCACGCCGACGCAGGAAGTGCTGATGATCCGCCCGCTGCGCGATCGCATGCTGCCACTGCCACCGCTCGCTGCAGCCGAAGTGGTCTATTGGCATTCAGACTATTTCTGATCCAGACGGGAGTCGGGAACCGGCCTCACTTCGGTGCGGAGAGTTTCACGTCAACAGCCTTGGTTTCGCCCTCGCTCAGCGTAAACCTGGTCGCCAGGTCCTTGATTGTCGCCAGGAACTCCGGGTCGCCGGCCTGGCCGTCTTCGAGGCCTTGAACCGCGGCGACAAGGTAGTTCTCCGACGGCGGCAATCCCGACACGCGATAGGTGCCTTCCTGGTCGGGCCGCGCCGCCTTGATAAACCGCGACTGGAACGTCCACAGTTTCTCGTCGGCGGGGAACACCACCACCGTGGCATCGAGCAGCGGTTTACCGCGCGAATCTGAAACCGCGCCTGACAGGGCACTGACCTTCTTGGTCAGGACAATCTGCACGCCACCAATTGCCTGTCCCGGCGGGAACTCGGTCGGCGTGTCGGTGATGTCCTGGCCGTTCAGGGTGACCGATTTCAGCGCCCACCCCTGCGGTGCGGCGACGCGGAACAAGCGCGCATCGGTGATGCCGCGCAATTCGAAGCTCCAGTTGTCGCCGACGCGTCCAGAGCCGCCGGATGCCCCGAGTCCCTGGACGTCGACATTGACGACGCGTGCGGCGACTTGTAGTTGCTGCGGGCGGAAGTCGAACGGCTCGCCGGTGTCAGTGACGACCGAGCCGGTGATTGCCGTTCCCGGAGCCGTTACCATCGTCAGGCCCGTCACGTCTTCCGCGCCCACCACCAGGTCCATCCGCGCCAGCTCGCCATCGGGTCCGCGAGCGGTGCGGGCCTGTACCTGGTAACGGCCGGGGGCGACGTTGGACAGCTGAAAGACGCCGGTGCGATCGGCGCGTCCGCCGCTACCGCCTTGTTGCATGACGACGCCTCGGCCGCCCGCGGTTCCGCCCGGCATCAGCATGACCGTGGCGCCCGTGGCCGGTGCGCCATCGGACGAGAGAACCGTGCCTGACACGCGGACCAGCCTGGTGGCAATCAACCCGAACGACACCGCTGTGTTCTCCTGCGACACCGCCAGCGTCACGCGCGCGGCCTCGGCGATGTTTGCGGTGCCCGGGTAATAAGTCGCAGCGTAGCCCGATGTCTCGCCGGCGGGATCCGTCGCTTCCGCGGCGCCAGTCCGCAGAGTTGCACTTACGAAATACTCACCGGGCGGCAGGCCGAACAGGCGGAAGTGTCCCTGGTCGTCGGTGTTGTCGCGCGCGTTTGATCCCGGCGCGGCCGTCAGGCGGCGGCCTCCGGCGGCGTAGCTGTACCGCATGGCGATCACCGAAGCGTTGGCCACCGGTTCGCCAAACTCGTCGGTGATGCGTCCGCCCAGCACGCTGCCGCGTGGCAACGCGATCTGCAGCTTATCGAGGGTCTGGCCATCGGCGAGCTCGATTGGGGTGCCCGATTCAGATGGTCGCCGTTGGCCGTATTGCAGCGAGACGAAGCCACCCTTGCTGGCGGTCATGCTGTAGCGACCGGCCGGCAGTTCCTTGATCTCGAACCGGCCCTGGGCGTCGGTCGAAGCCAGGCGCCCTTCGCGCGCCTCGGGCGACGAGACGCGCACCTGCGCCCGACGGATCGGCGTGCCGTTGTCGGCGGCGACAATCTGTCCGCGCACGATCGCCGTGCCCCGTGGCGCGTCGGCTCGCGGCGGTGTCGCTCGCGCTTGTCCACGAAGCGGCCCCTGCCCGCCGACAGGCGGTTGTCCGCCACCCTGGGCGAGCGCGCCCACAGAGGCCAGGCAGATGATCAGGAGAGCCGAGAGATGCTGCTTCACACCTACAGCATACGAGCGCCGCGCCCAGGTCTGCTTACAGCCCGTAGCACCCTTGGCACCTGAGGCACCCTTAGCGGAACTTCAAGCCAGTTCGCGTGCAACCACGGTGGCCGCGTTTGCCCCGGAACCGCCCGTCAGGCCGGTTCCGGGATGGGAGCCTGAGCTGCACAGAAAAAGGCCGCGGATGGGCGTGCGATGGTCGCCAAATCCCAGCAGCGGACGCATGGCAAAAAACTGATCGAGTGCCAGCTCACCGTGGAAAATCTGCCCGCCGGTCAGTCCCCAGCCACGCTCGAGATCCAGCGGCGTCAACACTTCGCGCGCAACGATTGCGGACGAGAAGCCCGGCGCGTACTGCTCCAGCATGGCCGTCACGATCGCCCCCAGCGGGTCGCGCTCCGCGTCCCACGTCGTATCCCTGAGCTGATAAGGGGCGAACTGGGCGTAGGCCGACAGCACGTGCGCGCCAGTCGGCGCGAGCGACGGGTCGCTGAGCGATGGCACCGTGAACTCGATCCACGGCTGCGACGAATACCGGCCGTATTTCGCATGATCGAATGCGCGCTCGAGATAATCGAGGTCGGGCGCCAGCCTCACGCGGCCGGCCAGCATCTCTCGCGTTGCGCCAGCGAACGACGGCAAAGACGACAGCGCGAAGTTGACCTTGGCGAGCGTTCCGCGCGAGCGATAGTTCTTGATGCGCCACGAGAACTCCGGCGGCAGGTGATCGGCTTCACACAGCGAGAGAAACGTGCGCTTGGGATCGACGCCCGATACCACCGCACGCGCCTGGATGTGCTCGCCACCCGCCAGCGTCACGCCGACCGCGCGATCGTCGTTCACTTCAATCCGCGTGACGGCGGCCGCGGTCCTGATCTCGACGCCGTGCCGTTCCGCTGCGCGCCGCAGCGCCTGCGCAAAGACGACCGGGCCGCCGGCGACGACATGACCGCCAGGCCAGGCCAGCGACCGGTTCGCGGCAGCAAGCAGCAACTGCAGACCGCTGCCGGCCGACCACGGCCCAAGCATGGCGCCGAAAATGCCATCGGCCGCTACCGTCGCCCGTAGCAGTTCGTTCTCGACCGACTCGCCGACGAGGTCCGCCACGGCCATCGGCCCCCACCGCAACAGCCGCCACTGATCGGCTTTCGGCAGGCCGCGGAACGCCGACAGGGTATGCATCAATGAGAACAGGTCGCGTGCGTGTGGCGTGTCGATCGAGGGCGGCGCAGATTGAAACAACGTGCCGATCAGCCCGCCCAGTCGTCCCAGCGTTTGGTGAAACGCCGGCCAGGCCAGGGCGTCGCGCGAAGACCATGCGCCAAGACCCTCGGCGGTCCGACTGGGGTTGCTCCAGAGCGTCAGCGCCCGCCCATCGGGCGACAGGCTACTCACATCGATCGCAGAATCCAGGAAGGTGAGTCCGTGCAGATACAACTGCAGATCTTCGACCACATCACGGCGAACCGGCGCGGTGGCATGGGCAAGCGTTGGCACGCGAAAGCCAGGCGCAATCTCGCTCTCGGCCGCACAGCCGCCGACCTGGTCCCGCTGTTCGACCAGCACGGTGCGCACGCCCGCCTTGCCGAGCTTGGCGGCACAGGTCAGCCCGTTGACACCGCCGCCAATCACGACGGCGTCGTAGCGCGCGCTTCCACTCACCGCGAGACCTCTTTCAGGATGCGGGTGGCTGCATTGCGCCCGGGCGCACCCATGATGCCGCCGCCCGGATGCGTGGCCGACCCGCACATGTAGAGCCGATCGATCGGCGTCGCGTACTGCGCGTAGCCCGGCACCGGCCGCAGGAAGAACAGCTGCTCGAGCGTCAGTTCGCCCTGGAAAATATTCCCCTCGGTCAGGCCGAACTCGCGCTCGATGTCGAGCGGCGTCAGCACCTGGCGGTGCAGAATGTTGTCCTTGATATTTGGGGCGTACTCGGCGATGGCGTTGATCACCGCATCGCCAAACGCCTCGCGTTGCCGATCGTCCCACACGCCGTCGCGCAGGTGATACGGCGCGTACTGCACGAAGCACGACATCACGTGCTTACCCGGCGGCGCCAGCGACGGATCGGTCAGCGACGGGATCACCATGTCCATGTAAGGGCGACTCGAGAACTTCCCATACTTGGCATCGTCATAGGCGCGCTCCATGTAGTCGATGCTGGGAGAAATCGAGATGGCGCCGCGCAGGTGAGGGCCGACGCCGGGCAGACAAGTGAAATTCGGCAGCCCGTCGAGCGCGAGGTTCACCTTGCCAGACGACCCGCGGTACTTGTATCGCTTCACGCCCTCGACGAAATCAGGGGGCAGGTCCCGCTCGTTCATGAACTTCAGGAAGGTCAGGTTGGGATCGACGCTCGAGACCACCACCTTGGCGTGAATCTCGTCGCCGTTGACGAGCGCCACGCCGGTGGCACGGCCGTTCTTGCTCAGAATCTGCGCGACGGCCGCCTCGGTACGAATGTCTGCGCCGAACTCCCGCGCCGCCGCCGCGATGGCGTTCGACACTGCGCCGGTTCCTCCCCGTGACAGGCCCCAGGACCGGAAGGCGCCATCGATCTCGCCCATGTAGTGATGCAGCAGCACGTAGGCCGTGCCGGGCGAGCGAACGCCAAGGAAGGTACCGATGATCCCCGACGCCGACATCGTCGCCTTGAGCACGTCGGTCTCGAACCACTGGTCGAGAAAGTCGACGGCACTCATGGTCAGCAACTGGACCTGGTTCACCTTGTCGTGGAAACGCATGTCGCGAAAGCGCCTGCCCATGCCGAGCAGCTCGAGCAGCCCGCGCGGGTCGAGCGAGGTGGGATCAGGCGGCAGCATGCCCATGATCGGCTTCGCAAAACGGCCCATCTCGACCATGGCCTTGCCGTATTCGTCGTAGGCTTCGGCGTCGAGACGCGAGTGGCGGGCAATCTCCCTCCGCGTCTTATCGTGGTCGTTGACACGCCACAGGTAATCGCCGTTCGACATCGGCGTCATGGTGCCGTCGAGCGGCAGCAGTTCCATGCCGTGGCGGGGCAGGTCGAGCTCGCGAATGATCTCGGGCCGCAACAGCGACACCACGTACGAACACACCGAAAACTTGAAGCCCGGAAACACCTCTTCCGTGACGGCGGCGCCACCGAGCACATGCCGGCGCTCGAGCACCAGCACCTTGCGGCCGGCCCGGGCAAGGTAGGCGGCGCAGGTAAGGCCGTTGTGCCCGCCGCCGATGATGATTGCGTCGTACTTCAAGTGTTGTTTTTCCTCGCTCCGCTCGGTGACCCTGCCCTGCGGGCCCGCTCGAAAGTATACTTTCGTCGTGCCTGTCGGCTCGGCCTTCCATGCGCGCACACGCGAACTGTGCGAAAGCCTCAACTATCGGGACTGGGCCGGCTACTACGCGGTCAGCGCCTACGAAACGCACCACGAGCACGAATACAACGCGCTGCGCAACGCCTGCGGGCTAATCGACATTTCGCCGCTGTTCAAGTACCGCGTGTCGGGCCCCGACGCGGCGCGGCTCGTCAATCGCGTGATCACGCGCGACGCCTCGAGGATGGCCGTCGGCCAGGTCTTCTACACGCCCTGGTGCGATGACGATGGCAAGGTCATCGATGATGGGACGGTAACGCGGGTCGGCGAGCTGGCGTATCGGTGGACGGCGGCGGATCCGAGCCTGCGCTGGCTCACGCAGAACTCGTCCGGTCTCGACGTCGCTGTCGAGGATGTTTCGGAGCAGGTGGCAGCGTTGGCGCTGCAAGGCCCCACGTCGGCGGCGCTGCTGCGGAAGGTGAGTACCGCGGAGCTCGGCTCACTGAAGTACTTCCGCGCCACCAGCGGCACCATTGCCGGCGTTCCGGTCGACATTTCGCGCACCGGATACACCGGCGACCTTGGCTACGAAATCTGGATGCCCTGGGAGGCATCGCTCCAGGTCTGGGACGCAATCGCGGCTGCTGGTCCAGCCTTCGACCTGCATCCGGTCGGCATGCTGGCACTCGACATTGCCCGCATCGAGGCCGGCCTGCTGCTGATCGACGTCGACTTCACCGGCAGCCGCAAGGCCCTGATCGAGTCACAGAAGTACTCGCCCTTTGAGCTCGGGATGGCGCGGCTGGTCGACATGAAGAAAGGCCCATTCATCGGCCGCAAGGCGCTCGCCGAAGAAGTCAGGCGCGGGCAAGCCCGGCAGATCGTGGGCCTCGCGATCGACTGGACCGACGTCGAGACCTTGTACGAGGCGGTTGGCCTGCCCCCAACCGCGCCGGCCGCCACCTCTCGGGTGGCCGTGCCGGTCTACAAAGGCAGCGCGCAGGTCGGCCGGGCCACCTCGACGACGTGGTCACCAGTGATGAAGAAGTTGATTGCGCTGGCGACCATTGACGCGCCCCATTTTGCCATCGGCACGCGTCTCGAAATGGAAGTGACGGTCGATGCCGTGAGACATCGGGCCAGGGCGACGGTCGTGCCGATGCCGTTCTTCAACCCGGCCCGGAAGACCGCCTTACCGCCCTAGCCGCGCTTTCCTGGCGGCGATGAACGACTGCACGCCCAGGTAGACATAGACGATCAGCAGCACGCCCATCACGAGCTGCGACAGCACGGCGGGGCGGCCGGCGTCACCGTTCATTACCGCCGGCATGGCCCGCCCGAGCGACGCCAGCGCGCCGATCAAGCCCACCGCGACGGCGACGTGCATGGCATGCTTTCGCATGGATTCGTTGCGCGCGACAAGCGCGCAGATCACGAATACCGCGCCGAAGATTGCCGGGATGAGCGCCGTCACACTGGTTCGCCCGGTGGCCACATAGCTGGCCACGCCCAGCGCGATCAAAATCAGTCCAAACAGTCGGGTCGTCGAGGGCATTATTTCTCCGCCTTCACGGGGTTCTCGAGCGTGCCGATACCTTCAATGGTGCAGGTGGAGGTATCGCCGTCCTTGAAGTAAATGGGTGTGCCGCGCGCCGTGCCGACTCCGGCAGGGCTGCCCGACGAGATCATGTCGCCCGGACGCAGCGTAAACAAGTGCGAAGCGTACTCGACCAGTTCGTAGACATTGTGCGTCATGCGATCGGTGTTGGAATCTTGCATCACCTTGCCGCTCAGCGAGAACTTGACCGCGAGCTTCATCGGATTGGCGACGAACTGCCGCGGCACGATGAACGGACCCATGGGGAAGAACGTGTCGTGGCTCTTGCCGAGCACCCAGTCGCTGCCGTGCCGGCCGTCGGCGCGGCCGCCGCGATCCGACACGTCGTTATCGAGGGTGTAGCCAAAGATATACTCGGCGGCGTTCTCAGCCTTCACCCGCTTGGCGGTTCTGCCAATCACGACGTTCAGTTCGCACTCCCAGTCGATCTGCGTGCGGCCCGGCGGCAGCATGATCGGATCGCCGTTGCCGGTGATCGACGACGGCGCCTTGAAGAAGTAATACGGGTTGTGCCGGGGATCGCCGGGTTTGCGGTTCCAGTAGCCTGGAATGCCAAGCGCGACCTTGGGGTCTACCTTGTCGGCACTCCCCGCGGTGGTAGCGACTCCGGTCATCTCGATGCCATGCTCGCTGTAATTCACCGCGGCATTGAGCAACACCGTGGGATCCGGAATCGGCGGCAGGGTCTTGACCGCCGACACTTTCATTGAAAACTCGGGTGCTTTCGCGCTCGCTGACGCGGCCAGTGCCGCGAGGCGCGTGCCGGTGCCGGCGTCCCATCCGGCAATCAGCTGCTTCAACGTCGCCGGAGCACCGACATTCGCCCTCGACAAATCAACGACGACGGTGTCGTTCTGAATCACCAGGCCGACGAACGAGCGCGTTCCTTGCTGGAACATTCCCAGTTTGTAGGGCGTCGCGGTTTGGGCGCCAGTGCTCGCGACCCCGAGGACAGCCGCGGCGGCCGCGACCAGCAAACCCGTGTGTAGTCTGTGCATTGGTGTCTCCATGACGGAGCCCATAATACTCCGCGCACCGCACTGATAAGCTGAAGCGATGAAGATCGCGCTGATCCAGCAACACGCCACCAAGGACAAGACCGCCAATGTCGCGCGCGGTATGGCCGCGCTCGAGACCGCCGCGCGCCACGGCGCGCAGCTGGCCTGCTTCGCCGAACTCGCCTTCGAGTGGTTCTACCCACAGCGTCCGGCTGAAACGGGTTTCCGCGATCTCGCCGAACCGCTCGACGGCCCCACCGTGAAGGCCTTTCAACAGAAGGCCCGTGAGTTGGGCATGGTCGTCGTGATCAATCTGTACGAGCGGGACGGCCACCACACCTTCGACAGTTCGCCCGTGATCGATGCCGACGGTACGCTGCTTGGCGTGACCCGCATGATTCACATCACTGAGTACCCCTGCTTTCACGAGCAGGGTTACTACACGCCTGGCGACAAGGGCGCGCCGGTGTTCAAGACCGCCGTCGGCAACATCGGCGTGTCGATCTGCTACGACCGGCATTTCCCCGAGTACATGCGCGCGCTGGCGGTGAATGGCGCCGACCTGGTGATCGTCCCGCAGGCGGGCGCGGTGGACGAGTGGCCCGAAGGACTTTACGAAGCCGAGATGCGGGTGTCGGCCTTTCAAAACGGCTACTTCACCGCCCTGTGTAATCGCGTCGGTAAGGAAGACTGCCTAGACTTTGCCGGCGAGTCGTTCGTTTGCGGCCCCGACGGGGAAGTGCTTGCCCGCGGCGCGAAGAGCGCCGACGACATCGTCTACGCCGACATCGACCTGC
>JANMUX010000248.1:0-2794 GCA_031392125.1 Acidobacteriota bacterium | reverse complement strand
GAGGCCGCCAGCCGTGATCCACTGATAGGAGGTCTGCGGATTCGCACTGACGTTGCCGGACGTCCCGTTGGCGTCTTCCAAGGTCGCCGTCAGCTGCGACGTGCCGCTCGGGACGACCACGATCGGCGCGATTACCGGCGTCAGGGTGAGGCGTTCCTTCCGCCTCACGGTGATGACGACCCGGTCGCCGGGGCTCGAGGCGACTGCGTCACGAACGACCAGCTGGAACGTGAGGGCAGTGTCGCTGAGGCCGGTGGTCATGAACGACGACTGCGCCGTGAGACTTCCCGCCAGCGTGACCGACGGACCGCTGACCTGGATCCACCGGTACGTCAGCGGATCGCCATCCGGGTCGTAGCTCCCGGTGCCGTTGAGCGTGATGGTCGTGTCGGGATCGACGGCCGTGTCGGGACCCGCGTTGGCAATCGGCGCACCGTTGTTAGCCAGCACCGCACTTCGCTTGATGGCCCACACATCGAGGCTCCGCTCCGAGCCGACATAGGCGAGGCCGCGTGAATCGTCGTAGTCGATGCCGGCAATCTCGCCTTGCGTGCTCGGCAGGTACGGAGCCGAGAACATGATGCGGTCGTCTTGCCCATCACCGTTGTTGTCGATCAGGAACGGTGAGAACGGATTCGAAACGTCGATGACGAAAAGCCGCGTGCCGCCGGCCGCCTGGTGATCGCCGCCGGCGAACAAGATCTTGCCGTCCTTCGACAGCGCCAGCTGTCGGGTGATCCCGGGCATGGGGACCTTCCCGATCACAAGCAGGTGCTCGAGATCGGTAACGTCCACGATGGTGATGCCGTCCGCTCCGGCCACAAACGCCAGCGACTTTTCCTCCGACGCGAAGGTGCCGTTGGATTGCGGACGTCTCACAAACACCGTCTTCGCCGCGATCAGCTGATGGACCTTGCTGAAACCGCTTCGGGTGGCCTCGAACGACACGCTCCCGATCGGACTCAGACTGGCGTCGACTGCGTCGATCGACGGCGTGCCCCCAAAGTTGTTGTTCAGGGCCAGCAGGTGCTCGCCGACCGACACCACATCGACGTAGTCGCCTGGATAAACTGTGACGGCGGCGGGACGGGCAAACGGCGACACTTCGGGAATGTTGCCGCCAATGCTGACCGGCATCAGGCCAAGTTCTGCCACCGCAATGTAAGCCATCAAGCCGCCGATTGGCGAAGTGGCCGTGCGGGTGAAGGGCAGAATGGCAGCGCCTCTGGCAAACCCGTATTGCTTGATGGTGCCGCGCGCCGAATGATCCGGGCTGGCCGGTGGCGGAACGGTCTCGGGATTCCTGGTAAGCGGTCTGCCGCCGAGAATGCAGGGGTTGGCGCGATCGGTCACGTCAAAGAAGTTCACACTGCTGCCGAACGAGCTGTAGAGGGGCGCCACCAGCAGGTCGCCGGTGAAGACCGGGTCGCCGGCGGGGCCGATCGAGACGTTCTGCGCACAAGTGCCTAGCATGTCGATGCGATCGGCGGCCGGGGGGACGATGCCCGAAAGATCCTGCGCACCGCCTCGCAGGGGCAACCCCGCATCGACCGGTCCAGTCGGTATCGCGTGCGGTGGCCTGGCGGGGAGATGCGCCACCAGGAATGCTCCAGCGCCGACGACCTGAAGTAAAGGGTCCTCGCAGGCTGTTTGGTTGCCCGCGTTGCAAGCCCTCAGTTCGGTGAGCTTGGTGCTGATGACGTTGCAGGCGCCGGCGTGCCCCTGCGCGCAAGCGTTTCGAACTGATTGCTCGTCCCCATACAAGCGCCGCGCAAACTGTTCTTGCTGATCGACGAAGTCTGTAAACTTCTCCGGGTATTGGCCGCCTGCGTTGGGCAATCGGAAAGGTAGCATCCCCGGTTCCCAGGGGTCGTTGATCTGGACGTAGGTTCCATCAGGTGTCCCATCACCAATCAATCCTGTCACCACACGAACGTGCCCGCCGACGCTGCTGAGGCTCCCCACCCAAAGTGGACCGTATTGCTCCAGCAGGAGCCGGAACGCATCAACCGTATAGGTTTGCGCTGGCTCAGCGATCAGCCCCCAGGTGGCGAATAAGCCCGCTGCATCCGTTGTGCTTTGCTTGAGGCCCTGTGAGTACTGGTTCCAGTAGCTCGTGCTCGATGACTGGCCAACGACCGTGGCGATCGCGAACGGATCAACCGAGACCTGGTCCCTGAATGCCACGATCATCGCGGCACTCGCCGCCCAGCACGACATCATCGTCTGCTGTGCCACGAGCGGTACGTCGTAGCGGATGTCGACCGGAGGCCGCTGGATGCCCCGCACGGCGCGAAGCCGCTTGGGCATGCCACCCGCGGTGTGCCCTACCTCTGCGGGGGCCCGTGGGTTGGTCACGTCGATGTTGTGATACTTCAACCCTTGCTGGTTGGTCGTCGATGCCACGACGGTGGTCTGAGGAGGCCCGCCGGCAACCTGGCGGCGTAGGATCTCGACGTCGCCGAACGGTGAGCCGAGCACGCTGGCGTTGATGACCGAGCCCGTCCCAGAGTGCGGCAGTGGCAGCGCCACACTGCTCAACTTCACCGGCTCGAAGGTCTTGACCGGAACCGAGACAACCGACAACGGTTGGCCACCCGCGGTGACGCCGGAGAGCACCACCCGGTACGTCTTCCCCATCTGGAGGGGGCCAGCGGGCACGAACGTCGCGTTTCGGTTGCCGTTGGTAAGCTGCCACGTACCGGGTATTGGAGAGGAGTTACCCACGGCCTTCAGCTTCATGTAGTCGCGCACTGACTGTGCGTCGAGACCCTGCGAGAACGACTGCGTGAGC
>JANMUX010000247.1:0-1983 GCA_031392125.1 Acidobacteriota bacterium | reverse complement strand
CCCTAAGCCCCTAAGCCCCTAAGTCCCTAAGTCCCTTTGCCCTCGTGAGACGTCTTATACTGTCAGCATGAAGACGGCACGCACTCGCTTGGCAGCTCTCGCCGCCGTTGCCTTTTCGGCGGCCCTCTCCACGGCCCTTGGCGCGCAGGCGCCGGCGCCGCAGCCGGCCGCCCCGCAGCCGGCGCCCGCCGGGCAGCCGCAGTTCAGGGTGGCGATCGATTACGTCACCACCGACGCGATTGTCCGCAACGGCCAGGACCAGTTCGTGGCCGACCTCACCAAGGGCGACTTCGAGATCTACGAAGACGGCGTGCGCCAGGAAATCACCGGCCTCACGCTGGTGCACGGCGGCCGCGTGCACAACCTGGCCGCGCCGGCGGCGCCGGCGGTGCAGGAAGGCATCATTCTGCCGCCCTCGCGTCCCAAGAACGACACGGCCGGCCGCATCTTCCTGATCATCGTTGACGACCTGCACCTCGACTTCCGCAACACCGGCCGGATTCGCGACCTGTTCAAGAAGATCTCGCGCACGCTGGTGCACGAGGGCGACATGTTCTCGATCGTTTCGACCGGTCCTTCGTCGTTGGCCATTGACCCGACCTACGACCGCAAGATCCTGGACGAGGCGATCAAGAAGATCACCGGCAGCGGCTTGAAGCCCTCGGATATTATCCAGGGCTCCGACGGTGCCGACGGCCCGAGCGAAGTGCGCTATCGCGCGCACGTCGCGTTCTCGACTGCCTACGACATGCTGTCGCAGATGGAGAAGATCAACAATCGCCGCAAGGCGGTGATCTGGGTGAGCAACGGCTACGACTTCAACCCGTTCTCGGAATCGCGGCTCGGCGAAGACCCGGTGTTTGGCGGCCGCTTCGGACAGACGCGGGAAGAAGGCCGGCAGCAGCAGGGCCAGTTCAGTGGCCAGCAGTTCGCCGACGCCGACCTGGCGCGCGAACTGGCCGAGGTGACGCGCACGGCCAACCGCGCCAACGCCACGCTCTATACGATTGACCCGCGCGGGCTGGTCGCCGGCGCCGATCTCGACGAACAGCTCGACCCGGTCGAATTCGGGGAGTACGTGCGCAAGTCGCAAGACAGCTTGCGCGTGCTGGCGGAGGAGACCGGCGGCATCGCCGTGGTGAACCAGAACAACTTCGACAAGGCGCTCAAGCGGATTGACGCCGAGACCAGCGACTACTACGTGCTGGGCTACTCGTCCACCAACCCCGACCCGCTCAAGCGCACGCGCAAGATCGAGGTCAAGCTGGTGAACAAGCCGGGTACTAACGTGTGGTCACGGACGTCGTACTCGCTGCGGCAGCAGCCGAAAGCGCCGTAACGGGCTCGACGGCAATGGTTTCCTGGATGCGGGCGCGCAACCAGGTCACCGGCTGGGGATGCAGGCGGACAAAAGCTTGCCATTCCTGCTCGTTGAGGACGATTGAGATGACGCGTTCGCGGTTGGTTTCCACCGCTCGATCCTAGCGACGCCAGCCATTCCCAAAAATAGAATGATCGAATCGGACCCATCCGATTCGATCATGATTGGCTACGGCGCCAGTTTCAATTTCGGCCGTACGCGCTCGAAGGCCTTGATCACTTCCTGCACCGCGCGTGGCGTCCGGCTCATCTTCGGGTAAATCCAGCCGGTCTCGCGCACCAGTGAGCGCCCCTCGATCCGGGCGCAGTGCATCTGGCCGCTCGTCACGTCGCGCGCGACGGCCTGGTAGGGAATGATCGTGATCCCGAGGCCGTTGCGAACCAGCGCCTTGATGATCTCGACATTCTCAGTCTCCATGACGATCTGCGGCTCAATGCGCGCGGTCATGAAAAATTCATCCACCGCCCGGCGGGTGTTGGAACCCGACTCGAACAGCACGAACGGCTGCCGCACCAGGTCTTGCGGCAAGACCTTCTTCTTGCGGGAGAGCGGGTGTTTGGCCGCCGTCACCACCAGCAGCTCTTCCTGCAGGACTGGCACCG
>JANMUX010000236.1:0-3951 GCA_031392125.1 Acidobacteriota bacterium | reverse complement strand
TTGCCGAACTTCGCAACGGTTGCGGCAAACACCGACCAGACGGTTTGAGGGGTCAACGGGGCGATTCTATCTCCAGCGGGTATGATTGTTTTGTCCGATGCCAGCACCCCTCCGCATCGCCTTCCTGGGCTGTGGCTTCATTACCCGCGTGCACAGCCGAAACCTGCGACGGTTCAAGAGCGAGATCGTGTGCGGTTACGCCAGCCGCGACAGGGCCAAGGCGTCTGAATTCTGCGGCAAGTACCGCGGCACGGGCAGCTACGGTGACTACGCCGAGGCGATCGGCGATCCCGACATCGATGCGGTGGTGATCGCGGTTCCGCCACGCTTTCACCTCAACCTCACCCTGCAGGCGCTCGCCGCGGGCAAGCACGTGCTGGTGGAGAAACCGGCGTTCCCCACCATGGGCGACTACGCTGTGGTGAAAGAGGCGCGCGACCGCGCGGGCCGCATCGTGCTGGTTGGCGAGAACGACCACTACAAGCCGTTGGCGATTGCGCTGCGCAGGCTCCTCGCCGAAGGGGTGATCGGCGAGATGGTCTTCGGCCACTTCAGCAGCATCGTCAAGCGGCTCAAGACCGCGGACGACTGGCGCAACGACGAGTCGATGGCAGGCGGCGACGCCTTCTTCGAAGAGGGCATTCACTGGCTGCACCTCGCGGGCAGCCTCGGTCCCGCGATTACCAGCATCGCCGGATATCGGCCAACGCCACTTGCCCTGAGCGCAGCCGAAGGGCCTGGCCAGGGGAGCGATCGTCGCGTGAAGAGCATGATGGTGGCGTTCCACTACGATAATGGCGCGGTCGGCTCCCTGTATTACTCGCGCGAGATTCCGTCGCTGCTGAAGGGCCTGCGGCTGTCGAAGCTGATGGGCCGCAAGGGTGTGATCACGTTTGAGTCCAACGGCATCGTGCTCCTGGCGCGCGGTCAAGGCCTGCCGCGCCTGATCTTCCCGGGTTTCCGCGACATTCGCGGCTACCAGGCCATGTATCGCGACTTCCGCCAGTCGATTGTCAACGGCACGGCGCCCGAGATGAGTCTCGAGCGCGCGATGGAAGATCAGCGCTTGATGGACCAGATTTACGCCTCCCCTCTCCCGCCTCCCGATTCCCGACCGTGAACACGACATTCGACATCATCATCGTCGGCAGCGGCGCTGGCGGCGGGACCATGGCTCATGCGCTGGCCGACACCGGCGCGAAGATACTGATTCTGGAACGCGGCGACTTCATCGCCCAGGAAGATCAGAACTGGAATCCTGACGCGGTCTGGAAGCAGTTGCGCTATCGCACCACCGAGACCTGGCTCGACGAAAGCGGCACTCGCTTTCGGCCGTATACGCATTACTGCGTGGGCGGCAATACCAAGTTCTGGGGCGCCGTCATGTACCGGCTGCGCCCGCAGGATTTTGGTGCGCTCGAGCATCTTGATGGCGTGTCGCCGGCCTGGCCGATCGATTACGCCACCCTGGCGCCCTATTACGAGCGCGCCGAGGCGATGTACTCGGTGCACGGGCAGGACGGCCTCGACCCGACCGAGGGTCCGCGCGGGCGGTATCCGTACCCGCCGGTGGCCCATGCACGGGTGATCGGCGGCATCATCACCGAGCTCCAGCAGCAGGGCCTCCATCCCTCTCCCCTTCCCCTTGGCCTGCAGGAGCACTGCGTGCTCTGCAATACCTGTAATTCGTTTCCTTGCAAGATTCACGCGAAGAGCGATGCCGAGATCTGCGGCGTCCGGCCGGCCACCCGGCGCGCGAACGTCGAACTGTGGACCAACGCGCGGGCACGGCGCCTGGTGACCGATGCCGCCGGCAAGCGGATTGAGTCTGTCGAAGTAGAACGCGCGGGCGAGATGGTGCGGGTATCGGCGCCGCTGGTGATCGTCGCGTGTGGCGCGGTGAACTCGGCCGCGCTGCTACTGCAGTCGGCCAACGACAAGCACCCGAATGGCCTGGCGAACTCGTCGGGACTGGTCGGCAAGCGCTACATGGCGCACCTGGCGACCATGATGCAGGGGTTTCACCCGTTCCGGGTGAACGACACCGTGTTCCAGAAGACCGTGGCGATCAACGACTTCTACTTCAAGGGGCCGAACAGCCGGTTTCCGATCGGACAGATTCAGTCACAAGGCCGTACCCACGGCGTGATGGCACAAACGGTGGCGCCGATGTTTCCGCTCTGGGCGTTCGAGGCGTGGTCGGCCCGCGGCGTGGACTGGCTCGCGATGACCGAGGATCTCCCACGCGCGGAGAACCGCGTGACGGTGACCGCCAGCGGCGAGATCCGTCTGCACTACCAACCGAACAACCTGCGCGCCCACGAGCAACTGGTGCGCGAGGCCAAGCGCCTGCTGCGCAAGCTGGGCTTCTGGATGGTCATCACGCACTCGCACAAGTCGAAGAACACCACGCACCAGTGCGGCACGCTGGTGTTCGGCAACGATCCGCGCGAGTCGGTGCTCGACCCCTACTGCCGTGCCCACGACCTCGACAACCTGTTCGTCGTCGACGCGTCGTTTTTTCCTTCATCTGCGGCCGTCAATCCCGGCCTGACGATCGTTGCCCAGGCCTTGCGCGCCGCCGATCACATCCGTTCGACCGATCTGTAACCGTCTGGAACTAGAATTCACGCCATGGCAGCCAGTCATCGACTTGCTACGGCGTGCGTCGTCATTTTGCTCGGCAGCAGCGGTTGGGCCCGACAGGCCCCGACGCCCCTTAGTGCTTCGACGGTCACACCTGGCGAGTTCATCGTCGATCCGCCAACGCTGATCAACCTTGGTTTCGAGTGGCTGATCGAAGGCGATGGCAACCGCAACGCAACGGTCAACGTGTCATACCGGAAGGTCGGCGAAGCCGGATGGAAGACCGGCATTCCGCTGCTGCGCCTGCAGGGGGAGCGGGTCACTCAGCCAAACGTATTCGCGCTTGTCTCGCCGAACATGTTTGCCGGCAGCATTCTCGACCTCGAGCCCGACACCGCGTACGAGGCGAGATTCGTACTGACCGATCCGGACGGCGTGCGCGGTACTGCCGCGAACGCGACCAAGACGGTGACTGTCCGCACGCGTCCTGAACCCATGCCGGCTGCTGGAGGCAAGGTCTACCACGTCTATCCGGTCGGTCACACCGGACCGAAGACCGAACCGGCGTTCACCGGCCTCATGTGTGCTTACAACTACTACTGCGGCGCCGGCGACACTGCGCCGGGCGGACGGCCGCGGGTCAAGCCGGGCGACACCATCCTGGTCCATGCCGGCACCTACGCGTATCGCTACGATCTCTACGCCAACCAGACCACCGTCAACGCCACGACGACATTCGAGGGCACTTACTATCTCACCGCCGACGGTACGCCGGAGAGGCCGATCGTGATCAAAGGCGCGGGCGACGGCGAGGTGATCATCGACGGACGCGGCAACTTCAACCTGTTCAACGTCAAGGCCGCCGACTACAACTACTTCGAGGACATCACTTTCCGGAATACCGACATCGCGATCTGGGCGGGGACGCAGTTCATTGCCGGCTCGAAGGGTCTGACGGTCAAGCACTGCCGGTTCGAACAGGTCGGCATGGGGGTGTTCTCGAACTACTCGGGCTCGAGTAATTTCTATATCGCCGACAGCACCTTCCTCGGGCGCAATGACCCGAAGCACCTGACGGGATGGACGGGCGCATTCTGGGAGCAGTTCAACGGCGTCGAGGGGCAGACCTTCCCGCCGATCATGGCGTCGTACACCGCCATCAGGCTCTACGGCCCCGGCCACGTCGTCGCGCACAACTACGTGGCGGATTTTCACGACGGCATCGACACCGAGATGTACGGCATGCCCGACGGATCGCACCCGATCGACGGGCCGGCCTATCCGCCGCGCGAGTTCTGGGATCGCCGGCCGGTGGCCATCGACATCTACATCACCAACATGCACGACAACTCGATCGAGATGGAC
>JANMUX010000136.1:0-1500 GCA_031392125.1 Acidobacteriota bacterium | reverse complement strand
CCTGCCGCGAGACCGCCGGCCACGCCGGTGAAGACGATGCGCTTCACCGCGAAGCGCTCGATCAACACCGTCGCCGTGGTGGCGGCGGCCACCTTGCCGATCCGCGACAGCACAGCCACGACCGGTTGGCCGTGCAGATGGCCGAGCCAGAACTCGCGCCCGCCCACCACCTGCTTGTGCTCGTCCGGCATGAGGGCCAGCACGGCGGCCAGCTCCTAATGCATCGCGCTGACGATGGCGGTGGTCAGCTTATTCCTTGATGTCGACGCCGTAAAAGTTGTGGCGGCCGAACGGGCTGAGCTTGAAGTCGATGACTTCCTTGCGCACCGGCTTGAGTTGCACGGCATGGGCAATCGTGAACCAGGGCGCCTGCTCCTTGAAGATGACCTGCGCCTGCTTGTACAGCGCGTCACGTTCCGCCGGCTTGGTCACCGTCTTGGCCTTGATCACCAGGTCGTCGAACGGCTGGTGGCAGAACTTGGCGACGTTGCTGCCGTTAGCCTTCGCCGAATCGCAGCCCAGAAGGGTGTTGAGGAAGTTGTCGGGATCGCCGTTGTCGCCGGTCCAGCCCAGCATGCCCATCTGGTGCTCGCCCGCCTGCAGGCGCTTGCGGTACTCGCCCCACTCGTAGGACACCAGCTTGGCGTTGATGCCGACCTTGGCGAGGTCGGCCTGCATCATCTCGGCCATGCGCTGGGCGTTCGGATTGTAGGGGCGCTGCACCGGCATCCACCACAGGTCGGTTTCCAGCGCGGTGACGCCGGCGGCGGCGAGTAATTCTTTCGCCTTCTCCGGATTGTACTCGTAGTCCGTGGTGGCATCGTCGTAGGACCAGATGGTCGGTGGCAGCGGGTTCTTCGCCTTCTGGCCGGCACCCTGGTAGACCTCTTTCAGGATCGCGTCGCGGTCGATCGCCATGTTGATCGCCTGGCGCACTTCGATCTTGTCGAACGGCGGCTTCAGGGCGTTCATCGAGAGGTAGCCGATGTTGAGGCCGGCCTGGCTCATCAAGGTGATCGATTCATCCTTGCCCATAGCCTCGAGATCGGCCGGGTTCGGCGCGATCATCATCTGGCACTCGTTGGCCTTGAGCTTGGCGTAGCGCGCCGTCGGGTCCGGGGTGATGGCGAAGATCAGGTCGTCGATCTTCTGCTTGCCGCCCCAATAGCCGTCGAAGGCCTTGAAGCGGATGACCGCGTCCTTCTGGTAGTCGACAAACATGAAAGGCCCGGTGCCGACCGGAATCTGGTCGAACTGCTCTGGCGTACCCTTCTTCATCAGAAAATCGGCATACTCGGCCGAGTGGATGGTGGCGAAATCCATAGCCAGGTTGGCGAGGATCGGCGCATTGGGCTTCTTGAGCTTCATCACCACGGTGAGGTCGTCGGTCTTGGTGATCGACTCCAGCAGGTCCGGCATGCCCATGTCGTTGAAATAGTCGTAAGCGCCGCCCGATACCTTGGCGTAGGGGTGTTCGGCCTTCCACATGCGCTCGAAGGA
>JANMUX010000134.1:0-1754 GCA_031392125.1 Acidobacteriota bacterium | reverse complement strand
GATGCGCTTGTCTTCATTGATGATCATTCCGCCTTGCGAATAATAACCAAACACAATGGTATCGCCCAAAGAAACTTTTCCAGTATCAACCGACTCTTTTCCTTGAATACCGCGCCTGCGAATTCTTCTCGAGCCCACATGAACGACGTGCCGCCCAGCACGCTGACCTCACCGCCGGTAATCGCGTGAAGCGCGGGCGGGTTGTCGTCGAACTCGACGATCGTCCCTGGCTCGGGGCTCATCTCGCCGGGCTTCTGTCCCACCTGAACAGGCTGCCTGGTCTTTGCGGCTTGGCCGACAATCTCGTCGAGCAGGTTGCGTATCACCTTGTGACTGGTTGCGGTCACGCCAACCTTCTTGCCTGCGGCGACCAGCGCGAGGATCATCTTCGCGCCGATGTAGGTCTTTCCGGCGCCCGGCGGCCCCTGGATCGCAAGAGTTGTGCGGTCGAGTGACATGGCCACCCTGACAGCCAGGTCCTGCTCGGTTTCGGCGACGCGCTGTTCAAAAGTGTCCGACCGCAGTCGAGGCGGCCTCCGGAACAGCAGCTGGGCGCCACATTCATCCGCGCCCGCCATGGTTCGCTCGGCCAACCGCAGCACGGACTTCTGCAGGCCATCGGTCGTGATGACGTCGCACGAAAAAGCCGCGGTTGGGTGAAGGTCCGCCGCCTTCGAACCCTTCTTCACATCAATCAACCGTGCCATGCGGTCGTGCGCCACCACATCGCCGAAGGGGGTGTCATCCTGCAGCTTCAGTTTGCCCTTGCGGCCGATCTCGATCTCTTGCAGCGGATAGGTATAGCGATCGATCACCGACCCGGTGGGCTTCTGGCTGCCCGCGCGTTTGACGATGTCCACTCGCCCGACGTAAGTGAGACCCGCCACGGCGTCGCGTTCTTCGAACAGGTCTTCTTCGGACAACGCCTTCAGGCGGAAGTACTCCCACCACTCGGCATTGACCTCGCGACGATGCCAGTCGATGAGATAGGCAAGCAGCCACTTCGGATGATCCGCGTGCGTGGGTTCGGTAGCCTCCGCTGGCAGGGTGGCCAGAATCCGCTCGCGCAGGGCGACGGCCTGTTGCTGCACTTCAGGAACAGGCTTCTCGGTCTCCTCGGCTTTCTCGCCGGGCCGCGGCACCGTCACGCCGGCGGCTTCCCACTCCGAACGGAGAGACTCCAGCCAATCCCGCAGCACCTCTGTCGAGCGGCAGTCGTCTTCGTTATAGCCCTGGACGTCGGCGCGGATCTCGGGAGTAATCAGCGCTGGCGCGTTGGCATCGAGCGCGAGCTCCACTTGCAGCAGCGGCTCGTGGACGTTCTTCAGCGCCACCTTCCTCGTATAGCCGGTGAACTGCTCAAGCTTCTTGATTGAGTAGCTCTCGACGCCCGCGCGCACGGCCTGCCGTGCGATGGGATAGAGATCGACAAACCGCTCGGCGCGCAGCAGCTTGTCGAGTTGCTCGCCACGCGTGACGTAGCGCCCCATCAGCTTCTTGAAGGCGGTCGGCTCGTAGTGATTGAAGTGATAGACGTGCATGGCGGGATCGGCTTGCCAGGCGGCCATGATGACGTCGATGACCGCTTCGAACGCGGCCTTCTCCTCGGCGTCGTCAAGCGCCCACCACGCGCGGTACTCATTGCCTAGCCACAGACCGAACAGATATTCGCGACCGCCCTCCCTGGCGAACCGCGCACCCTCCAAATCCAGAAACAAGTCGCCCTTCGACGGCGGCGGCAAACGGGAGAGCCC
>JANMUX010000069.1:0-1606 GCA_031392125.1 Acidobacteriota bacterium | reverse complement strand
AAGGGGGACCTTCGCGGCATCGTGCGCGCCCGGCGGCTGAGCAGCGTGACCATGCGGAACATCAGGCAGAACCTGTTCTTTGCGTTCATCTACAACGTGGCAGGCGTTCCGATTGCGGCCGGGATCCTGTATCCCTGGTTTGGTCTACGGCTCAGCCCGATGATCGCAAGCGCAGCGATGACGTTCAGTTCGGTCTCAGTCATCGGCAATGCACTTCGGTTGAGGCGGGTATCGCTGTGAATGCCGTTCACTCTCGGGGGATCGGAGCTGATCGCACGCCTCGCGGTATACTCGGAGTGTGGGCTTGAACCAGCGGACCATCAGCATCGTCGTGCTGACCATCCTGACCGCGCTGCCGGTCTCGGGCACGGTGTGCGCGATGCTGTGTGATTCGTCAACGAAGGCCACGGCCTCCGCCCATCACGGCTCCGGAACGAACTGTGAGGAGCCGAGTCCCCCTTCGACAGGCACACAGATTCAAGGCGTGGCCGAGCACGACTGCAGCACGCACGATGCTGCGGTTCGTCAAGCCACCAGTACGGTGGCCCAACGTGCCGATGGCGTTGCTGGGTCGGTACTGCTGGCTACGCTGACTGCTCGTGCAATCACAACGGCCCCGATCCGAGTCGATTCATCCTTCGACTACGACGCGCCACCGGGGACGGCACCACCCACCACGACCCCGCTCGTCCTTCGCGTCTGATCCCCTTCAACTGAGCGCTCTTTAGCGCTGCCTCGCGCAGCGGGCAACGGTCGACGACCGTCTGCCACGGCCGTCGTCTATGCGCTGCGTGCTTTTGAAGGGATCACATGAAAGACCGTCAACGTCGTCCCGGTCGCGGGATGCCGTTCAGGAAATCGACCGACCGCGCAAAGAGCGGCGGTTGGAAAGCCACACTTCGAGCGTTCGTGCTCCTGGTGGTCGTGGTGTCGGTGCTCGGGAGTGCGATTGCCTACTCGATCGTCAGCCGAGGTCTCAGCGCCCACGACGAGCCGAGTCGCGTTGAAGAGGTGTTGGCTCGCGCGATGCGCCGTTGGGCGACTCCCCGGGCGATGCGTGACCAACCCAATCCCGTGCCGCCGACGCCAGAAGTCATCAATCAAGCGCTGGGACACTACGCAGACCACTGCGCAACCTGTCACGCCAACGACGGAAGCGGCGACACGGAGATCGGTCGCGGCCTGTACCCGAGGGTTCCCGACATGCGCGCGACGAACACACAATCGCTGACTGACGGTGAGCTGTTCTCGATTATTGAGCACGGCATCCGCCTGACAGGCATGCCGGGTTGGGGAACGGGCACGCCCGAAAGCGAGCGCGACAGCTGGGGCTTAGTGCATTTCACCAGGCGCTTGCCGAAGCTGACGCCGGAGGACATTGAGCGGATGGAAGCGCTCAATCCGAAGACACCGGCGCAGTTCAAGGAGGAGGAAGAGGCACGCCGCTTCCTGCAGGGTGAACCGCGCGGACCGACATCGGGAGCGCCCAAGAAGGGACATCAGGACTGAGAGCGCCTCGATAGTACTGCCGGGTCGCCTGAATGGCTCCTCCACCGCCACTGATAGCGTCGGCCGCGTCCAGATGCCCGAGCGCACGATCGGCTTC
>JANMUX010000001.1:0-9655 GCA_031392125.1 Acidobacteriota bacterium | reverse complement strand
CAGGAATAATCCCAGGCGCACACTGGTGAGGCTCACGAGCACCAGCGACGCCGCGCCCAGATACACTCCCCATCCGATCCGTGGACGAAGCACGGCTTCGCGCAGCTCGTAAAGGCTTGTTGCCCATCCCGGCATCGGGCTGGCCCACGACAGGAACGGCAACTCCGCAACCTGCAAGACCGAGCCGTAGGCGCGCGTAATCAGGTCCGCCGGAAATGTGAAGACGATCGCCCGCAACAAGCGTCCGCTCTGCACATCGTACTCGTGCGAGCAGAACGGTATCGCGGCCGACGACGGGTCCATGCGAGCGGCATACCCGTTGACGGTCTGCGCGATGTAGCCGTCTGAGTACGCGTAGCCGAAATCGTAAGGCGCCCGCGCCACATGCAGCGCATCGTCAAACGGCGCCTGCAAGCCGAGCAGCGAGACATGCCATTGGCAGCCGCCCTGTGTGTAAACCGTGGATGTGGCCGGCCAGCTGACCAGCATGAAGGTGGCGAAAAACACCGCCGCCGCCGACGCCTTCAGTACCAGGTTCTTCGTGAAGCCGCCGTCGACAAACGCGAACACCGCCAGCACGAACACCGGCACGTTGACGAGAAAGTCAGTTCGGAATCCGTAGCCGATGCCGAGCACGGCGCCATAGGCAACCGCCAGCGCAAGCAGCAGGTTTCGGCGAACCGGCCTGGTGACGAGAAGGCCGAGGATGAAGACGAGCGCCAAGGTGAAGGGTGCCTTGGCGTAATCGCGCAGGTGCGGCAGGTTGGTCAGGTGAATGTAGGAAGTGGCCAGCCCCAGCGCGCAGACAACTGCCACCGGCCGCCCCATGCCCAGCCGGCAGATCCCGTACGCCAGGGCGATGACAACACCGAACAGCATCCCGAACAGCGGCCCCATGCCGCTCCACGAGATACCGAGCAGCCACCAGGCCCATCCCACCGTTGTCTGCAGGTAAACCCACGCGCCCTGGTAAAGGCCGGTGCGACCCACTTGCAGGTCGGCAGGCAGGTCGGCGCAGGTGATCGAGTCACGTTTCAGGCGGAGGAAATCGTCAAGGGCAGCCGGGCGGACAGATTGGGTGACGACGAACCCCTTGCCACAAGCCACCATCACGGCGGGCTCGAAGTAGCCCTGATAAAAGACCGGCTGGCCACCGTTGGCGGTCCAGGCATTCCAGAACCTTGTTGCCCACGCGCCCGATCCGACCAACAGGACAAGCACAATCGCCAGATCAATCAAGCGCGAATGCGTGAGCACTCGCCTTGCCGGCGACGTCGAAGATGGGTTCACTTAGGTAGCGGAGCGACGCCGCGCCACAGCGAGGAGCGAACCGCCAAACGGCAGGCTCCAGCCCCGATGGAGCAACGCTTCGTCGAGTCTCATGATGCGGTCGAAGACCGCGTTGACCGGCCGTGGCAAGTCAACCCGGGTCGCGAAGTCAGCGGTTGCCTCGGCGGGGGCGCCGCGGCCGCGATCGAGCAGACGCGACGCCATCATGAACGGGAAGAGCGCGGTCACGAATGAGGTGACGTAAAGCACATCAAAGCCGGAACGATCGAGCCGCTCGACCAACTGGCGGCGGCTGTAGCGGCGCTTGTGGTGCACCAGCTCGTCGAGGGTGCCCCACATCCATTGGTATTGCGGCACCGTGATGATGAACAGGCCATCTGGCCGCAGGGTTTCACGCACCTGCGTCATGACCAGTTCGTCCTGGTCAATGTGCTCGAGCACGTCGAAGGCACCGACAACGTCGAACGCTGCCTTGAAGGGGATGTCGGTGGCATCGAGCTGAATGAACTCGACGTCGGGCATCTTCGCGCGGGCGTACTGCAAGCCCTGGATGTAGATCTCCGAGCCGGTCAGCCTGAGATTGGGCAGCTGCCGCAGGGCGCCGATCACGCCGCCAATCCCGCAGCCGATCTCGAGCATGTCGAGTGGACGCTCGCGGCCGGCGAACCTGCCGACGACATCGGTCAACACCCGGTTGCGAGTGCGGCACCAGAAGCTGCGTGCCTCCACTTCGGCAGTGACCTCGAAACCGCCGCTCGGATAATCGGCGAAGTCGCGGGCCAGGGCGGGGGCATAACAGCGAATCCCGTCGATCTCCTGAAACGGCGCGCTCACGGTCAATACTTCTCTCGCACGATGTAGTTCGGCTTCTTTTTGACTTCGTCGTAGATGCGCCACACGTACTCGCCGATGATGCCCAGCATCACCATCAGGACGCCGCCGATGCCGAGCAGCAGGATCATGATCGGCGCCCAGCCGGTGAAGGGTGTGCCATGCCGGAAGTAGGTGTAAGCAATGTTGGCGGCGTACAGGAAGCCGGTGAATGCCGTGGCGGCCCCGGCCACGCTGATGAATCGGATGGGCAGATACGACGAGTCGAGAATGGCGTCGAGCGAATTCTTCAACCGCTTGGCGAAGGTGTACTGCGAGCGGCCGATGGTTCGCTTCGCGCGGGTGTAGGGAATAAACGTCGTCTTATACCCCATCCACAGCAGGTCGCCCTGGAAGAAGCGGTTCCGCACCTCGATGCTGTTGAACGAATCGACGACCCGGCGCGCCATCAATACGTAGTCGAACCCGCCGGCGGGCATCTGCGGAAACGAGATTCGAACAATGCGGTAGAACACCCGGGAGGTCAGCCGCGAACTCCACTTGTCTTCGCGCTCGGCGCGGTGCCCAATCACCAGCTCCGAACCAGCCTCAAAGTCGCGGACCATGCGCGGAATCAGTTCGACCGGATCCTGCAGGTCGGCCGACAGGTGCAGCACCAGGTCTCCGGTCGCGCCCTTCAACCCAGCGAGAATGGCGGCCATCTGGCCGAAGTTGCGCGTGAACGAAATCACCCGCACCTTTGGGTCCTGTTCGCGGATGCGCAGCAGTTCCGCCAGCGACCCGTCGTCTGAGCCATCGTCCACGAAGACGAACTCGTAGTCGTAGGCCGACAAGTCGTTGGCCAGGGCGCCCAGAATTTTCTGGTAGGTCAGCGTCACCGCCCGCTCGTTGCGGTAGACCGGGATTACGAACGAGATCGTCGGCGCCACGCTCATGCGGTCGCCTGGATGTCGCGAATGATGGCGCAGATGGTGTCAACCGCGGAGAGCGGCAGCGTGCCGTACAGCGGCAGGCACAGCACCTGGTCGACGACCGCGTGCGCGACCGGCAGCCGTCCGCGGCCGGCCGACGGCAGGTCGCTGTAGCAAGCGTAATCGGTGCACAGCGGATAGAAGTACTTGCGGGCCAGGACGTTGTAGGTCTTGAGCGTATCGAACACCACATCGCGCGACGCGCCGAAACCTGCGGCATCGATCCGCACGACAAAATACTGGCAACTGCTCTCGACACCGGCCGGCTCGGGCATCAGCGTGAGGCCAGGCAGATTAGCGAGTTGCTCTCGGTAGCGAGCGATGATGATCTTCCGGCGCGCCACCTCTTCTTCGACGCAGTCGAGCACGGCGAGTCCGAGTGCGGCTTGCAACTCGTTCATCTTGCCATTGATGCCGACCACGTCCACTTCTTCCTGGTTGAGAATGCCGAAGTTCTTGAGGTGATCGAACGCCGTCTTGCTGTCTGCCTTCGGGCACGTCAACGCTCCGCCTTCAGCGGTGTGGAACAGTTTCGTGGCGTGAAAGCTGAACATCGACGCATCGCCGTAGTTGCCGATGCCAACGCCGTCAATCTTGGTGCCAAAGGCGTGGGCCGCGTCGTAGACGATCTTGAGGCCGCGGCGATTGGCGATCGCCTGCAAGGCCGTCACCGCGCACGGGATGCCGTAGACGTGCACCGCGAGAATTCCCGTGGTCCGCGGGGTGATCAGCTCCTCGACCCTGGCCGGGTCGAGCGTCATGGTCTCGGGATCGATGTCGCAGAACACCGGCGTCGCGCCGCTCCAGCTGATGGCATGGGGGGTCGCCGGAAACGTGAAGGGCGTCGTGATCACTTCCCCGCGCATGCCGAGCGCGCGCACCGCGGCGAGCAGGGCGATGGTGCCGTTGTTGAACAGCGACACGTTTGGCACCGCGAGATACTGGGCGATCGCCTGCGACAACCGCACGTGCTGCTGACCGTCGTTGGTCAGCCAGCGCGCCTCCCACACTTCCGCGAGCCGGGCGTGCAGGGCGTCGAGCGGCGGCAGCAGCGGGCGGGTGACATAGATTGGCTCGGCAAACGCTGTGATCACAGGAGCTGCACCTCGAGAAACATCATGACACCAGGTCGTACGCCGCCACCATGCCGCGAACCGCCTCCCTGGAGTTGAACATCATCACATCCAGGATTGAGAGGCTGGGCACGAACGGGGCATCGTACTGGCGGTAGGCGATCGGACGCGATTGGATAAAGCGCAGCTCCATGCCGTGCTCGGCGAACGCGGCCGGGGAATAGAGCGCCCGGCCACCCAGAAGATTCACGTAGCGGGTGGCCTCGAGCGCGCGGCAGAGCGCCACGACCTTACGCTCGCCCTTCAGACCATGGTCGATGCCAAGCGACGAAGACACCACGATCGGCGTTCGAATGTCGAGGTAATCCGCCGTCACCTGGATGCCGTGATGCAGGTACTCGAACAGGTTTCGACGCCCGAACCCGACAATGGCTTCGAGCACCGGGAACACCGCCGCGAAACTGGGCGCTTTGCGATAGCTGGCGGCAAGCTGTTCGAGCATCTTGTCCGGGTCGAAGTCGTCCGCAATCAACCGTTCCACTACCGTCAGGTAATCGGACCCCTTCTTGAGCGGCAGCGTAAAGAAGGCGTCGCTCCCGTTGCGCAGAAAACGATTCCGGTTGATCCACCCCTTCTTCGTGTACTGGATGTTGTCGTAAATCACGAAGCGGTCCACTGCCGCCAACAACTGCCAGTAGCCGATGTAGGGGAGGAAATACGGTTGCATGATTCCGACGGTCACGCCGCTACGTTCCCCACTTACGATCGGCCCTTCTCACAGACCAGGAAGATGCTGGAGCAGAGATCGGGGTACAGGTGACCCAGCTGGTAGCAGCCGTCAAGATACTCGGCCGAGATAATGTCGGTGGCCAGCAGGCGGTCCCACTGAAAATTCGCGAGCGCCTTGAAGAAAATGCCCGAGCGGTGGACGACCCGCAAGCCGGCTGCCGAGGCATCACGCTCGAGCGTGTCCAGCGAGTAGGTGATGCGGTGGCCGTGTTCGCGCTCGGCAGGGGTGATTGCGGCGTTGTGGGTGATCAAGCCCATGCGCACGGCGATTTGCCGCGAAGCGGCGTTGGCGTTGGGACACACCAGGAACAAGCGGCCCGAATCGGACAGCCACTCGCGATTGACCCGGGCCAGCACGCCGACCGGATCGTCAAGGTGCTCGAGAACATGGGTCAGCACGACGTTGTCGAAGGTCCGGCCGAGCGCCACCGTCTCGAAGGTGCCTTCAACGAACTTGATTGAGTCGCCCAACGACGTGCGGGCCGCCGACACCGCCTCGGGCGACGCCTCGACGCAGGTGATGTCGCTGAAATGAGCAGTCAGCCGCTTGGTGAAGTCGCCGCGGAAGCTGCCCAGTTCGAGCGCGCTGCCGCGCACGAAGAACGGCGCGAACGACCGCAGCATGAAGGGGTGCATGACGTCGAGGTCAAAGGTGTAGGCGTACATGTGCCCGAGCGCATCCCGCGACTCGCGATCGTAGTTCCGGCTTGCTGATTCCATCTAACGCTCCATCACGGCAACGCCAAATCCATGCCGGCCGAATGCGTTCCCGTTGTAAAGCATGAAGGCCTGATCGCCGCACCAGAATACATGAGGATAACAGAGCATCTCGGCATCCCACCCCGACTCTGAGACCGTGATGCCCGCCGCGCGGTCGTCCCTCACCCACTCGAGCAAGTCGGCCGACCAGGCATAGCCCAGTCGGTAGCCGCGGCTGGCGTTGCTGCGGAAGTCGGTTGCCTGCCGATAGCAGAAATACATGTGCCAGCGCCCATCGTGTTCGAACACCGTGGGCAAGGCCTGGCATTCATCATTGCCGAGAACGTCGGCGACGATCGGCGTACCGTCGCGACGCCAGGACACGCCGTCGGCTGAACTGGCATGCGCAATCTTGTAGACCCGCGCCGGACCTGGCTCGGTGGGACTATCAACCCAGCGCGTCCCAAAGATGTACCACATGTGCCACCGGCCTCCCCGCACGAGCACGAACGGATCGCCGACCAGGAACGGTTCATCCGGCGCCGGCGCCATGATCGGTCCCGGACCCACCCGTTCGAAGGTCCGACCGTCATCGCGGCTCACGGCGAGGCCGATCGCCGTCTCCACGGGCACTGACACCCGCCGGCTCCAGCCGCAGGTGTAGGCGTAGATCTTGTGGTCGTGCCTGACGATGTTGATGGGGAAAATGCCGTGCTCGTCGAAACACCCGAGTTCGCCGAGCGGGATTACTGTTTCCGTGGACGTGCCGAGGATCTGCTGCAGGTTGCGGTCAACGTCGACATAGGCGATGTGGCTCAGGAACTGCCCGGCAGCATCGCGGCTGCGCGTGGAGAAATAAATGCGCACGAAGTCGTCGAACACCAGTGCCTGGGGCGACTGGGCAAAGTCGGTGCAGCCGTTCGGCAACTGGTGCTGCTGCGGCTCAAACAGCAACCCCTGCTTGCGCCAGTTCACGACAGCACGCCTTCGAGTTCGGCCAGCCCAAAGCCGTGCCGGCCGACCTGGTTGCCGAGATAGAACATGTAGGTCTTGCCATCGAGCTCGAAGACGTGGGGGTAACTGATCATCTCGGCGTCCCACCCCTCGTCGGCCACGTCAATCCCGGCCTTGGCATCGTCGCGCACCCAGTGGTGCAGGTCGGTTGAACTCGCGTAGCCAATCCGATAGCCCTTCTCGCGGCCGCGATAGCCAAGACTGTGGCGATAGCAGAAGAACATGTGGTACTTGCCGTTGGCATAGATGACGTCCGGGCTGGCCTGGCATTCATCCGCCTCCAGACGCACCGGAATGATTTCGCGGCCCTGGCGTTCCCACTGGATGCCGTCGTCGGACGTCGCCATTCGGATCCGGTAAACGGGCTCGGGCCGCCCTGCGTTTGGGATCCACTTGGTGCCGGCGATGTACCACAGGTACCACCGTCCTTCGAACCGGCGGATCTTCGGGCCGCTGATGACGAACGGCTCCTGGAGGTCTGCCGCCAGCACGGGCCCGGCACCGAGCTTCTCGAAGGTCAACCCGCCATCGCGGCTGACCGCGCAGCCAATCGCTACGTCGAACGGCACCGAAGCGCAGCGGGTCCAGCCGCCGTAATACGCGCGCACTTCGTCGCCATGGCGAGCCACCGAGGTCGGGTAGGTGCCAAACTCGTCGAAGGTGCCTCGTCCGCCAAGCGGCATCACCGGCTGGGGCGAGACCGCCAACTGGGTGAAGAGATCGCTCCGGCTGAGATCGACGAAGGCGGCATGGCTGACGAACTGGCCGTTCGCATCGGCAGGCGGCCGGCACGAGAAATAGACCCGGACGAAATCGTCGAAGATCAGTGTCGCCGGCGCCTGCGCGAATGCCTGCATCCATGGTACGTCGCTGATCGCTGCCGGGTCGAATACTCGGCCGCGTTTCTTCCACCTGAACATCACAACACGATCTCCAGAAGGTCGTTGTGAGTGCGTTGCTCGACAACGCGGAAACCCTGGGCGAGATACATGGCGTAGGCAGCGTGGTTGCTTTTCGCAACCTCAAGCCGGCAGGTCGTGAAGCCTCGCTGCCGGGCCAGGCTCAACACGCAGTCGACCAGCGTGCGTCCAAGTCCGGTGCCGCGGTCGCGCGGGTCGACGAGGACCAGCGTGATGAACGCCGCCCGCGTGGCTGGGTCGTTGCAATAGAAGGCGACAAATCCTCGATAGCGACCGTCGGCCCAGTCCGAAAGAATCTCTGCCTTGTCGGCCAGCTTCGCGAGATAGGCATCGAGGTCCACGCCAACGATGAACTGGCCCGACTGCCGAACCTGTTCTTCGAGAATCAGCGCCTGCAGCTGGAGCGGAAGCGAACGCGTCATCTGGCCTACCTCCACGGATCCTTCAGCATCCGCTGGTAGAGAGGGCGCTCACGCCAGTCGGGGGTGAGCACAGCGGTCAAGATCGGCAGGGGCACCGACCGCGTGTCGACGGCCTCGCCAATCGTCCCGAGGCATTGGCGCGAGGCCTGCGGGAGGGCGACGCCATCAAAGCGGGTCCAGTTCGGACCGTACTGATGAAATGCGGGGACCAGCATCACTGACGGTTGGCCGCCGGGGATGGTCGGCACCTCGAACACGCGTGAATACTCGCGGTGTGCGGTGTGCGCGCTACCTGAATACGCGGTAGCGACGCGGACCATCGCCTGATCGCACGTGGCGCCGCCGATCTCGATCCTTAAATACCGGACCTCGAGCAGCGAGTCGGTCGCGGTCGCTACCTCGCGGGGCGGCGGAATCCGGTACAAGACAGCCGTTTGCCAGTCCGAAAGATAGGGTGCATAGACATTCTCGTTGGTGTCGCCCAGCGGCTCCGGCGTCGCCTTGACGTTGCTCCAGGTTACGCCGAGGGTGCGGTCGATGAGACTCGCGACATGGCCCTGTTGCCATGCGCGTGCGGCCAGGATCGGGATCACTGCCACGGCCAACAACGCGCTGACGGCAAGGGCACCGGACCGGAGACGTATTGGCCACGCGGGGGAGCGCGGTGGCGGCGCTGCGGCAAATGCGGCCCGAACGCCAAGAGTGAGCCATTGGAATATCAGATGCAGGGCGAGCACCATCACGCCGATCGGGACAATATCGAGGTGGAACGTATGCCGGCGCGAAAACTGCAGCATCGAGTAGCTGCAGAAATAGACCACTAACACGCAGACCCCGACACCCAAGCGCCAATCGCGAACCGCGATCACCAGCAGCACTAATACGGTTACCAACAGCGCGCGCCCTTCCAGCCAGTCCAGCGCAACGCCAACGGTCTCGGCCGCCGACTTGATTGGCGGCGCCGGATCGAAAAAACCGCTGTCGAGGTCCGCTCGACGGGTGACGGGGTCAAACGGATAGCGCAAGACCGAGGTCGTGGCGGCGACTGCGCGGGTCAACACATCGGATGGAAAATGGAGCGCAAGGTCGCCGAGCAGCCGCGCCCCGAGGCGATCGTACCGGGCGGTTGCGAATGCCACGGGTTGCGGCTCGCCTTGAACCGTCGACGAATGCGCCGTCACGAGGGTGTAGACGTAGCCGTCGCTGTAGGTTTGCCCGATGTCATAGCTCGACGGCTCGAGCCCGAGCGTCTGTTCGAACGAGGTCGTCAAACCAAGGATGATCACGTGCGAAGAATTGCTGCCGCCGGTGAGGCCGAGAAGAATCGGCAGGCCTGACAGGACGAAGGCCCCCGCCCAGGCTGCGATGGCCGCTGCTTTTAGCTTGAGGGCGCGAGTAGAGAATCCCGGAACGCCGAGCGCGATCGCGGCGACAAAAATCGGTGCGCACACAAGCACATCGGGCCGGAACCCGATGCCGATGCCGAGCACGACCCCGCCGACTGCGGCCGCAGTCACGAGCGACAAAGTCGCACCGTGACGGTTCAGTAGAACCAGCCAGCCGAGCGCCAGCCACGCCGCGAAGAAGGCCGGCTCCTTGCCGAAGTCGCGCAGCGTGACCAACCCGAGCAGATGACTGGAGTAGCA
>JANMUX010000530.1:0-5158 GCA_031392125.1 Acidobacteriota bacterium | reverse complement strand
CGCGGCGGCCTTCGCATGGAACGTGCCCTCGCGGCCGGTGAGACCCTGGACGATCAGCCTCGTGTTCGTGTCGAGCAGGACTGCCATCAGCGCCCTCCCGCGAGCGCGACGACCTTGTCGGCGGCCTCACCCATCGTATCTGCGGTCGCAAAGTTCAGCCCGCTTTCGGCGAGCAACTTCTTGCCTTCCTCGACGTTGGTGCCCTTCATGCGAATGACGATCGGCACCGGGACGCCCAGTTCCTTCACCGCCGCAATGACGCCCGCCGCAAGCACGTCGCAGCGCAGAATGCCGCCGAAGATGTTGATCAGCACCGCTTTCACGTTCTTGTCGGACATCAGGATCTTGAACGCGTTGCGGATCTGCTCCGCGTTGGCGCCGCCGCCCACATCCAGAAAGTTCGCCGGGGCTCCGCCCGCGAGCTTGATGATGTCCATGGTGGCCATGGCCAGACCGGCGCCGTTGACCATGCAACCGATCGTGCCGTCGAGCCGGATGTAATTGAGCGAAAACTTCGAGGCTTCGACTTCAAGCGGATCTTCCTCGCTGACGTCGCGCAGCTCCCGGATGTCCGGCTGCCGATACATCGCGTTGTCGTCGAAATTCATCTTGGCATCGAGGGCCAGCAGCTCGCCCCTCGCGGTGACAATCAGCGGGTTGATTTCGAGAATCGAGGCATCGGTGGCGATAAACGCCTTGTACAGGGCCAGCATCATCCTGACGCCCTTCTTCAGCGCGTCGCCGCTGAGCCCCACCGCGAACCCGAGCTTCTGCGCCTGGAACGGCTGCAGTCCCACGCCCGGATGGATGACGGCCTTGTGGATCTTCTCGGGCGCCTGCTCCGCGACCTTCTCGATCTCGACGCCGCCCTCCTTGCTGACCATCAACACGATCCGCTGCGTCGAGCGGTCGACGACGAGGCCGAGGTAGAGCTCGCGGTCGATGGCCAGGCCCTCTTCCACGAGCAGCCGGGAAATCTTCTGGCCGCCGGGACCGGTCTGGTAGGTCACGAGCGTCTTACCCAGCAGCTCGCGCGCCACGGTTTCAGCCTCTTCGGCCGACTTGGTGAGCTTGACGCCCCCGGCCTTGCCGCGACCGCCGGCGTGGATCTGTGCCTTCACCACCGAGACGGAGCCGCCGAGGCGCTTGGCGATGTCGTGAACTTCTTCGGGCGTGAACGCCACTTCCCCGCGGGGAACCGGCACGCCGTACTTGGAGAGGACAGCTTTGGCTTGGTACTCGTGGATTTTCATGTGAAGGGCTTTAGTTTATTACATTCGGAACCGGCAGGCCGCAGGTGGGAGTCGAAAGAGCAGGAGGGTGGTCGATCGACTCCCGGTTCCATACTGCCGGTTCCCGACTCCCGACTCCCGAGTGCTAACATCATTGCGTAGGCACCCCCTGAATGACACCGCAGAAGGCTCTCTCATCCTCCATCGGCACTAAGTTCCTGATTGCGCTCACGGGCCTGTTCCTGTTCCTGTTCCTGGTCTCTCACCTGGCCGGCAACCTGCTCTTCCTGCTTGGGCCTGACGCGTTCAACAACTATTCCCACGCCTTGATCAGCAACCCGCTGATCCTGGTCGCTGAAGCCGGCCTGGTGGCGATCTTTTTCCTTCACATTTTCAAGACGATTGGCATGGCCCTGGCCAATCGCAGCGCTCGCCCCGAGCGCTATACCACCCGCAAGTGGGCCAAGACCAAGAACGACCGCAGCCGCAAGACGCTGTCGTCGACGACGATGATCGTGACCGGAACGATCACGCTGCTGTTTGTCGTGACCCACCTCGTGACTTTCAAGTTCGGGCCGTATTTCGAGACGGCTGAAGGCATTCGCGACCTCTACCGCCTGCAGCTGGCGGTATTCGGCAACCCCGCCTACGTCGCCTTTTACCTGCTGTGCATGACGGTGATTGGCTTCCATCTCTGGCACGGGATCTCCAGCGCAGCCCAGTCGTTCGGCCTTGATAGTCCACGGTGGACCCCGCGCATCATCTGGGCCGGGCGCCTCCTCACCGTCGTGATCACCGCCGGGTTTGCCATGCTGCCAATCTTCACCTTCGTCGTGGGCCGCAACTGACATGATTCTTGATTCGAAGACACCCAGCGGGCCAATCGGCGATAAGTGGGATCGCCGCAAGTTTGAGAACAAGCTGGTCAACCCGGCTAATCGCCGCAAGTTCCAGGTGATCGTCGTCGGCACCGGCCTGGCTGGCGCCTCGGCGGCGGCCACGCTCGGGGAGCTCGGCTACCCGGTCAAGGTCTTCGGCATTCATGAGAGCCCCCGGCGCGCGCACAGCATTGCGGCGCAGGGCGGCATCAACGCCGCCAAGAATTACCGCAACGACGGCGATAGTGTGTACCGGCTGTTTTACGACACGATCAAGGGCGGCGATTACCGCGCTCGCGAGGCGAACGTTTATCGGCTGGCGCAGGCGTCGGTGAACATCATCGACCAATGTGTGGCGCAAGGCGTGCCGTTCGCCCGCGAGTACGGCGGCCTGCTCGACAACCGCTCGTTTGGCGGCGCGCAGGTGTCGCGCACTTTTTACGCTCGCGGCCAGACCGGCCAGCAATTGTTGCTCGGCGCCTACCAGTCGATGATGCGGCAGGTGGACGCCGGCACCGTGTCTATCTGTTCACGTCGAGAGATGCTCGACCTGGTGGTGGTCAATAATCAAGCGCGCGGCATTGTCTGCCGCAACCTGTTGACCGGCGAACTCGAGTCGCACGAAGCCGATGCGGTGCTGCTATGCACCGGCGGCTACGGCACCGTGTTCTACTTATCCACCAACGCCGTGAACTCGAACGTCACCGCGGCGTGGCGCGCGCACAAACGTGGCGCGTTCTTCGCCAACCCGTGCTTCACGCAGATTCACCCGACCTGTATCCCGGTCAGTGGCGACCATCAGTCGAAGCTGACGTTGATGTCCGAGAGCCTGCGCAATGACGGCCGTGTTTGGGTGCCGAAGCAGCAGGGTGACCGGCGGCCGCCAGCGCAGATTCCAGACGCCGAGCGCGACTACTACCTTGAGCGGCGCTACCCTGCCTTTGGCAATCTTGTCCCGCGCGACGTGGCCTCGCGCGCGGCCAAGGCGGTATGCGACGAGGGTCGAGGCGCGGGGGATTCGGGCCTGAGCGTGTACCTCGACTTTGCTGATGCCATCAAGCGAAGCGGCGTCGACACCATCAAGGCGCGCTACGGCAACCTGTTCGACATGTATACCCGGATCACGGACGAAAATCCCTACCAGGTGCCCATGCGCATCTACCCCGCCGTCCACTACACCATGGGCGGCCTGTGGGTGGACTACAACCTGATGTCGACCATCCCCGGGCTGTTCGTTCTTGGCGAAGCGAACTTCTCGGATCACGGCGCAAACCGCCTCGGTGCCAGCGCGCTGATGCAGGGGCTGGCCGATGGCTACTTCGTCGCGCCTTACACAGTGGCGAACTACCTGGGCGGCACGCCCCTGCCACCGGTCACGACCACTCATGACGCGTTTGGCGCCGCCAAGGCCGATGCGCAGGCGCGCATCGACAAAGTGCTGCAGGTCAAGGGCAAGCGCACCGTGCGCGAGTTCCATCGTGCGATCGGCACCATTTGCTGGGACCACGTCGGCATGGCGCGCAATGAAGCCAGCCTGACCGATGCCATCGCGCAGATTCGCCAGCTCCGCGAGGCCTTCTGGCAGGACGTCACCGTGCCGGGCGACGCCAACAACCTGAACCCAGGCCTGGACTATGCCGGCCGCGTAGCCGATTACATGGAGTTTGCCGAAGTGCTCGCGCTCGACGCACTGGAACGCCGCGAGTCGTGCGGTGGACACTTCCGCGAGGAATTCCAGACCCCTGACGGCGAAGCGCTGCGAAAAGACGACGAGTACTCATACGTCGCAGCGTGGGAATTCAAGGGCGTCGGCGCACAACCGCAGTTGCATAAAGAAGATCTCGTGTTCGAGGAAGTGCATCCGACGCAGCGGAGTTACAAGTAGGTTTTGGAGCCTCAAGGTTGGTCGGTCTTGAGGTCTTGAGGTCTTGAGGACATAGGGGCTTGGGGGTAGCAGGGCGCTATATGGCAATGACAGTGAAGCTGAAAGTGTGGCGGCAGGCGGGACCAGAGAAACCCGGCAGGCTGGTGGACTACGTGGCCGACAACGTTCACGCCGACATGTCGTTCCTCGAGATGCTCGATGTCGTGAACGAAGACCTGATTCGCAAGGACCAGGACCCGATCGCGTTCGACTCTGACTGCCGTGAGGGCATCTGCGGTAGCTGCGGGCTGGTGATTAACGGCATTCCCCACGGGCCCGACCGGGGCGCGACCACCTGCCAGGTCCACATGCGCCGCTTCCGAAACGGCGAGACCATCACCATTGAGCCATTCCGAGCCAAGGCGTTCCCGGTGCTGAAGGACCTGGTCGTTGACCGCACGGCGTTTGACCGCATCATCGCCGCCGGCGGCTACGTCTCAATGAACGTGGGCGGCGCGCCAGACGCCAACAGCCTGCCCATCGCGAAGGACGTGGCCGATCACGCCATGGACTCGGCACAGTGTATTGGCTGTGGCGCCTGTGTCGCGGCCTGCAAGAACGCCGCGGCCCACCTGTTCACTTCCGCCAAGATCACCCACCTGGGCCTGTTGCCCCAAGGCGAAGCCGAACGCCACCGCCGCGTCGTCCGGATGGTCGATCAGATGGATAGCGAAGGGTTTGGAAGCTGTTCGAACGAAGGGGAATGCGAAGCGGTGTGCCCGAAGGAAATCCCGATTTCCAATATTGCGCGGATGAACCGGGACTTCCTGAAGGCCATGGTGCGATGAGCGGGACCTAGCCCGGGTGTTTCACACTCCGATCACGTCGACCAGTTCTTTCACCGCGCCGGCCGACTTGTTGAAGGCGGCCTGCTCGTCGGCCGTCAGCTTGATCTCGATGATTTTCTCAACGCCCTTGGCTCCCAGCTTGACCGGCACGCCGACGAACAAGTCCTTGATGCCGTATTCGCCCTGCAGATAGACCGAGCACGGCATGATCTTCTTCTGGTCCTTCAAAATGGCTTCGACCATGAGCGCGGCCGACGCGCCGGGTGCGTACCAGGCGCTGGTGCCCACCAGCTTGGTGATTTCGGCGCCGCCGTTGGCGGTGCGCTCGCAGATCGC
>JANMUX010000528.1:0-2191 GCA_031392125.1 Acidobacteriota bacterium | reverse complement strand
TTGGCGATGCGTGGCTGGGCTGGTACGAATCCACCGACTGCGGCGCCACGTGGTACAGCACCCTCGTTCCGGGGACGCCAAACCCGCTTGCGACGCATCTTGTAGGTAGCCCGGAACGAGCGTGCTGTACCACGTGGCGCCGCAGTCGGTGGATTCGTACCAACCCAGCCACGCATCGCCAACTTCTTTTTCCTCGGGCAGTCCGGGGAGCTGGACGGCGCGATAGTCATTGGCGCCAGCGAGCAGATGACACGGGTTGCGCGTCGAGATCGCGAGCGATGGCTCGTTCTGTTTTTGCAGGAACGGGTCGCCACCGGGGAACGATCCGCCAGTGACCATGTTGACATTGCGGCCGGCGACTTGCGCAGTCACCGGTCCGACCAACGCCGGAATGGCAGAGAGCAACAGCAGCATGAGCCGCGAAAGATGTACACGGGGGGCACAGAAGCGCATGGAGCATTTCCCTTCAGAAATATCTGCGGCGAGTCAGCAATCCTGACCCATGGGCGCAGGGCGTCCCAGCCTACGATCCCCGCATTCACGAGGCAAGGTGATTCGGACCGAAAGGAGGCCGACCTCATCCTTGCCGCGTTACAGAATTGAAATTAGCGACAGGATCTACGGATTTTAGGTGTGAATGCTCGTGTTTGCTTAGAGAGGGAAGTGTCCTGGCGCGTTGCGGCAATTCGCCTGTCACCACCGCCTTGCTTCAGAACGGCGTGACGACAGACCGGACCGTCGCCGGCGCTCCGCTCGTCAGGTCGCCGGCCTTCACGCCTCGGAACTTATTCTCAGCGTCAGCGCCTTCAGCCGCCGCCTTCGTCACGGCCGCTACGAGCTTCTGGTGCGCGGCGGCATTTGCGGCGGTCAGCTTCATCTCGATGAGACCGTCGGACGCGATCGAATTGACGGAGTTCCCGCCGGTCAGGTTCGTGATCTGGTAACTGCCGGCGGGCAGCGCCTGTTGAATCAGGATAACCGCACGAGCGGCGGCGTGCAGGGCGCTAACGCGTCCATAGGCGCCGGAACTATGGCCCCCAGGTCCCTGGAACTCGACGCGCAACCCGCGCGACTGCTGGGCGAAGGCGGGCGTGCCGGTCGCGGCAACGCCGACGATGAATGCGAGCGAATAAATCAGACGCTTCATGACCATATGCTCCAGTATTAGCGCGCGACTTCGCGCGTCCGCTTGCCGATGGGACCGACGGACGGTTGCACGACTGTGCCGTCAGCAGCGTGGAATCCCGACACGATCAACGCTGCCGTGAGCACGCGGTGCATGCGGGCCACCTCCGTCGCAGGCGCGCCTCGAGTGCCCCACTCCCAGAACGCGTGTCCGCCGGCGCCGGCGGCCGAGGACGCCAGGCTGAACTGATAAGTCGGGATGCCGGTGTTGGCCGGCACGTTGTCGTTCAAGCTGCCGGAGCCGGTGCCGACCATCGGAGACGTGAGGACCCCCAGCTGGATGCCCGACTGAAGACCCGCATGCACAGCCACGTTGTCGACGCTGTCCGCCACGAACGCCGGCCGCAAACCGTACCACATCAGCTCCAGGGTGATCCCTTCGGGGCCGCCATCTTTGCGTCCGTACCTGGCGTTCTCCGCCGTCGCGCCCGCCTGGAACATGGGCTCAATTGTCTGGCGTATCTCGTCGAGCGGTTCCTTGCGCGGCGAACGCATGTCAACCTCGAGCGAGCAACTCGGCACAACGGTGCGGCCAGCCGGCGGTGGTTCGCAGCTCGCGCGGCCGACGGTGTAGGTGGTGCGCGGCGCGCCCTCCCGGAGCTCCGACGGGGTCTTGACGTCCGCAATCTTTGCGATCGCCGCGGCCATCGCCTCAGGCGCACTCGGACCGCTCCCGCCTCCGCGTGGCACCGGCGCCTTGAACTTCATCTCGAAACGGTAGCTGCCGAGGAAGTTCACGGTACCGCCGCCCTCGAGGCCGAAGTTGGCGACGATGTTGAGGGGATTAGATCCGGTGCCGGACTTCTGGTCGAAGCCGTAGAGCTGCTTGACCCCGGCCAGGTTGCCCTTACCTTCCTCACCGGCAGTGCCACAGATCCAGATGTCGTAGACCGGCTTGATGTTGTGTTTCTTCATCGCGGCCGCGAGCACGAAGGCGTTTGAGGTGCTCGGCATCATGTCGCCGTACCCGGGCACGTAGATGCGCACGCCTCCGCCGGCTTCGGCT
>JANMUX010000491.1:0-28917 GCA_031392125.1 Acidobacteriota bacterium | reverse complement strand
TCTTGCTGGTCGAGCCGGTCATCGCGATGATCTGGCGCGCGATCTGCTCAATCGTCATCTCTTGCGGGTTGCCGATGTTGATCGGATCGTTCTCCTTCGAGAGCATCAGGCGAATCAGGCCGTCAACCAGGTCGCTGATGTAGCAGAAGCTGCGGGTCTGGCTGCCGTCGCCGAATACCGTCACGTCCTGGTTCAGCAAGGCCTGTGACATGAAGGCCGGCACGGCGCGGCCGTCACGAATGCGCATGCGCGGGCCATAGGTGTTGAAGATGCGGACAATCTTGGTATCAAGGTTGTGAAAGCGGCGATAGGCCACCGTCATGGCTTCGGCAAAGCGCTTGGCCTCGTCGTAAACGCCGCGCGGGCCAATCGGGTTGACGTTGCCCCAATAGGTTTCTTTTTGCGGGTGCTCGAGCGGGTCGCCATAGACCTCGGAGGTCGAGGCGATCATGAAGGTCGCACCCTTGGCCTTGGCCAGGCCGAGCGCCTTGTGGGTGCCGAGCGCGCCGACCTTGAGCGTCGGAATCGGCAGTTCGAGGTAGTCGATCGGGCTGGCCGGGCTCGCCCAGTGCAGCACGAAGTCGACCGGGCCATCGATGTCGATGTAGTTGGTGACGTCGTGGCGGATGAACTGAAAATTACGATCGCGCAGGTGCGCGATGTTGGCCAGGTCGCCCGTCAGCAGGTTGTCGACGCCGACCACCGAGTAGCCCCGATCGAGCAGCGCTTCCGACAGGTGCGAACCGATGAATCCGGCGGCGCCGGTGATAACTACGCGCGGCATCTTAAGAAAATATCCCTTCGACTTCACACGGGGCCGGTCCGTAGGAACGGCCCCTGACGCGGTGAGGAACGGTGGGCACACCGTCAGATCGGCTGAAACGAACCATTAAGCGGCCCCGCGGTTCGGGGTCAGCACGCGGATCAGGGTCAGCCACATAATCTTGATGTCCAGGGTCACAGACCAGTTCTCGATGTAATAGAGGTCGTACTCAATGCGCTTCTCGAGCGAGGTGTTGCCGCGCCAGCCGTTGACCTGCGCCCAACCGGTAATGCCGGCCTTCACCTTGTGGCGCAGCATGTACTGCGGAATGCGATGCTTGAACTGCTCGACGAAGAACGGCCGTTCTGGCCGCGGGCCGACAATCGACATCTCGCCGACCAGCACGTTCCAGAACTGCGGCCACTCGTCGAGGTCATGACGCCTGAGCCAGGCGCCAATGCCGGTGGCGCGCGGGTCGATCTCATCGCCCCACACCGGGCCTTCAGGCTCGGCATCGAGCGGCATGGTCCTGAACTTGTAGACCTCGAACTGCTTGCCGTCCAGGCCCATGCGCTCCTGGGTGTAGAACACCGGGCCGGGCGAGCCGCGCTTGATCAGCCACGAGATCAGCAGGCCCGGAATCGCCATCGTCGCCAGCGCGCCGGCCGATATCAGGATGTCGAGCGCGCGCTTGATGAAGGCGCTCAGGCCCTGGTGCGGCACGTCGTTAAGGTTGATGACGGGGACGCCGTCGAGATCTTCGAGCCGCGCGCGGAGCGCAATGAACTGCAGCAGGTCGGGCACGACTTTGACGTCGACGCCCTCGCGGCTGGTCGACTCGACCAGGTCAAGCAGCTTCATGTGCTCTTCGAGCGGCAGCGCGACGTACAGGTCGTCGATTTTCTCGTTGGCGACAATGGCGGCGGCTTCGCTGAGCGAGCCGAGCAGCGGCAGCCCGCGGTAGCCCAGGTGATCGCCGCCCGCCTTGTCATCCACGAATCCGACCAGCTGGTAGCCGAGCTCGCGGTGCTCGAGCATGCGATCGGCGACGATGCGGCCGAGATCACCGGCGCCGGCAATCAGGATGCGCCGCAGGCCAACGCCGGCGAGCCAGCGCCGTTCCAGCGCCTCGCGGATGAACTTGCGCGAGAGGTAGCCGGCGACGATGTTGCAGAACAGGAACACACCCCACACCAGGCGCGACACTTCGAAGGCGCCAATGTCGCGCTGGACATCCGAGGCGTAGTAGGCCTGGAAGTAGAGGGTGCTGACAATGCCGAGGACGACCGCAAAGATGCTGCCGACGAGCACGTTGAAGAAATCGTCAATCCGCGAGCGGCCGCGGCGGAGGCGATAAAGACCCTGGAAGTGAAAACCGATTGGCACGACCAGGGCCACGAACGGCAGCACTCCGAAGTACTGCTCAATGGGCGGCTGCCCGCGGGTGATCTCGAACAGGCCAGCTTCGAAGCGCAGGACGTAGGCCAGCAGGAAGGCCACCATGCCCATGACCGCATCGGTCGTGACGTGAAACGCCACCAGCAACCGGTTGTGACGCCTTACCATCGCGTGCCTGCGGGAGCCTGCATGGTGTCGTCCACTACGTGTTCGATCGCGGCGATGAAGCGGTGCCGGGAAAAGGATTCGGCATGCGCTCGAATACGGACCGGATCCCAGGCCGCGGCTGCCGCGCGCCGCAGGCCGGCCTCGAGCGACTCCACGGTAGTCTCGCCAAACAGCACGCCGGTCTCGCCATCGATCACCGTGTCGAGAACGCCGCCGCGCCCGAGCGCCACGACCGGACGGCCGCAGGCCTGAGCCTCGACCGGTACGATGCCGAAGTCTTCTTCACCGGGCAGAATTGCAGCGGTGCAGGTGCGATACAAGTCGCGGATCTCTTCGTCCGAACGCCAGCCGGCGAGTTCAATGCCATCGCCGGCGAGGCGCTCGAGGTTTTGCCGCTCGGGTCCGCTGCCGACGACCGTCAGGCGCATGCCGGCGCGGCGGGCGGCCATCATGGCAAGGTCAACGCGCTTGTATGGCACTAGTGCGGACACCACGAGAAAATGTGGGGGTTGGGTGCGCTGGTGATCGGGTGATTGCGGTTGCGGCACGGCGGTCACCGCCTCTTCCGAGGCGGGGCTATAGAAATCGGTGTCGACCGGTGGATGCACAAGGGTCGATTGACGATTATAGTACAGCGCGATCCTTCGCGCAACATATTGAGAGATAGCGAGATAGCGGTGTACCCGGCCCTCGGTGGCGCGGTCCCACCGGGCCAGGCTGGCCAGCACGGGCCGCAGCAGCGCGCTTGGCACCGCGCCGACGCGTTCCGGCCCGAAATAGGCATCGAACTGGTCCCACGCATAACGCATGGGTGTGAGGCAGTAGCACAGATGCCTGGCGCGTCCGGTGACCACCACCGACTTGGCGGCGCAGTGGCTCGTGCTGATGACCAGGTCGTAGCCATCCAGGTCGAATTGCTCGACCGCCATCGGAAAGAGCGGCAGGTATTGTCGATAGAGCCTGCCGGCGAACGGCAGCCAGTGGATCGGCGACTTCTTGACCAGCCGGCGCTCGATGATGGGCGTGACCGTGCCCTTCAAGTAGACCAGCGTGAACAGGTCGGCGGCCGGGAACAGCTCGCAGAAGACTTCGAGCGCTTTCTCCCCACCGCGCATGCCGGTGATCCAGTCGTGGATGAGGGCGACGCGCACTAGCGGGCCGCCACGTCCATGTAGATCTTGTGGATCTTGCCGACGCTTTGTTGCCACGAGAAATCGCGGGCGCGGGCCAGGCCCTTCCTGATCAGCTCGGCGCGCAATGTGTCGTCGGTCACCGCCCGCACGATGCCGTCGGCAATCGCGTCGGAATCGTGGGGATCGACCAGCAGCGCGGCGCCACCCGCCACTTCCGGCAGGGACGAGACGTTGGAAGTAACGACTGGCGTGCCGCACGCCATCGCTTCGAGCGGTGGCAGCCCGAAGCCCTCGTAGAGCGACGGGAACACGAACGCGCGAGCGAGCCGGTAGAACGCGGCCAGCGTCTCTTGCGGCTGGAAGCCGAGAAAGCGCACATGCTTGTCGAGCTTGTGGCGATGCACCGACTGGCGCAGCACCGGATACTTCGACAGCTCATCGCCAATGACGATCAGCTTGAGGTCGTCGGGGCCGCTGCGCCTCGCGATCGCAAACGCTTCGACCAGGCGCTCGATGTTCTTGTGCGGCTTGATGTTGCCGACGTACAGCACAAACGGATGGTCGAGTTGGTAGCGCTGGCGCGTCAGATCCATGCGGTTGGCGTCGGCGGCGCCAAGAAAACGCTCGTCAATCGCGTTGTAGATCACCTCGACCTTCTCGGGCGGGATGTCGAAGAATCGCAAGATGTCACGCTTCGAGGCTTCCGACACCGTGAGCACGCGATCAGCCTTTCGCGTCGCGCTCCACATCGACCCCTTCGCGTAGACGTAGGCCAGCTTGCTCGGCAAGTACTGCGGAAACATCAGGTGGATGCAGTCGTGAATGGTCACTACCGAGCGGCAACGAATGGCCGGCGGCAGCACGTAGTGCGGTTCGTGGACCAGTTGCACCCCTTCGCGCGCGAGCGACAGCGGAATGCGAAACTGCTCGGCGATCGAATAGGTGGGCGCCGTCTCCGGCACCATGCGGAAGTTGCGGCCCAGCACGTCGCCTGAATCCTGATCGTCCGGCCGGCACAGCACGACGTAGTCGGTCACCTGGTCGAGGCGCGACAACTCGATCAGGATGTTGCGTATGTAGGTGCCGATGCCGAAGTCGCGCAGCTTCCGCGCGTCGATCGCGATGCGCATGGTCACTCCGCGTGCGGCTTGCCGGTCAACTTCAGGTAGCTGCGGAGCAGTCCCGACCAGCGCGGCAGATGCTTGTCGTAGTAGGCCACGTGACTCTTGCGGTACAGCCGCTCGGTCTCGGGATTACGGGCGGCCGAGCGCCCGCGATAGTGCAGCACTTCGGCACCGGCCACATACAACACCGAGCGGCCGCGTTTCGTCATCGCGGCGCACAGGTCGACGTCCTCGGTGTACATTGAAATAGCGCTCGTCGAGCAGGCCGACAGCCTCGAGGTCGAGCCGGCGGATGACCATGCAGGCGCCGCTGACCCATGCCACTTCGCGCGCCTGGCGGCTCAACTTGTCGACCTTGCGGACGATGTGGCGAATCTTGCGGTGATAAAGGGTCGACAACACCTTTCGCTTGAGCTCGTTCCATGGACCGATCGGGTCGCCCCACGACAGTTCCGGAAACCCGGTATCGCTGAGCAACCGGGCACCCGCAATGGCCGCATCAGGGTGGGCGGCCAATCCCCGCACCAGCGTCTGGATCGCACCCGGCGGAGCGACTGTGTCGGGATTCATCAGCAGCACGTAGTCGCCGCTGGTCGCGCGGATGCCGATGTTATTGGCGCGCGAGAAACCGCCGTTTACCGGCGAGGCGATTACCTGCACGCTCGGCCAGCCTCGCCGCACCAGGTCGGCGGTGCCGTCGCTTGACGCATTGTCAACCACCGTGATGGTCGTCGGGAATGGAGCGGTATGGCCGACCAGTGAGTCGAGGCACGGCCCGATCTCCGTCGCGGAGTTGTAGGTGACGATGATGATGGCGAGGGAGAAGAGATTATCTGCCAATCGCAGCACCCTCGATCGCGGCCAGCGTGCACGCGGCCGTGGCCGGCCATTGATATTGCCTTAGCACCGCTGACGCGTGCGCGAGAATGTCGCGGCGCACATCCTCTTTGGTGAGCACCGCGACCAGCGCCGCGGCAATCGCGTCGCGGCCCGCAGTCGCCGGCACGTAGTGGGCCGCGGCGCCGGCTGTCTCGCGCGCGACCGGCGTGTCGAGCAGGACCGGTGGAACCCCCGCGGCCAGCGCTTCCAGTGGCGTCAGGCCGAAGCCCTCGTATTCCGACAGGAAAGCAAAGACCGACGCCCGAGCATACAAGCCGGCAAGTGTCGCGTCATCTACATAGGAGTGCAGGTGGATGCGATCGCGGTGGCGTGATTGCTGGCGCAGCGCCTCGATGTCGATTCGCGGCCGACGCGTCCGGTTGTCGCCGACCACCTCGAGCTGCGCCGACGGCACCTGGTCGGCCACCAGCTCGAACGCCGTCATCAACTGATCGACCCTTCGTCGCTCGAACACCGAGCCAACGTATAACACGATTGGCTCACGCGGCCGCGTAGCGGCGCCTGGCGCCAGTTGAACGGGCGTGCGGATGCCGAGCGGTATGACCTGCACGCGCGAGGCTGGCAGGCCGATGTGGCGGGCGATTTCGCCCTGTGAAAATGCCGTGTCAGTGAGCACGACCTTGGCGCGCCGGGCCGACCAGCCGGTCAGGAGCCGCCGCCGCGTTCCCTCGCGCTTCGAGAACCATTCGGGATGCGCGTAGAACGAGACGTCGTGAACGGTCAGCACCACGGGTGCGGGCGCCGTCAGCGGTGCCGAATAGGCTGGCGCAAACAAGACGTCGGGTCGGTGTGCGGCGAGCGCGCGCGGGTAGGCCCATTGTTCCCACGACGAGCCGCCGCCGCCGGGCACGACCGTGATCTTGCCGCGCCATGCCGCCGGCACCTGTGGCGCGGCGTGCGCATAAAGCGTCCACTCGTGCCGGTTCGCATCAGCATTGGTGGCCCACTCGGCCAATAACTCGCCAAGGTAGCGCCCGACGCCGGTCGGATGGCCGCACAGCTCGCGTGCGTCAACGGCGATGCGCATGGACCTCCATGGCAGAGGCGTAGGCTTTTCGCGCGGCGGCCGCGCACGCCGCCCAGCTGTACTGCGATGCCTGCAGCAGCCCGCGCTGCGATGCCGACTCGGCATGCCGCTCGTCCAGTAGACCTCGCATGGCGGCCGTCATCGCCTCGGCATCGTCGGGGTCGATGGGCTCGGCGGCCCCGCCAGCGACCTCCGGAAGCGAGCCGCGCGCTGACACGACGACCGGAACGCCGCAGGCCATGGCTTCGAGCACCGGCAGGCCGAACCCCTCTTCGTAGGAGGGCAGCACCAACATGCGTGCGTTCGCGAACAGTTCGATGCGCCGCGCCGTGTCGACGTAGCCGGTAATCTCGACATGTCCGGCGAGCGGGGCCTCGTTCGCGCGCTTTTCCCAGCGCGCCGACGCCGGTGTCGTGTGCCCGGCCAGCACCAGCCGCGGAGCATTGGCCACCTGGGCGCGCAGCCGCGCATACGCTTCGAGCAGCGTGCCGACGTTCTTGCGCAGGTTCAACGTACCGAGGAACAGGATGTCGGTGCCGCGGCGCGCTGCCTGACGGGCCGCAACAGAGGCCGACCAGTCGGGACGCCCAGGCGGGCACACGTGCACGCGGGACGGCATCACTCCCAGCTCGCGGGCCACTTCTCCTGCGGCGTAGTTCGACGACACGACAATGGCGTCGGCCCTGGCGGCGTGCGAGCGTGCCAGTTTCGGGTAGTCGCGGCGAATCTCGGCCGACATCTGGTCGGCATGCCGCAGGAAGTCGAGGTCGTGAATGGTCACGACGCTTGCGGCAGAGGAGGCCGGGATGAGCATCGGACTCTGGCTGTGCACGACGTCGTGCTCGCCGGCCAGCCACTCGACCGGCGGCCATTCCATTCGATTCCATCCCCAGGTGAGCGCACGAACTGGCACCTTCACGTCGGCGATCCGGGCGCCCGGCACCTGCGACGCAAGAGTCGGCGCGGGGCGATCTTTCCAGGAACTCGTGAACAGCGTGACCTGATCGCGGGAATCCGACCCAGTGCAGAGCGCTCGGGCCAGCTCGTGAACGAACTCGCCGACGCCCGTCCGTTCGCGTAACGCCGGACGGTAATCGAGCAAGATCCGCACCGCGAGGAGGGTACCAGAAGAGGTATCACAAGACCAGCAAGTCCTTGTGGTTCAGTATGTTGACAGCCTACACCTCGGGTGATACGCTTTTGTGTTTTGGAGGCGGGATGAAGATCGCGGTGGTGGGAACCGGCTATGTGGGACTCGTGCTTGGCGCCTGTATGGCCGAGTCTGGCAACGATGTTACCTGCGTCGACAAGGACGCAGCCAAAGTTCGCATGCTTCGGCGCGGCAAGGTGCCAATTTACGAACCCGGCCTGGAAGAAATGGTCAAACGCAACAAGACCGAAGGCCGGCTGGTGTTCACAACCGAGTTGCCGAAGGCCGTGCGTGCCGCCGAGGTGGTCTTCATTGCCGTCGGTACGCCGCAAGGCGAAGACGGCTCGGCCGATCTCCGTCATGTGATGGGCGTGGCTCGCGAGATTGCCCGCGCCATGAACGGCTATAAGGTCATCGTCAACAAGAGCACGGTACCGGTTGGCACCGCCGAGAAGGTGCGTGAGGTCGTGCGCCGCGAAACGACGCATCCTTTCAGCGTGGTTAGCAATCCCGAGTTCCTCAAGCAGGGTGCGGCGGTCGACGATTTCATGAAGCCCGATCGCGTGGTGATTGGCGCGGAAGACCCGCGCGCCGCCGACCTGATGGTCAAGCTCCACAAGCCGTTCACCCGCACCGGCGCGCCGATCATGGTGATGGACTGCCCGAGCGCGGAACTCTCCAAGTACGCCTCCAACGCCTTCCTGGCGACCAAGATCTCGTTCATGAACGAAATTGCCAACGTGTGCGACCTGTTCGGCGCCGATGTCGATCGCGTGCGACAGGCAGTGGGCTCGGACCGCCGCATCGGCACCTCGTTCCTGTTCCCCGGCGTTGGTTACGGCGGCAGTTGCTTTCCAAAAGACGTCAAGGCGGTCACCAAGTTCTCGGCCGACAAGAAATACGACTTCAAGATCTTGAAGGCAGTCGATGCGGTTAACGAGAGCCAGAAGCGGGTGCTCGTGAAGAAGATCGAGGCGCACTTCGGCGCGTCCCTCAAGGGCAAGACCATCGCCGTGTGGGGCCTTGCCTTCAAGCCGAAGACCGACGACATGCGCGAGGCGCCGTCGGTGCCGATCATCGAAGCGCTACTCGCCAAGGGCGCCAAGATCCAGGCCTACGATCCTGAAGCGACCAAGGTGGCCAAGACCATTTTCGGCACCCGCATCACCTACAGCAACCGCAACTACGATGCCCTCAAGGGCGCCGACGCGCTGGCCGTGATTACCGAGTGGCAGGAGTTCCGTGAACCCGACTTCGCGCGCATCAAGAAGCTGATGCGGACGCCGGTGGTGTTCGATGGCCGCAACATCTACCAGCCGGACCAGATGAAGGCGCAGGGCTTCACTTACTTCTCGATCGGACGGTAGCCATGTCTCGTATTGTCGTGACCGGGGGCGCGGGTTACATCGGCAGCCACGCGGTCCGCGCCCTGGTGGATGCCGGCCACGCCGTGGCCGTGCTGGACGATCTGTCGGCGGGTCACGCCGAATCGGTGCCCGCCGGCGTGCCGCTGGTGCGCGCCGCCATTCACGATGTCGAGACGGTTCGCCGCCTGCTGGTGGACCACCGCGCCGACGCCGTCATGCACTTCGCCGCCTGGCTTGCGGTCGGCGAGTCGGTGCAGAAGCCAATCGACTATTACCAGAACAACGTGGTCGGCACCCTGGGGGTGCTCGAGGCGATGCGGGCGGCCGAGGTCAAGCGGTTCGTGTTTTCGTCGACCTGCGCCGTCTACGGCGAGCCGGCAAGCGTGCCGATTGTCGAGACGCTTGAAAAGCAGCCGATCAACGCCTATGGCGAGACCAAGCTGACCATCGAACGCGCGTTGCCGCATCTCGAGCGCGCGTATGGGTTGCGCTGGATGGCGCTGCGCTATTTCAACGCCGCCGGCGCGCATCCCGATGGCACCATCGGCGAGGATCACGCGCACGAGATTCATCTCATTCCGCTCGCGATTCAGGCTGCCAACGGAGGCACGCCACTGAAGGTCTTCGGCGAGGACTATCCGACGCCCGACGGCACTTGCCTGCGCGACTACATCCACGTCTGCGACCTTGCCGAGGCGCACCTGTGCGCGCTGGCGGCACTCGAGAACGGCGCACCCTCGGCGGCCTACAACATCGGCACCGGCACGCCGCAGTCGGTGCGCGCCGTGATCGATACCGTGAGCCGCGTGGTCGGCAAGCCCGTCGCCTGGGAGGCCGCGCCCCGGCGCGCCGGCGACCCGGCCCGCCTCTACGCGGCGAGCGATCGCGCCCAGAGCGAGCTGAAATGGACGCCTCGCTATGCCGACCTCGAGGTGATCGTGCGCCACGCCTGGCAGTGGCATTCGACCCATCCGAGAGGGTATAGGGTGTCTGACACCCGCTGATGAACCCTTTTCTGCGCCTCCTCCGCTACGCCACCCCCCACAAGGCGGTGATCACCGGCGCGGCAGTGGCCATGGTCGTGTACGGCGCGTCGTCGGCGGCGCTTGCTTATCTCATCAAGCCGATCATCGATGACGTGCTGACGACGCAGGGTAACTTGGCGGCGATCACGGCGGCGATTCTAATCGTCTACCTGCTGAAGGGACTCGGCTCCTATTTTTCCAGTTACCTGATGGAGGGCCTCGGGCACCGGGTCGTCATGATGGTGCGCAACCAGTTGTTCCGCCACATGCTCGACCAGTCGGCGGCTTTCTTCGCGCGCCGGACGGCGGGGCAGTTGCTCTCGCGCATCAACAACGACGTTGGCATGGTGCAGCGCGCGGTCTCTGAGACAATCGGCGATCTCGCGCGCGAGTCGCTGACCCTGGTCGGCTGCGCCGGGCTGTTGTTTTACTACGACGCCAAACTCGCGCTGGTGTGCATGACGGCGGCGCCGCTGGTGGTCTACCCGATCGTCCGTCTCGGCAAGCGTGTGCGCACGGTCTCGCGCTGGAGCCAGGAAGCGCAGGAACACATGTCGCACGTGGCGGGCGAGGCCTTCACCGGCCATCGCATCGTCAAGGCGTTCGGCGCGGAGGGCCGCGAGGCGACCAAGTTCGAGCGCGCGTCGGCAACCTTGTTCCGCACCAACCTCAAGGTCACACGCGTGCTGGCGACGCTGCCGCCCTTGATGGAGTTTCTCGGTGGCGTCGCGATCGCCGGCGCTCTGTGGTACGGCAGCCGCGAAATTGCGCAAGGCCGGCTCACGGCCGGCGAGTTCACGTCGTTCCTTGCCGCCTTGCTCCTGATGTACGGGCCCATCAAGAAGCTGTCGCGGGTCAATGCCAACCTGCAGCAGGCGATGGCGGCCTCGGAGCGGATCTTCGAGCTGCTTGACACCCATACCGAGGTGCGCGAGCGCGAGGGCGCGGTGCCGCTGCCGCCGTTCACGGGCGCCATCGAGTTCAACGACGTCAGTTTCGGTTACGAGGACGGTCACGGCCGCAGCACGCTGCGCGGTGTGTCGTTGTCGGTGCGCGCCGGGCAGATGGTGGCGATCGTCGGCCGCAGCGGCGCCGGCAAGACCACCCTGGTGAACATGCTGCCGCGTTTTTACGACGTGACGAGTGGCGCCATCACGGTGGACGGGCGTGACATTCGCGACGTCACGCTGGCGTCGCTGCGCGCGCAAATCGGCATGGTGACCCAGGAGACCGTGCTGTTCGACGACACGATCGCCGCCAACATCGCTTACGGCACGCCCGGTGCGTCGGTGGCGGCGATCGAGGCCGCGGCGCGGGCTGCCAATGCCCACGACTTCATCGCCTTGCAGCCACAGGGCTACGAAACGACGATTGGCGAACGCGGCCAGCGCCTGTCGGGCGGCCAGCGCCAGCGCCTGGCGATCGCCCGGGCGTTGCTCAAGAACTCGCCGTTACTGATCCTCGACGAAGCGACCTCGGCCCTCGATTCCGAGTCGGAACGCCTCGTACAGCAGGCGCTCACGACCTTGATGATGAACCGCACGTCGTTTGTGATCGCGCACCGGCTGTCGACCGTGCAGAAAGCCGACGCCATCGTCGTGCTCGAGCGCGGCCGGGTGGTTGAAATCGGCAAGCACGACGAGTTGGTGCAGCGGCCCAACGGCGCCTATGCGCGGCTGCACCAGATGCAGCTGCTCGAGACGCGTCCCGAGACCAAGGAAATCAATCCCGATAGCCCGGCGGCGACGCTCAGGACGGGCCGCAAGCTGAGGGCCGAGAGCACCTTATGATCAAGAGCATGACCGGTTTTGCCTCACTCACGCGCGACGATGAGCGGGGCACGATCGGAGTGACGATTCGCGCCGTCAATCACCGCTTTCTCGACCTGCAGTTGCGGTTGCCGACGCCGCTGGCGTCGCTCGAGCCGCCCCTGCGCGCCCTGGTGCAGAAGCGCATCGGCCGCGGCCGCGTCGAGATCGGCGTGTCCCTGCAGGGCCGGCAATCGTCTGCGCCGCGCATCGAGTTAAATGCCGAGTTCGCCCAGGCGTTGTCGGCTGCCATGGAGCAGGCGCGAACGCAGGGCCTGATCACCGGAATGCTAACGCCGGGGGACTTGCTGAGATTGCCGCAGGCGCTGACGATTCAGGAGCAGATGCCCGAGGCCGGAGCGCTCGCCGAGGCGCTCGGCGCGCCGGTCGAAGCCGCCGTTGACGAGGCCATCGTCCAGCTCGAAACCATGCGCGTGCGGGAAGGGCAACACCTGCGGATCGATCTGGATGCCCGCAAGGCGCTGCTGGCCGACCTGATTCTCAGGATTGCCGCGGCCGCCGACAAGGGCCGCGTCGATCTGGAAGCGCGGCTGATGGAACGTGCACGCGAACTGGCCGGCGCGCTGCCCATCGACCAGGCGTCGCTCTCGCAGGAAGTCGTGCGGGTCGCGCAGCGATCGGATATCAGTGAAGAGGTGACCCGCTTTCACGGACACCTGGCGCACTGGGATGCGCTTTCCGACAGCCCGGAGCCCTGCGGCCGAAAGCTCGACTTCCTGCTGCAGGAGATGAATCGCGAGATCAACACCATCGGCTCGAAGGCCGATGGGCTGCAGGTCTCGGAAGTCGTGATTCAGGCGAAGGCCGAGATGGAGAAGATGCGCGAGCAGGTGCAGAATGTTGAATAAGACGCGCCGATGATGCCCACCTCCCATCACGGGCTGCTGTTCATCATCTCCGCCGCTTCAGGAACCGGCAAGACCACGCTGGCCGAGCGGCTCGTGCAGATTCTGCCGAACCTGCGCCTGTCGCGCTCGTACACCTCGCGTGCGGCGCGCGCCGGCGAGCGCGATGGCGTCGATTATAATTTTGTCAGCCGGTCCCACTTCGAAGGCATGATCGAACGGCAAGAGTTCCTGGAGTGGGCCGACGTGTTCGGCAACCTGTATGGCACCTGCCGGCCCGACACCGAAGCGTTGCTGGCCTCGGGCCAGGATGTCGTGCTGGTGATCGACGTCCAGGGAGCGCGGCAAGTCAAGGCGACCGGCATCGACCAGACCGCCATTTTCGTGCTGCCGCCGTCGTTCCAGATTCTCGAGCGCCGCCTGCGGGGCCGCAGCGCCGACAGCGAAGGCGCCATGCAGCGACGGTTGGCGGCGGCCCGCGCCGAAGTGGGCGCCTACGTTGACTACGACTACGTCGTGATCAACGACCGGCTGGAGCCGACGGTGGTGCGGCTGCAGGAGATCATCGCTGCCGAGCGTTCGCGCAAGCATCGCATGGGCCCGATTGCGGAAGAAATCATCAAGTCGTTCGAGAGCTAAGCCATGGCATTGATCGCACTCGGCGTAACCGGCGGCATCGGCGCCTACAAGGCGGTCGAGATCGCGCGCGGACTTCAGAAGAACGGCCACGAGGTGGTGGCGATCATGACGCGCTCGGCCACCCAGTTTGTTGGCGCTCTCACCTTCGAAGCCATCACCCGGCGCGAGGTGATCACCGACCAGTGGAAGGCGGGCGCCAACGCCGACATCGAGCACATCTCGATTGCCTCGAACATTGACTTGCTGCTGGTGGCGCCGGCCACCGCCAACACGGTCGGCAAGTTTGCCAACGGCCTGGCCGACGACTTTCTGTCGTCCCTGTTCGTTGCCACGCGCGCGCCCGTGCTGATTGCGCCCGCGATGAACACCAACATGTTCGAGCATCCCGCGGTGGCGAAGAACCTCGAGACGTTGATCGCTCGGGGCGTTCATGTCGTGGATCCGGGTTCGGGCTACCTGGCGTGCGGCTGGATTGGCAAGGGCCGCCTTGCGGAACCCGAAGACGTGGTGGCGGCGGCCGAGCAGGTGTTGCGGTCGAAGGGCGCAGGCGGCACGCTCGTGGGACGCCGCGTCATGGTGACCGCCGGACCGACCTACGAAGACATCGATCCGGTTCGCTTCGTCGGCAACCGGTCGAGTGGACGCATGGGATATGCCCTGGCGGCCGAGGCGCTACGCCGTGGCGCGGACGTCACCCTGGTCAGTGGCCCGACCGGCCTCGCAACTCCCCATGGCGCCAACGTGATCGCCGTGCGCAGCGCGGCCGAGATGCACACCGCGGTGATGGCGCGCGCTCATGAACAGGATGCGGTGATCATGGCGGCAGCGGTCGCCGACTACACACCGGCTGACCCGTCTTCACAGAAGGTCAAGAAGGGCGACGGTGACGTGACAATCACGCTCACGCGCACCAAGGACATTCTTGGCGACGTCGGCCGCCTGCCGTCGCGCGCGCACGGCGTGCCGGTGCTCGTTGGCTTCGCCGCCGAAACACACGACGTGGTGAAGTATGCGCAAGGGAAGCTCGCGAAGAAGGCCGTCGATTTGATGGTCGCCAACGACGTGTCGCTGCCAGGCGCCGGGTTCGACGTCGACACCAACGCCGTGTCGCTGGTGTCGGCAACCGCGGTCGAAGAGGTGCCGCTCCAGAGCAAGAGCGCCGTGGCCGCCCGCATTCTCGACCGGGTGGAACAGTTGCTGGCCACCGTCGCCGCAGCTGGCAAATCGGCGAAGGCCTGAGCGACATGTCACGAGAGATTGCCGATCACCTGCGGTACTTCGCCGACCTGGGCGTCACCGGCCTCAGCCGCGACCCCGGGTGGAGGAACCGGGTCAGTGGCGCGCCTTCACTGCCGCCGTCGGAAGGCGATGCTTCGGCAGTCCCGCCGCTCGTGACCGGCCTCGAAACGCTGGACGATATCAAGATCGACATTGGTCCCGCCTGCACGCGCTGCAAGCTGTGCACGCAAGGCCGGACCCAAATTGTCTTCGGCTCCGGTCACCCGAAGGCGCGCCTGATGTTCGTGGGCGAAGCGCCCGGCGAGGAAGAAGACGAGCGCGGCGAGCCGTTCGTTGGCCGCTCGGGACAGTTGCTGACCAAGATCATCGAGGCGATTGGGCTCTCGCGCGACCAGGTCTACATTGCCAACGTCATCAAGTGCCGGCCGCCCAACAACCGCAATCCCGAGCCAGACGAAGTCGCGACGTGCGAGCCGTTCCTGTTCCGGCAGATTGACGTCATCAAGCCGGTGGTGATCGTGCCGCTCGGGAAGTTCGCGGCGCAGTGCCTGCTGAAGACCGCCGATCCGATCACGCGGCTGCGCGGGCGGCGGTTCGACTACCGCGGCACCACGCTGATTCCCACCTTCCATCCTGCCTACCTGCTGCGCAATCCGTCGGCGAAGCGCGAAGTGTGGGACGACATGAAGCTGGTTCGCGCCATCCTCCAGGGCGACGCGTAGGGCTTTCGTGACCGACCGTCTCGTGTCTGTCGCGGTGCCGGTGCCCGCGCTTGGCCTGCTCACGTATCGCGTTCCCGTCGATTGCGAGATGCCGGTGCCCGGCGCTCGCGTGGTGGTTCCGCTCGGCCCACGCAAGCTCACCGGCGTGGTCGTCGGACATGTCCGCGCCGCCGATGTCAGCTTCAAGCTGAAAGACATTCTGCAAGTCCTCGACGCGGAACCGTTCGTGCCGTCCGATGTCGTCAAGCTCACGCAGTGGGTGTCGGATTACTACCTCGCCGGTCCTGGCGCGACGCTGGCCGCTGCCTTGCCACCGCATGGCCTGACGAACCAGGTCGATCGTTTCAAGACCGTCCGAGTCGTCGCCTTGACGGTGGCGGGCCTCGACGCCGCCGACCGTCTTACCGCGCACCCGCGCTGTGCCGGCGACGATGGCGAACGGGACGGCCCGGTGCTTGGCAGCAAGCAAAAACAGGCGGTGCTGTTGTTGAGGGGCGCGCCCGATGGACTGTCGGCCCCGGAACTGGCAGAACGCGGTATGGCCGCGGCGACGATCACACGCCTGAAGGGCCTGGGCTACGTGGCGATTCGCCACGAGCGTGTTGACCGCGATCCGTTCGAGCACGCGGTCGGCGCGCACCAGCCGGATGAGGTTGCCAGGACCCGAGCTCTCACCAGCGAGCAGGACGCCGCATTGAGCCACTTGGTGCCGCTGGCGGCGGCAAAGGCTTTTCATGTCGCCCTCGTGCACGGCGTTACCGGCAGCGGCAAGACCGAAGTTTACTTGCGGCTGGCCGACGCGGTCAGGCAGGGCGGAAGTGGCGTCCTGATGTTGGTCCCCGAGATTGCGTTGACCCCTCAGGTCGCAGCGCTGTTCCGCGCACGCTTCGGCGCCGCCGTGGCGATTCAGCACAGTGGCCTGTCCGACGGCGAACGTCACGATCAGTGGCACCGCATCCGCCGCGGCGAAGTTGATGTCGTGATCGGGACCCGCTCGGCCGTATTTGCGCCGCTCGCCAATCCAGGGTTGATCATCGTTGACGAAGAGCACGACACGTCCTACAAACAGGACGAGACGCCGCGTTACCACGGGCGCGACGTCGCCATCATGCGCGGCAAGTTCACCGATGCGCTGGTCGTGATCGGCTCGGCAACGCCGACGCTCGAGTCGTATGCCAACGGCCTGGCGGGCCGCTATTCGCTGGTGACGCTGAAGCGGCGCGTGCTCGATCGGCCCATGGCGCAAGTGCAAGTCGTCAACATGCGCGAGGAGATCGCCGCGGCCGGCGCGGAGGTCGTATTGAGCCGCGCGCTCAGCGCGGCGATTAAAACGCGATTGGAAGAAGGGCAGCAGTCACTGATCCTGCTGAACCGCCGCGGCTTTGCGAACTCGGTGCTCTGCCGGCAATGCGGCGCCAGCCTCGAGTGTCCGAATTGCAGTGTCACCCTCACGGTGCACACGCAGGGCCGCGACTGGAGAGGGCGCTGCCACTACTGCAACTTCACCAAACTGGTGCCGAAGGCGTGCGAGAAGTGCGCGGCCCCCTACATGGAACGGATTGGCTTCGGCACCGAGCGCGTCGAAGCGGAAGTGCGCGCGGCGTTCCCGTCGGCCCGCGTCGCGCGGGTCGATCGCGACACGGTGCGCCGGAAGGGGAGCCTCGTCGAGATCCTCGAGAAGGTGGCCAGCCGGCAAATCGATGTGCTGATCGGCACCCAGATGATCGCGAAGGGCCACGACTTTCCGGAATGTACGTTGGTCGGCGTGATTTCAGCCGACGTGGGCCTTGGGATGGCGGACTTTCGATCGGCCGAGCGCACTTTTCAACTGCTGACGCAGGTCGCCGGCCGGGCCGGACGAGGCGAGCGGCCGGGACAGGCCATCATTCAGTCGCTCGTGCCCGAGCACTACAGCGTGCGCCTGGCTTGCGACCAGGACTACCGTGCGTTTTACGACAAGGAAGTTGAGTTCAGGCGGGCCATGCGGTATCCCCCCCAGGTCGCCATGATCAACATCGTCGTGCGCGATAAGACCTTCGAGGACGCCATGGCGACGGCGCGCGACCTTGCGGATGCGATGCGCGGCGGCAAGGGCTTCGTCGTGCTGGGACCGGCGCCCGCGCCGCTGACCCGATTGCGCGGCGAGCATCGCGTGCAGCTGTTCCTGAAAGGGACCAGCCGCAAGGCGATGCGCGAAGGCCTGCAGCTGGCGCTGTCACGGCTGGCGAAGATGTCGAAGGCGATTGCGGTCGACGTCGATCCGCTGTCGATGCTGTGACTGTAACTCTGAGTCCCCTGTGGCAAAAATTTGTGTGTCACGGCGCGCCGAGGAACGGGCCGATGGGCGCCGGCGTAAAGCAGACGATCAACACGACGAGCGCGACCGCGGCGAGTACCAGCCGGCCGCGATCGAGCGGCTCCTCTTCGTCCAGTGTCGGTGGATGGCGCGGGCCCATCATCACGATCATGATCATCAGGAGCACGGTCCAGGCGATCCAGCTTGATGAGAAGAAGGTCAGGCCCACGGCCACGCCAATCATCACGATGGTGATGGCGGTGGAGCGCCGGCCGAACACGGCATAGGCGATGTGGCCGCCGTCCAGTTGCGCGATCGGAAATAGGTTCAGCGCGGTGGCGAGCAGGCCAAACCACGCCGCAAACGCCATCGGATGCATGTTGATGGTGAACCCGTCGGCGACCTCACCCCAGATCATCCACGCCGCAAACTTGAACAACAGCGGCTCACCGAGCTCCATCAGGTTCGAGGCATCCTCCGGCATGCGATCGACCCGCGACAGCCACAGGCCGATGAACATGGCCGGCACGGCGACGACAAAGCCGGCCAGCGGGCCCGCAATGCCGATGTCGAAGAGCGCGATCTTGTTGGGGATGCGCGAGCGGATGCGGATGAACGCGCCGAGTGTGCCCGTGAGTGGCAGGGGCGCCGGCAGAAAATAGGGGCGCGTGACGTCGACGCCGTAGCGCAGGCACGCGAGGTAGTGACCCATCTCGTGGCAGCCGAGAATTGCCAGAATCGTCAGGCTGTACCACAGGCCGCGGAGCCAGAAGATCGGCCGGTAAAACAGGCTGTCAGCGCCTGGGTCTGGCGACAGCTGGTTGATGGTGGCGAGATCGATCTGGAAGCTGTAGTAGTGACAGCCGCCGACCAGGGTCGTGGTGATGACGGTGATGCTCAACAGCAGCAGCTGGACCCAGAGTCGCCCGTGGTCGGGGGCCTCCGTCGAGGGAACGTAAACCGGTACGAAGTCATCGTACCGATCGACCGGGTCTGGGTTGGGCAAAGACGAGGGACGGTCAGGTCCCGAGGGCGGGTACACGGCGCCTTATCCGATGTTCTGCAGTTCCTTGCCAGGTTTAAAGCGAATGGTGCGGCCAGGCGGAATGCGCACTTCTTTGCCCGTACGGGGATTGCGGCCAATGCCGCGCTTCCGGGGCTTGACCTGAAACACGCCAAACCCCCGTAGCTCAATGCGTTCGCCGCGCTGCATCGAATGACGCATCGCTTCAAACACGGCATCGACTGCCAGCTCGGCCTTCACCTTGGTGACGTCTGCCACCCGAGAGACCTCGTTCACGATGTCGACCTTGATCATGCTGCCTGGTCGCTCCCCGATCAGTGTAACTAGCTTAAATCAGGGCACTTACGCTGTCAAACGGATAAGTGCTTTGTCTGGATGTATTTATCGGCAGCCGTGTGCAGGGCTGTAGGGGAGTTTCCCCCGCAAGCCCTTTTATACCTGTAAGATAGAGGAAATCGTGTCGCAGAAGCCTTTACCGCGCGTCGTGCTCGTCGGCCGCCCCAACGTCGGCAAGTCGACACTGTTCAATCGGTTGAGCGGTGCGCGTCGTTCGATCGTCACGGCCATTGCGGGGACGACGAGAGACGTCATTACGCATCCGGTGACGTGGGGCGATGCACGGTTTGACCTGACCGACACGGGCGGCCTGTTTGGCGCGAGCGAAGATCCCCTGCACGAGCTCGTCGTTGCCCGCGGTCAGCGCGCGCTCAAGTCGGCCGAGCTCATTATTTTTGTGGTGGACGGCCGTGAAGGCCTCATTCCCGGTGACCAGGAAATTGCCGCCGCTGCGCGCGAGACCGGCGTGCCGGTGATCCTCGCCATCAACAAGATGGACGATCGCCGCGGCAAGGCCGGCGCGCTCGAGCTGTATCGCATGGGTTTCGACTCGGTCGTCGAGATCAGCGCCGAGCATGGACAGGCGGTCGGCGATTTGCTGGAAGTGATCGTCGCGATTCTGCCGCAGACCAGGGCGCGCGCCGTCGATGCCGAGGACGTGCCCGACGTCGACGAAGAGGCGCCGGCGGCCGAAGGCCGGCCCGGGATGCCCGACTCCGGCGAAACGGCCATCGCGATTGTCGGCCGCCCCAACGCCGGCAAGTCGTCGCTGGTCAACCGGCTGCTGCGTGAAGAGCGGATGATTGTGTCCGAAATGCCGGGCACGACGCGTGACTCGGTCGACTCGGTGCTGATGTGGCACCACCGCCAGTTCCGCATCGTCGATACGGCGGGCATTCGCAAGCCGGGCAAAGTGTCGAAGTCGGGACAGGTGGAAACGTTGAGCGTGATGCTCGCGAAACGCGCCATCGAACGCGCCGATGTCGTTGTGCTCGTGATCGACGCGACGGTCGGTCCCACCGATCAGGACGGCGCGATTGCCGGCGCCGCGAAAGATGCCGGCCGTGGCGTGATTGTCGCCGCCAACAAGTGGGACCTGATGAAAGAGCAGGGACCGGAGGCCTCGAAGGTCTTCGACGACAACCTGCGCTACCAGTTGAAGTTTCTCGACTTCGCGCCGATCCTGCACATCTCGGCGGCCACCGGAGAGCGGACGCCGAAGTTGCTGGAGACCGTGGACAAGGTCTACGCCTCGACTCGCAAGCGCGTGCCGACCGGCGAACTGAACCGCTTCATCCAGAAGATCACCGGCGCGGCGCCACCCGTGACGGCCAGCCGCCGTAACATGCGGGTGATGTACGCCTCGCAAGCCGCGGTCGCGCCGCCGACGTTCATCCTGTTTACCAACAGTCTCACCAAGCTGCACTTCTCGTACGAGCGTTTTCTCGAGAACCGCTTGCGCGAAGAGTACGGCTTTCATGGTGCGCCCATTCGCATCCAGATTCGCGGCCGCACGGAACAGCGCGGCGACGACGCGCGCAAGACCGGGCGCGAGCGCGCACCCGAGCGGCGCAGCCCGGTCCGCAAGGGCCCCGGGTCGACGCCATCGAAGCACGAGCGCCTGAAGGCCGCCAGCAAAGGCGCCAACAAGGGCGCGTGGGACAAGCCCGTGCATGCGCGCGGCAAGGCGAAGGGCGCGCCGAAGGGTAAGCCGGTGTCGGCGAAGCAGAAGTCGCGCGCCGCCCAGCCGAAATTGTCGAAGAAATCACGAGCCAAGCAGGGGCCCAAGCGGTCGAGCCGCTGAAGGCCGCATGCTATACTCCCCGCTGGACATTGCCTCGATGGCTGCACCCAAGCGCGAGCTCTTCAAGGCCGCGGACGTCTGCGAAGTGGTGCAGGTTCAGCCTTACGTTTTGCGGTCATGGGAAGCCGAGTTTCCGCAAATCGGCCAGGTACCTGCGGGCGGCGGACCGCGCGTGTATCGACGATCGGACGTCGAGCTGGTTCTCCGGATCAAGCGGCTGGTCTTCGATGAAGGCCTGACGCTCTCTGGCGCCCGGCGGCGCCTGGACGAAGACGGCGACGCCAGGGATGAAGACGGCGGCGCCAAGAGCAACGGCGCGTCCCTGCTGATCGAAGAAGCACTTGGCGACCACGTGCGCGAGCGCCTGCGGCATGTGAAGAGCGGACTGCAATCGATTTTGCAGATGCTGGCTAAGGGTGGCGTGGAGGCCGCGGAACTGCAATTGGCGCCGCCGCCAACCGCCGAGAAAAAGAAGACGGTGGCGAAAGCCACCAAGAGAAAATAGAATTACGTGGCGACAAACCTTTAGGTTTGTCGCGAATACCCCGCAAGTCCGTCAGTGCACGTCAGGACGGGATGTAGCGTAGCCTGGTAGCGCGCCTGCTTGGGGTGCAGGAGGTCCCGAGTTCGAATCTCGGCATCCCGACCAACCTTCGCTCTGATTCCATGAAAGCGGCCGAACCCGCGCCACGGTTGGCGAGCCAACTTTCCCCGGTGTCCAACGTCGGCTGGTGGTTGCCAATTCAGTACATGCAGACGCGTCTTGCGAGCTTGGCGCTGGCACTCGCGTCAGCCGCGGCTTGCGTGGCCGCGCCACCGCCAGCCGCCGGACCCGCGATCGAGTGGACCGCTCACGCCGGAGATGCCGCAGCCACGCGATGGTCGGTCGCCGATGACATCACTGCGCAGAATGTCGGCAGCCTGCGCCCTGCGTGGGAGTGGCGCACGGGCGAAACCGCGGTGCCTCATGCCGAGAGCACCACGCCCCTGATGCCAGGCCGCTTTCAAGCCACGCCGGTGATGCGCGAGGGCACGCTCTACCTCAGCACCCCCTACAACCGCGTCGTCGCCCTCGACGCAGCGGACGGACGCCAACGATGGGCGTTCGATCCCGGCGCCGTGCAGTTGGGCCCGATCGGCGATGACCGCGCCGGCTTCGTCCATCGCGGTGTGGCGCTGTGGGAAGGAGACGGCCAACGACGGGTGTTGATGACCAGCCGCTGGTGGCTGATCGCCCTCGACGCCGACACCGGTGTCCCCATTGCAACGTTTGGCGATCAGGGTCGAGTGGACCTGACCTCTGGTTTGCGGTGGCCAGTGAACCGCTTGCATTTCGGTAACACCTCGCCTCCGACCGTCAGTGGCAACGTCGTGATTGTCGGCAGCTCAATCGCCGACGGCCTGGTCTACGAACGCGACCCGCCCGGGGATGTGCAGGCCTTCGATGTCCGCACCGGGAAACCGCTGTGGCGATGGGAGCCGGTGCCGGCGGCCGGGCATCCGGATCGCGCGTCGTGGGGTGGGCAGTCGGCCGAGGTCACCGGTCATGTCAACGTGTGGGCGTCGCTCTCGCTCGACGCCGAGCGCGGCCTCGTGTACCTCCCGGTCAGCACTCCAAGCAACGACTACTACGGTGGTCGCCGGCCCGGCGACAACCGCTACGCCGAATCAATTGTGTGCCTCGAGGCGGCCACCGGGCGGCTGGTCTGGACACAGCAGCTCGTGCATCACGGGCTGTGGGATTACGATCCGGCGTCCGCGCCGCTGCTCACGACCATCCGTCGCGACGCCGTCGATCTCGACGTGGTGTTTGTAGCCGGCAAGACCGGATTTCTGTACGCCTTCGAGCGGGTGACCGGTGCACCGGTCTGGCCAATGACGGAGCGCGCCGTTCCACCCAGTGACGTGCCGGGCGAAGTGGCTTCTCCCACTCAACCGCATCCTGCGTGGCCGCCGCCGTTCGCGAAGCAGGGCTTCTCTCGCGATGATCTGATTGACTTCACGCCGGAGCTGAATCGCCAGGCCCTCGAACGCATCGAAGGCAAGCGTCTCGGCCCATTGTTCACGCCGCCATCGCAGCAAGGAACGGTGATGCTTCCTGGTTGGATAGGCGGGGCAGGGTGGGGCAGCACCGCCCTCGATTTGGATCGGCGACTGTTGCTGGTGAAGGCCTCGAACCTTCCCGTCCTTGCGCGCGTCGTGCCCGATACCGCGCTCGAGTACCGACTCGACCCTGCGATTGCCGCAGCTCCCGGCGCGCCATTGATGCTGACCCTGCCCGGGTGGAGCAACTGGTACGGCCGATGGCACGAGCCGCAACGTCTGCCCATCATCAAGCCGCCGTACGGCACGCTCACGGCGATTGACATCGATTCGGGCGCAACCCGGTGGCAGGTGGTGCTTGGCGATACGCCGGGCCTGCGTGATCACCCGCTGCTGCGCGACCTTGCCTTGCCGCCGCTCGGCGTGGCAGGCTCACCGGGCGGCGTCGCCACGCGCGGCGGACTCACCTTCATTGCCGGCGGCGGCAGCGAGCTGATTGCCATCGACACGCGTGACGGCAGCGTGCAATGGTCTGGTTCCTTGAACGGCCCTGCCAACAGTAACCCGATGACGTACCGCATCAACGGCCGGCAGTTCGTCGTGGTCGCCGTCGGACAGGGAGAGAACGCCATGCTGCAGGCGTTCGTGCTGCCGCGATGACGGGGAGCGTCGAATGAACTGGTCGAACATGCGGCGGCCGCTCTTCCTTGTTGCCGCCTTCACGACCGCGTGTGCAATTGGCTTGGCGATCGCTGCCGGCGGCTTCGTCATCGGCCGGCGTTGGCCGCTCGATCGCGTCGATCGCCTCCGCCAGTCGTTGGGATTCACCCCACCACCGGTGTGGAGTGAATTCGCGCGCACCGATCTGCCGCGCTACGAAAGCAGCCGGGTCGCCATCGGCAACACGGTGTATCTCATGGGCGGGTTCTGGACCGTCGATCCCAAGGCGACCGCTCGCGTCGACGCGCTTGACGTCACGCGCGGGACCTGGCTGCGGATGAAGGACATGCCGGTTGCGCTGACGCACGCGCCGGCGGCGGCCGTCGATGGCACCGTGTGGCTGGCCGGCGGGTTCGAAGGCGATCATCCCGGACCGGCGACCGCGCGCGTGTGGCGATGGCAGCCCAATACCGACACCTGGACACCCGGACCGTCACTGCCCGCACCAAGGGGAGGTGGCGCTCTTGTGGCCATGGGCAACACGCTGCATTATTTCGGCGGCTTTCACCCCGATCGCAACACCAACTCTGCCGACCACTGGCAGCTGACGATCGGCGATTCCGCGTGGCAGCCTCGCGCGCCGTTACCGAATCCTCGCGGTCATCTCATCGGCGTGGCTCTCGACGGATGGATCTACGCGATCAGCGGCAACCAGGGGCACGATCCGGTGCCCCTCGATGTCACCTCCGCAGAGCGCTACAACCCGGTCACCGACCAGTGGGAATCGACCACGCGTCCACCGTTCCCGGTGTCGCACAACGAAGCGTCGACCCTCGCCTACGACGGACGGCTGATTACTGTTGCGGGCCGCGCGTTCAGCGAGAACCGAGGCAACCAGGACGACGTGCTCGCGTTCAACCCAGCCAGCGGCATCTGGTCACACCTGGGTCGCCTGCCTGAGGCACTGCTCGGCGTCGCCGCGTTCAGCATCGGCGATGCCATCGTCGTTGGACTCGGCACTGTGAACGGCTACGACCCCGCGAACCTCCTGTTCTGGCGGACCGACTTGCGGAATGCATGGCGTCCCGGAGATCCCCTTCCCGACGCGATCGGCGAAGTGGCCGGCGGCGTGATCGATGGTTCACTCTATCTGGTCGGCGAAGGTTCCAATCGAACGCTGCGCCACGATTTGGCGTCGGGAACCTGGGACGCCTCTGGAGGCGTGCGACCCGCGAGAGGCCATCACCACGCGGCAGAGGTTTGGGACAGTCGTCTGTGGCTGTTCGGCGGATTGGAACGCAACTCACCGGGGCTGGTCCAGATTTACACGCCGCACACCAGGGAATGGGAACTGGGGCCATCGATGCCGTTTCGCGCCGGCTCCAGCGCCTCGGCGCTCATCAACGGCCGATTCTACGTGGCGGGCGGAATTGTCGACCGGGCAACGACCAGCGAAGCCGCGATGCTTGATCCCGCAACGATGACGTGGACGTCGATTGCGCCGATGCCCCGTCCACGCAACCATGCAGCCTCGGGCACCGACGGCGAGCGCTTGTTCGTGTTTGGCGGCCGTGGTCCAGGCAGCGGGGATGACAACGTGGTCGCCAACGGCTTCGACGATGTCCAGATTTACGACCCGGCGAGCAACACGTGGCGCGTGAGCGACGGAGCGGCCGGGTCTCCACTGCCTTTACCGCAAGCCAGAGGCGGAATGGGGAAGGCTGTGTGGTTGGACAGCGAGTTCTGGGTGCTCGGCGGCGAAACCAAGACCGGTCCCGGAGCAACACGCGACAACGTTTACCTCCGAACTGACATCTACAACCCGCAGACCAATCGGTGGCGAGCGGGTCCGCCCCTGCGCACGGCTCGTCATGGAATTTTTCCCGTCGCGTACGACGGCCAGATCGTGGTCGCCGGCGGCGGTGATGTCGCGGGGTTCAGCCAGACCACCATTCTCGAAATGATCTGGCCAAAGCGGCAACCGTGACGGCCAAGACTGTTCTTCTACTTGCACCGATCGCAATCGCCGCGACGGTCGCGATGGTTCCGCCGGCAGCGCCTTCGGTTGAACGGTTCTACGCCCGCTGGGCCTATCCCGGTGTGCAGGCCACTCTCACCTCGCTGTCGAACCGCACTGCTGTCGCGCTGTTCGACGTCACGCTGTTGTTGATCTTGCTGGCCGCGATCGGCGGCTGGATCTATTGGCTCCGGCGCGTGCGGCGTGAGCGATCGATCAGGCCGATTGGCCGTGGGCTGTTCGCCACGCTCGCCGGTGCGGCGACGATTTACCTATGGTTTCTCGTCGCGTGGGGTTTCAACTACGCGCGGCCGCCGCTCGAGACGATGGTCCCGTACGAAGCGTCGCGAGTGACGCCGATGGCCGTCCGCCTGCTTGCCGAACACGCGGTGCGCGAAGCCAATCGCACACACGCGGCGGCGCATGCTACCGGCTTTCCGGCGATTCTCGACGCGCCGCAGCCGCTGATCGAGGCGCTTCACCAGGTCGAGCGTGAGTTGGGTCGGCCGCAACCGACACGGGTCGCGCACCCCAAGAAGTCGCGGCTGTCGCCGTTTTTTCGCGCCTCGGGTGTCAGCGGCATGCTGGCGCCGCTCTATCTGGAGACGCTGCTTAATCCTGACCTCACCGGCCCCGAGCGGCCGTCGGTGCTCGCGCACGAGTGGGCACACCTGTCGGGGTTCGCGCCCGAGTCCGATGCCAGCTTCGTCGGTTATCTCGCTGCGCTGCGTGCCGGTCCTGCGGCTGAGTACAGCGTCTGGTTAGATCTGGTGTCGGAGGCGGCCAACCAACTGCAGCCCATCACGCAGCGCCTGGTGCTGCAGAAGCTCGATGCCGGTCCCCGCGCGGACCAGGCGGCGATCCGCGAGCGGCTGAAAGCGCTGGTGCAGCCGGTGGAGCGCGCAGCGTGGTCCACTTACGATCAGATGTTGAAATCGCAAGGGGTCGAAGAGGGCGTTCAGAGTTACAGTCGAGTGATTCAATTGCTGATTGGTAGTGATGTCTTGAAGGTCCAGGGTCAATGACCACTCGCGTTTTGCACATCGATCCCGTGCAGCCAGACTCCGCGGTCGTGGAAGAAGCCGCGCAGGCCATTCGTGACGGCAAGCTCGTGGCGTTTCCGACAGAAACCGTCTACGGACTCGGCGCCAACGCCCTCGACCCTGCAGCCGTGCAGCGAATCTTCGACGCCAAAGGCCGTCCCGCCAGCGATCCCCTGATCGTTCACCTCGCCCACATCGGGCAACTGTCGGTGTGCGCGTCCCACGTCCCCCTGGCGGCGCGCAAGTTGGGCCTGGCGTTCTGGGGCGGGCCGCTCACCATCATCCTGCCCAAGAAGCCCGTGGTGCCCGATAGCGTCACGGCGGGACTGCCAAGCGTGGCGTTGCGCGTGCCGTCGCACCGCGTTGCGCGCGCGCTGATGGAGATGGCAGGTGTGCCGGTGGCGGCGCCCAGTGCGAACCGGTTTTCGCGTCCGAGCCCGACGACCGCCGCCCATGTGCTGGCGGACCTCGACGGCCGCGTCGACCTCGTGCTCGATAGTGGCCCAACCGAGATCGGCTTGGAATCCACCATAGTCGACTTTACCGTCGAGCCACCGGTGATGCTTCGTCCCGGGGGGCTGACCCTCGAACAGGTCAGGACCGTTGTGCCCGAGGTGGTGGCGGTCGCACGACGGGGAAGTGCCGACGTCGCGCAGGTCGCACCCGGCCAGTTGCCGAGGCACTACGCTCCGCAGGCTGAACTAACCCTTTATGAAGGTGACCGGGCAGCAGTAATCCGGCGAGTCGCCGCCGATACCAGGACGCTGACGGCTGGGGGGGCGCGCGTGGGCATTCTGGCTCCCGCGGACGACCTGCTGGCACTCGCCCCGGAATTGGCGCCGATGGCAGCCGCCGGGCGTGTCGAGGTCCGGCCCTACGGGTCGCGGAACGACCCGGCCCGTTCGGCTCGCGAGCTATTTGCGGCCTTGCGGGACCTTGATGCGACGGGCGTCAGTCATATCTTTGCGACCGTGGGCGGCGACGAAGGCCTTGGTCTGGCCGTGCACGACCGGCTTACCCGCGGCGCGGAAGGCCGTGTGCGGAGGGTCTGAGTGACCTTGAACGGTCGTTCTAGCGGGATCTCCGACCTGAGACACCGTATTGCAACGTGACAGTTGGTGTTATCATGCGCAGCTATTCGGGGGGACAGGCTCTATGAGTCAAGACGGCATGGCAGACGCTCCGGGTCTTCAACCCGGTCATTCGCGACGGAATTTCATCAAGGGTGTCATCGCAGCAGGGGCAACCGTGTCTGCGTCGGCGTACCTGTTCCGCACCACCATCATGGGCCAGAACGATGGCATGGCAGGTGCGGTTGAACGTCTCATCACGCTCGACGTCAACGGCCAGCAACGCCGTGTCGATGTGCTGAAAAACGAGACGCTCGCCATGACCCTGCGATACAAATTGGGTCTTACCGGCACCAAGCTGGGCTGTGACCGCGCCGAGTGCGGCGCCTGCACCGTACTCGTGGACGATGTGCCACGGTATGCGTGCTCGGTGCTGACGCATAGCGTGCGCGGCAAAAAAATTCAGAGCATCGAGGGCCTCGCGTCGCCGGATGGCACCCTGCACCCGGTGCAGCAGGCCGTTGTCGACGGCCAGGGCTTCCAGTGCGCCTTCTGTATGCCGGGCTTCGTCATGGCCGCGGTTGGCTTCCTCAAGACCAACCCCGCGCCGACTCGCGCGGAAATGGCGCACGGAATTTCCGGCAACCTGTGCCGGTGCGCCGACTACAACAAGATTCTCGACGTCATGATGGTGGCGGCCGACAAAACGAGGGGGGCGTAAACCATGGCTGAACAGGAAAAGCCGGTCGCGCCGGCCACACCGGTCGCTCCACCCGCGAAGCTTGAGTTCAGGCTTCTGGGCCACAACTACGTCACGCCCGACCTGGTCGCGAAGGTCACCGGCAAGGCAAAATACGCTGAAGACTTCCGTGCCGAAGGCATGGTGTTCATCAAGTTGATGCCGAGCCCGCGCCCGCATGCGCGGGTGATCAGCATCGACGCGTCGGCCGCCCTCGCCATGCCGGGCGTGCACGGCATTCTGACCGCCAAGGACCTGCCGGTACCTCCGCCGCCTGCGGGACCGCCTCCCGCGGCTGCTGCGGCCGCGCGTCCGGCCGGTACGCCCGCCGGCCAGCCAGCCGGATCGACGCCGCCCCAGGCCGCCGCGCCGGGTGGCGGTGGCGCGCCTCCTGCTCCGGCACCGGCCGCTGGTGCCGCGCCGCCGGTTGCCGCACCGGCTGCGGCTCCGGCACCGGCCGCTGGCGCCGCTCCGGGCGCTGCCGCACCAGCGGCGCCGCCGATGCCGCCCCAATGCGCGCAGACCGATGAGCCGGTCTACGAAGGCGACCCCCTTC
>JANMUX010000411.1:0-12290 GCA_031392125.1 Acidobacteriota bacterium | reverse complement strand
CGGCACGATCATGGCCGTTGCGGTCCAGACCGATGGCCGGATAGTCATCGGCGGGGATTTCGACACGGATGGTAACAGCGAGACGCCCGACGATCGGAATTGGACCGAGCTGACAGTAATTCGCCGAGACGGCGTTCCGGAGCGGATCGACATTGATCCCGTAGCCGAAGCGCCATTGTTGCTGAAGGTGGTCTCCGCTTCTGATGCGCTGGCTTTCCGGGCCGCGACATTCCTGGCTCAAGCAACGGGCGGTCGCCTCGTGGAGCACAAGTAATAACGCCCGGCGCCCAGCGATTCAAGCCCGCACCCTAGCATGAGAGGGTTTCAGGGAAAACAGTCATGTCCCAGGACACGCTTGGCCACTATCTGACTGATCTTGGCTTATTGCTGAAACAGGCCGCACTCGACGCCAAAGCGCTTGCCGAAAAAGAAACGGACGAGCCTGCTCATCAGTTTGCGCGTGGGCGGGCCTTCGCGTATTACGAAGTGCTTTCGCTGATGCACCAACAGGCCAGGGCGTTTGACATCGACGCCAAGGACCTATCTCTTCATGACTTCGACCCGGATCGAGATCTTTTGTCCTAGGACTATGCCAGCCCGCAGGGCATCGCGAGATGGCGGTCGATGCTCTTGAGATCGTACTGTGGCTGCTCGGCTGTGACGGGCTCGGTGACTCCAGCGCTTTGAACGCCTTACCGCCTACGCGCGAAAATTGGCGTCGAGCGCGGCCAACAGGCGTTCCCGCAACTCGCCATCTGCCAACGCCCCAAACGCGCCTGGCCCGCCTTGCTCGACCCGATCCACGGGCTTGCCTTTCGCGTAGTGCCAGAGCATCACTTCCATGCGCGGCGCCTGCCCGGCAATCACTCGCGCTTTCAGGGCGGCGCGGTAATCCGGGTCGTCCACAATGAGCGTCGCCGCCTCGCGGGCTTCGAGGGTAACCCTGTTCGATTTGCCCCTGCTAGGGTTACCCGATTGGCCCTTCTTGAATGAGCCAGACGTGGCGGGCGCTGTAGAGGGCTGTTAGATGCTGCCATTCTTCGATTGTAGGGCAGGGCACCTCGCGTAACCGACTACCAGATGACGGCGTCACGCCACGACGATATACAGGGCGGTCGGCAATGACGGCTGCGTGCCCCCGCAACCAATCAATTCGGGCTACTCGGCGAAGGTTCCTAGCCGCCCGGATCGGATGATTCCTTCAAACGCGTCCACGATCTCTCGCTGTCTCCAACCACGTTGTACCTCGTCGCGCAGAATCTGGAGTGCGTCATCTGCGGACTGCGCGGGTTGGTAAGGTCGCCGGCTCGTCACGGCGTCATAGACGTCGACGACACCCATGATCTGCGCCAGCAGCGGGACCTCGGTGCCCTGGAGTCCGTCAGGATAACCTGATCCGTCAAGACGCTCATGATGGTGTCGAACGATCGGGCGCACCGCCTGCAGCGATCGCAGAGTGCGGCACAGGTCATCACCAAGCACCGTGTGTGTCTTGACCAACGCGAACTCTGCCGGTTCGAGGCGGCCGGGTTTCTGCAGGACAGCGCTGGGAATTGTGAGCATGCCGATGTCGTGCAGAAAGCCGCCACGGTGCAGGGCCTGCAGGTCCGGGTAGCCGAGTCCAAGAGTTCGACCGACGGCCGCGGCGTAGTTCGCCATTCGGTGGCAGTGTCCTTCCGTGTATCCATCCCGGGTTTCGATCAAAACGGTCAGGGTGGTGATGACTGATGCGGCTGACTCCAAGTCGTCCGTGTAGCGCTTCACCTGTGCCAGTGAACCCACCCGAGCGAGAAGTTCCTGGTCATCGACCGGTTTCGTCAGAAAGTCGTCAGCGCCTGCCAGCCTTCCCTTGATGCGACTCTCACGATCGATGAGTCCCGTTACAAGAATGACGGGCGTCAGTCGCGTCACCGCATCGCGCTTCAGGGTCTGGCACAGGGTGAATCCATCGCCGCCTGGGAAGACCACATCGAGAAGGATGACATCCGGTTTGTGGCTGGCAACTGCCTCGAGTGCTGAAGCCGCATCGCCCGCCACACATACGGAGTAGCCTTCTTTGGTGAGCATGCGCTCCAGTAAGGTCGACACGCCAGGATCATCATCAATCACGAGCACTCGAGCGCCGTCGATAACACCCATGTCTTATCCCTCCGTCGGTGAGCCGCGGATTGAGCGCCGAATCCTTCGGGATCTGGGCAGCGCGCCGCTGAAGGGATTATCCCGTTTAACTTGGTCACGAGATCAACCGGAATCGCGGCCAAGTCTAAAGACCTGCTCAATAAATTCGCGCGACTGCCCGGACGGGTAAGCTCGACCAGAGAAACTGCTTATGTCGGGTTCCCGACATAAGTTACCCTCGGTTTGATGGCTGCCGACCTAACCCCAGAGCCCTGCGAGGTCATTCCCGCTTGTCCCATTTGCGACGGCAAAATGGAAACCGTCTACGAACGTCCGGCCTCCAAGGTCTGCGTCTGCGTCGACTGCCATACCGGCGTCACCGTGCCAGTCACAGCGTGGGAAGTCGCTCGAATCAAGCGTGAATTCCAGGCCAAGCATCCGCGCAGCGCACCGAACCACTAGCTCGGTAGTGCAATCACCTGACCTTGACGCTCGCCGTGTAATTGGAGCGCGAAAGAAGAACGTCAAAACCTGCCGAGCTCCGAAGCGCGAGGTCCGCACGGCCGTCGTGATCGTAATCGAATGCCATCGGAGTATCCCCGGACCGGCCCCACGCCACCTCGATGTGTGAGGGAGTGCCGTTATTCGACGCGACGATGGACCACGTTCCGGTCGAGGGCCGAAAAATGGCGAGGTCGGTGCGGCCGTCGCCGTCGTAATCGGCGGGAACCGGCAGATCGTCCCGAACACCCCAGATCATTGGCGCCGCGGCGCCGTATCGAATCGACGATAGCCCCTGCCGCCATTCACCGGTCGACGCAGTGAAGGCACCGGGGTCGGACAGACCATCGCCGTCAAAATCACCAGACACTGCAATGTCTCGGGTCGCGTGCGTCACCGGTGAGCCGCCATCTGCCGCGCTGTCGCCGGCGGCCGGCGCGTCCGCGGCTTCGGAGGCTTCACTGGCACCGGATAAACTGTTTTTTCCGTTCCCGGCAGTTCTGACGGTCACGCTCACGGTGGTGGAGCCGACGTTGCCCGCGTTGTCCAGCGCCCTGGCCGTCAGCTGATGCGTGCCGTTGGCCACACTGCTGGCATCCCACATGTAATTGTAGGGCGCAGCAGTGATTGCGCCTGAGAGCGCAGTTCCGTTGAGCAGATAACTCACAGACCTGATGCCGCCCGCGTCAGAGGCGGTGACTCTCACCTTGACGTTCTTGCCGCTGACGGTCTCGTTGTTCGTCGGAGCGGTGAACGCTACCGTCGGAGCCGTGGTGTCGGACGGAGCCGGTGGCGGCGGTGGCGGTGGCGTCGGCGTGGTTTGTGTCGCAACCACCCAGGTAAACGGACGCGATGCGGTCAACGATCCGTCGGACACGGTGGCGGTCACGCTGTAACTGCCGGCGGTTTGCAGCGTTCCCGAGATCACGCCGGTGGAACCGTTGATGGTGAGTCCCGGTGGCAGCCCGGTCGCGCTGTAAGTGAGCGCGGTTCTCTCCGGGTCCGTGGCCGAGAGCGCGAGCGTCGCCGAGTTGCCAACCAATCCCGATTGATTCGGTGGCTGGTTCAGGGTCGGAGCCTGGTTGGTCGTCGTGAGATCGAGGACGACCTCGGCAGATTTCTGACTGAGACCGGTCTGGTTGTAGGCCTGGACCACGATGTAGTAGCGCTGCCCCGAGGGTGGAGACAGAACGTAGGTGATCACGTTGGCGACATCGACACTCGTCGTGTGGGACCCGGACTGCGTGCCGTATGAGATCACATAGCCGGTCACCGTTGTCTCGGCGCTACGGTCCCAGGACAGTGTCGCGGCTTCGAGCGGCCGAACGGCGGCGAGCCACACAATTGTTATTGCGATTACACGGACAAAGCGCATGGTCCCTGCCTAGCTATGGGTTCACGGGTCATTTCGGCGCAATTACTGCGCATGACCGTTCAGGGAGGGGCCGGCCCGGTCAACTGCCGGGCGGTAGTGCATTCGCCTTGCCATAAGTCCGGGGACCAGCAGTGGCGCTGATCCCCGGGGGTCGAAGACTCAGTTCGTGCGACGACGGGGACCAGCGCTCCTGGTCGTTTTCGCCGACTTGGCCGAGGCCGAAGCGCTGGCCGGCTGTGCCGGCGCGTCCTCGTCCTCCTGCTCCTCATCTTCGCTCGAGCTTTCGTTGGCCGTCGCGGCCTCGTTGATGTCGCTTTCGGCCAAGGCCGACAACTTCTGATCAGCGGCCTTCTCTTCCGCCAGGGTCTCGCCGAGCAGCTGCGCCACGTCAGTCAGGTCGAGCGCCTCGGCCCACGCAATGCAGGTGCCATAGGCGGCGATCTCGTAGTGTTCCGCCCGCTGACCGGACGCAATGATGCACGCGTCCATCACCGCACCCTCGAAGTCTTCCTCGAGGACGGCGCTGCCTTCCTCAAGGATGCCGGCCATTCCCGCGCAGTGCTTGCCGCGCGGCTTCTCATCGATCAGCTCGAACACACGCTCGAGACGATCAATTTGCCCTTTCGTTTCCGCCAGATGCGATTCGATTGCGGCTCGAAGGTCCTCGTTGGTGGCGCTCTTCGCCATTTTGGGCAAGGCCTTCACCAGCTGTTTTTCCGCGTCGTACAAATCCTTGATCTCATCAATTAGCGCGTCGTGCAGCGTTTCACTCATTAGTCTGACTCCTTAGTTGGCGGCGCACCGCCGAGGTCTACGCTCGAGAAAGTGCAGTACGCGTACCCACAAAGTCAGCCCTCGTTCAGTGTGATTGGTCGGTGTTTGGGTCGGTCACTGCGGAGAGTGTGGCGCCGACTGGATAGTGGCCGCAACGCGCTTCCCTGAGGCCTCGTTCCGTCCGCGATTGCAGATGCCGGGCCCCCTAGATGGCCGACCATGGCTCGCTTTCCCCATTGCGCCTGATCGGGCCAGAGTGCTCAGGTTGGCGCGAAGCAGAGAAGCACTATCGGAAGCCGAACAGTGGCGGGAATACGACAACCACCAGTGCCGCCCACACCGAGTAGACCGGCAGATAGGCCACTTGCCATCGCTCCAGCGCGACAAACGAGCCGCGTTGACGCAGGAAGCAGATGTAGAGCCACGCCGACCACGCAAGGTTGACGAGCAAAATGAGATTCTCACCAAGCGCCGCCACCCGGTTGGGAGTGAAGCCGAACTCCGAAATGCGCGCCGCAATCGCCGCGAGCGCGACCCCGTCGACCACGAGGGCGCTGACCACAAGCACGAGCTGCAGACCGTCGAACAAATCGGGCGGCGCCTGCGGATCGCGCGCAGACGCGGCGTAGAGCACGAGTCCGACGACGACCGCCAGCAGCAGATCGAAGCCAATCAGTACTTCCCTCTCCACGTTGATGGGGCTGCCGGTAAACGCCATCGTGGCCAGGAACATCAGCAACAGAACCGTGAAGAGCGGTGTGAACAATCGCGTCAGCACCGGGGCCATGTTCTCGATGACACTCTGCTTCGCTTCGACCAGCCAGGATCCAATGATGACGGCCCCGGCCGCCCCGCACGGGATGAGCCAGTTCCCCACGAACCACTCAGCGTTCATGCCGATCGCGGCGAACATCATGAACGTAAAGCCGGTCAAGACGCCCCCGCCGAGCGCGATGAGCACGTAGTAGATGGCCAGCTCGCCAGAGAACCGAACAAAGTTCATGCGCCCCTCGCCCGCAAACCAGCGGCCTTGGACGTAGGCGAAGCCGACGGCCAGCCACAGGGCGATGGGCAGGTGCAGAATCGTCAGGACCTCAGTGTCACTGTCCGTGGAAAACGGAAAGGCGTTGGCGAACGCCGCCCCCACCGCGAACGGCAGGGCAAGCTTCATGACGCCAGCAGCGCTCGCGCGACGTTTCCACAGGAAATAGATGGCCAGCAGCGGCAGGACGAACAGACTGGCGTTGCGGAAGTAGAACGCTTCCTCGCCAGTGTCGATTCGCAGACCAAAAAGCGCCGGTATTTTCACCGCCAATCCCGCGGCGATGGCAAGTCCCAGAACCACGAGCGTCTCGGCGTGCGAGGTGTTCGCCGCCTGAGCGGCAGCGTCGTTGGTCAGGACCAACTGCTTCCACAGTCGCGCGGAGTGCGCGCGAAGAAACTCGCGTGACTGCGCATCAAGGCGGCCCAGGCGCGTGACCGCGACCAGGAATGCCTCGTCTGCGGCCAGGCCGGTCTCGTGAAGCGCCACCAGCTGCTCGCGGAGTTGCGCTTCGAGTTGCGGCAGCTCGGGACCGTGGAAAGCCGGCCGTCGGCTGACGTAGGCCCGCCATTGCGCGATCTGCTCCTCGATCTGTCGATCACCGGAGGTCGTGATGCCGGGTGGCCAAGTGTCCATGCGCTAAGTTAAAGAACTTCGCATTGCAAAGTCAAGTGGCGAGAGCAGGCCGCTGATCACGGCCTGGTCCGGGTTCAAGTGGGCGTGACGAGTGGGGCTTCTGGCAGGCGTGCGCTACGGCCGCAGCACGACATCGACGCGTTTGCGCGACCCGATGGGTGTCCCGCCAACCCGCGCCGGCTGGTACTTCCACTCGCGTGCCGCCGCCAGGAGTAATGGGTCGTACATGGAGTGGACCGACCGGATCATCTGCGTGCTCACGACGTTGCCGCTCTCGTCGATCTCGACTTCGATGGTGCCGCGGTACTCACCGGAAGTCATGGCGAGAGAGAACGGCGGTCGCGGGATGTCCTGCCGAATGGCCACCACGGCGGTGATAGCGGCGGCGGCCGACGGGGGCGCGGCCTTCTGCACGCCGCTGTTCAAGACGGCGGGCGAATCGGCCGGCGGGGAGGCCGGAGGCAGCGACGCTCGGCTCAAATCGAGAAAGCCCGAGGCCAGCAACCGGAGATCCGCCAGCTCCGCGCCTGGTTCTTCCATGGTGTCGAGCACGCGCATGGTGCGCTCGAGCCCCGCGACGGCATCAGCGAAGGCCTTGCGATCGAAGGCGGCCTTGGCGTCGGTGTAGAGCACACGCACGGCCCCTGGCAACACGCGGCGCCGAACGGCGCTGAAGGCGGCACGCACCCGGGGAGCGGCGTCGGCTGCTCCGGGCTGATACAGCGGGTCCGCCCTGACGATCGTTTCGATCGCGCGGTCAGCCTCCGTGGACTGTCCCAGGGCAATCAAGCACAGCGCCCGGTAGCGATCAATCTCGAGGAGGCGGTCGGTGCTGGCGGTGGCCTTGAGCCGGTCGAGCGCCGAGAGTGCTGCCTCGTACTCGGCCGACGCATAGAGTTCGCGAACCGGCCCCAACGCGTCCTGCGCCGCGAGACTCGCGCAGCCGATCGAGACGAGGGCCAGTGCCATGCGAAGGATAGAGCTCATTTCCTCAAATCCACTCCGACGCGGGTCGGCTTGTCGGCGCCGACGGTGACGGTCCGTTTCAGTTCGTTAAATTCCGGGTGCCTGAACAGCAGCTCGTGGGTCCCAATCGGCAGCGACAAATTACCGATTGGCGTCTCGCCCGCCCGCTGCCCGTCGATCCAAACTTCGGCCCAGGGCAGGGCGTTAATGTGCAGCGTGCCTTGCGGTGTTTGCAGTGCGATCGAAGCAGTCTGACCCGGCGTGACTCGCACCGTGCGCGACACGCGATAGCCGAGTGCGGCATTGGTCAATTCGAGGTTGTGCGAACCCGCGGGAACCAGGATCCGCGGCGTCTCCGTACTGCCGAGCAGGGTGCCGCCTTCCGTGATCTGCAGCGGCACGCCGCTCGAGATCGCGAGCCAACCGGATGCGAACGCGCCGGGGTTACTCATCGAGATCACGATCGACGCCGTAGCACCGGCGGTGACCGTGACGGTGCGATTCACCGGCTCGCCGGGGCCGCTCACGGTGATGGTGTGGGGGCCTGGCTTCAGATTGGTCGCGGTGATCGGCGACACGCCGCGTGGCGCGCCGTCGATGGCAACCCGCGCACCCGCAGGGTCGGTCGTGATCTCCAGGCCGCCTGTTCCCGCCGGCATTGCTACCGCGCCTGGTGCCGACGAAGGTGGCAGCTCGACGTGAAGCGATGCATCCCCGCCGGCCGTCACGGTCACCGTTTGCGTGCGCATCTGGGCCCCGTCGCCCACATCGATGCGATGAGCCCCGGGCGGCAGTGACACGGTAAACGGTGTCACACCCCGCGGAATGCCGTCGATCAATACCGGCGAGGCCACCGGCGCAGACGTCACTACGACCGACCCGGTTTGCGGTACCGGCGCTGCCCGGGCCGACATCAGCCAAAAGGTCATGAAGCCGGCTTGCGCCAATACGATCAGCGCGAGCAACGCCAGCGCGACGTTACGCCAGCTGAATCGCGGGGCCACAGGCGGGGGAACCGCCGGCGCTTCTGGGAGAGTTGGCTCAAGCTCCGAAGCGAACAGGTGAATCGCGTCGGGGACCTCGGCGCCTTTCGCAGCAGCCGGACCAGCGTGTGCGTGCTCAGACAGGACAACGATGGTCGGCTTCTGCTCGGACGTGAACAGGTCAGCCGCCTTCTGCTCGGACGGCCCGCTTGCAGGGTTGGCTCCGCCGATCCGCACAATGCGCGGACTACCGGCCTCGTGGGGCCGCGGCGGTTGATCTTCAAGAGGGGACGGCGAATCGCTGCGCACAGTGAACCCTTCGCTCAAAGGTGAGGTCGGACGTGTTAGAGAGAGCCACAGTGTGTGGCAGAAACCGGGAGAACGCTCACTTATAGCAGATCGAAAAGCCATGTCAAGGCGGCAGGCGACCCAGCCAAGGCCTGGCTTGAGGATGCGAGCTGCCCGAGGCGCGAGTCGGTCCCGTCCGGGAGCCTGTGCTTAATTGAACAGTTGGGTGGCACCGACGCGCGTATAACCGCTGGACACCTCGGGAGTTACATCATGAACACCACCGCGCGGCCCACACCATACTCAAGACCTACTTGCCCGATCTGCCGCGCAGCGACCGGCATGCCGTGGTGTGTGAGCCCAGCGGGGGACGACACCGTCACTGTCAGCCTTCGCTGCACCCAGTGTGCGTATGAGTGGTCGGCGACCAAGACGATCGAGGGGATGTCGCCGCCAGAGCAGTGCGAACTGGGCCCAATCCGGTTCCTCAAAGATCGCGCCCAAACGGACCGGCGCCGCCGCCTGTATTAGCCCGAGCTGCTCGCGTCGATGATTTAACCGAGAGCCGATTTCGGCGCGGCGTCAATGGTGTGGGCGGAGTCCCAGCGGATGAGGCACGTTGCGCACTCCCATCCGACGATACCGAGTGGTGGAGCTTTCGTGGCGCCGGGAACACCGTCTGACAGCGCGCAGCCGCTGGTCGTAACGGGCCTGAATGACAGGCCTTCGCATCGCGGGTTGGCGCAACGGTCGGGTGCGGACGACATCATCGGCGTTCGAAGACTCCATTCCTGCGACGCGAGGGTGCGCCGCATCCTGCCTGATGTATTTCAAAACCTGTACCGAATTTCTGAGGCCGGTCAGTGCGGCCGAGCTACTGCCAGTTGGAATGGAAGCGGCCGAACTTATGTAGTCGATTGCTCAGATGGTTTTTTCGTCGGGGGGCTGGGTCCACTGCGGACTCAATCTTGCTAAAAGGACCGTCATCGTCCCTCACGGGCGTCACGAGTGCGCACGGACGACCAGAGTTAGCAAGCAGCCGCCTTAAACGGCTCATCTTCGGTATTCAGTTTCGGAGGGTGTGATGGCACAAGACAAACAGAAAGATCAAGCCGACAATCAAGCCAAGCAGGGTGGCCACGATAAGTTGCATGGCGGCAGCGGTCGCGGCGATAACAAGGGAGAGCGCGCCGACTCCAAGGGCGCCAGCGACGACGGCGGCGGTCTTCGCGGACCGTCAAGCGAGGACGATCAGGCCGGTGGCGTGAAGCAGGGTGGTCGTCTCACCGAAGGACAAGGATCGCAGGGCGGCAGCGGGAACAAGACGCCTGGCGGCGGCGGATCCAAGCACCACTAGCATTCATCGTAACCGGAGGCGGGCCATCAGGGTTCGCCTCCGGAACCGGTGACAAATTGCGAGCCGGCAGACGGGAGTGGCAGCTAGAATCAGCGGCAATGTTCACGTCCCTTCTCCGCCTGTTGGCCTTCTTGATGCTGCTCCCGACCTTGGTAGCGGGTCAGCGACGGGCGCCACAGCCTAACCTTGACGGCATCTGGAATTCAGCCACCGCCACACCGCTCGAACGGCCGCGGGAGCTGAAGGACAAGCCCTTCTTCACGGCCGAGGAAGCCGCGCAATGGGAGCGCGAGTTCGCGAAGCGGAACGAAGAGCCCGCGCCTGGCGCCGCGGCGTCGCGGACCGGCACCGGCACCTACAATACCGTCTATCGCGAGTTCGGTACGCGCACGGTCAAGACGCGGCGAACCTCAATCATCACCGAGCCAGCCGACGGCCGCATCCCGGCGCTCACACCGGCCGCGGCCGAGATCAAGCGTCGCCGGCTCGAGGGCTTGAAGAAGTTCGAGAATCCAGAAGACCTCGGGCTTCAGGATCAATGCCTCGCCTTCCTGACGGCAGGGCCGCCGATGCTGCCGTATTCCTACAACAGCAACTATCAGATCGTGCAGACCAAGGACTTTGTGCTGATACACGCGGAGATGATTCACGACGCACGAATCGTTTATCTGAACCGTCCGCATCTGCCCCCTGGCATCCGGCTCGGGATGGGCGATTCGATCGGGCGCTGGGAAGGCGGCACCCTGGTCGTTGACACCACCAACTTCAACGATGGCGGCGGCTTTTATGGCGATGCCGGGGGCAATTTCGGCTGGGACCGGAACCTGCACATCGTCGAGCGTTTCAGTTTGTTTGACGCCGACACGCTGCTATACCAGTTCGAGATCGATAATCCGACAGCATTCACGCAGCCGTGGAAAGGTGAGCTGACGATGACCCGGTCGACCGAGAGGATCTACGAGTATGCCTGCCACGAAGGCAACTACTCGTTATCGAACATGCTGAGAGGTTTCCGCGCCGCCGAGAAAAAGCCGGGCGACCCGCGGAGGCGCTGAACGAGCCTGGCCTACGGATGCGACTGGTTGTACTCAGCGAGCCACTGCCGGCTCATGGTGCCCATGTCGCGAGTATTCGACTCGACCCAGTAGCGCCCAGTCATGACCACGAGCACGCCGCCCACCGCCGCGATCACAAGAAAGATCATCATCGTGCCTTGCTCACAGGCCGCTAAACACCATCCGCGCCAGGCGGAGGGCAAGGGCGAAAGCGAACGCGATGGGCAGCCCCACCAGCAGCACGCCGAGGGCGACGCCCCACACGGCGGCGAACACGCCAAGCGCGTCGGTGAGGGTGTTGCCCCAGGATGCGAAACGACTGGCGGAAGTAGTGCTGCTCACAAGCCCTCTGGAACGTGCCTTGGTGAGGGCTGAGGGCCGGATCGGCCGCAGTGCTCAGGAAAGCGGAACTAAGATATTCAGTATACGCGTGTTTCTCCTGTCTCCAGCCTATTGCGGCGGCCGGCGCGCCGGCCTTGCCCTGAAACCCGATTCGGAGCTCGCGATCGCCCGCCAATTGCGCGATGGCACGCTCGAACTGGGCGCGGCATTCGCGTTCTTCAGCGGCCTTTATTTTCGCGGCAAGCTGGCGTACGCGCAGAAGTTCGCGCCCGACCTCACGGCCACGCTGATCATCACCCCGACGCGCGGCTTGATGTCGCCGCGCGATCACGTCACGCCCGAGCTGATCCGCGAGTTCGCCGGCGTCGACATTGCGACAGATGACCTCAGGTACCGCGGCCCGCTCGAACGCGACGTCAAGCTGCTGGCGCGCGACCTGCCTGCCGACGACACCGTCGTGCTAGTCGGCAGCGTATCGTCGGGCAAGTACGTGGACTTGCTCCTGCCACTGCTTGGCAACCGGTTGTGTTATCCGACGGCTTTCATCGGCCGGGGCGACATGAGCCGCGGCGGGCTGTTGTTGCGCTCGGTCGATGACGGCCGCGAGCTCGACTACGACCGCCTCACGGCCGGCGTGCGGCCGCGCGGCCCGCGGCCGCCAAAACTGGATCCGCTGACTCGTCCCGGGGGTAAGCTGAAGTCATGAGGTTCCTGCTGCTCTCGTCAGCGTTGGCGTTGTCTTGCGGGCTCGTGCTGGCGCAGGAGAAGACGCCGCCGAAAGATTCCACACGTCTGACCGTGCCCGGCTGCGCCTACGATCGCCTGTTCATTGTCGATGTCAGTCCCGACCACG
>JANMUX010000251.1:0-22282 GCA_031392125.1 Acidobacteriota bacterium | reverse complement strand
TCTTGATGAGCGACTCGAGCGCCAGGCCGAGATCCTCGTCGGTGTGTTCCGCAAAATCGGTGACACCGACGTAACCCGTGGTGGCGTCGATCATGAACGACGCCGACAGGCTCGGAATGCTGACCTGGTCGCGCATCACGTTCATTTCCAGCAAGCGATCGAAACCCTTGCGGCGCACGCCGATCTTGACGAACGTGCCCTTCGGTCCCTTCAGCTTGTTGACGGTCGCCTCGGTGGTCCAGCCCTTCGTGCTGGTGCCTTCAACATCCGCGATTACGTCGCCGCGGCGAATGCCGTTGGTAAACGCCGGCGAGCCTTCGAACACCCGCACCGCGGTGATGTCGCCGTCGACCGACTGAATGGTCAGGCCAAGACCGTAATACCGGCCCTCTTGCCGCTCGCGCATTTGCGCGTAGCTGCGAGGGTCCATGAAGCTTGAATGCGGATCCAGTGTCTGCAGCATGCCGTTGATGGCGCCGTAGACCATGCGGTCCGACTCCACCGGCTCGGCGTACTGGGTCTGGATCGCGCTGAGGGCCGCGGTAAACGTGCGGTAATGCTCTGGCACCGTGTTGGCGGTGGCCTGCGCGCCTTTTCCGTACACCCCGCCGATGACCGCGGAGACCACGATGGCAATAGAAGCGGCGATGACGGAGCGATAGCGCATAGGGCGATGCTAGCTGACTACCCGGGTGTCCGCAAGGATTCCCCACCTTCGCCAAGGCTAAGGTGGGCAGGCCCCGCGTTTGTCCCCGCAGCCGTTATTGGCGGCGGGCTTGCCCTCCGTAGCGTCTTCGCGAAGGAGGGGTATACTCCTGATTTGGACGTTGGCGCCCCGGAAAGGGCCGTTACCGTCCCAGCAAGGGAGCTCTTCTATGTTTGGTTCCATCGGAATGCCCGAGCTCATCATCATCCTGGTGATCGCCCTGATTATTTTTGGCCCCAGGAAGCTCCCCGAACTGGGCAAGTCGCTCGGCCGCAGCCTGAACGAGTTCAAGAAGGCCTCGACCGATCTGCAGAACACGCTCGAGCAAGAAATCAAGATCGAGGAGCAGAAGGAAGCGGCCGCGAAGACCGAACAGACGGCGCCGCCGCACACCGTGACGCCCGGCCCAGGATCCGAGGCAGATTCCACGCCCCGCGAGACGGTAGCCCGGAGCTAGCAGCCCCGCCTGGCACCCTGATACACCGTGGCGCTCGTACCATTCCCCAGCCAACGCCAAGACGACGACCCTCGAGACCTGCCGTCGGTTTCGAGCGCGTCACCGTTCCAGGAGCCCGAGGAGCCGGCCGAGGGCCGCATGACGTTCCTCGAGCACCTCGACGAATTGCGCAAGCGCATCACGCACGCAGTCGGGGCGCTGTTGGTCGGCTTCATCATCGCCTTTGCGTTCATCGACCGCGTGCAGTCGTTCATCTACCAGCGCCTCACCGCCGACATTCCTGGCGGCAAGCTGATTTTCACCGAGCCAGGTGAGGGTTTCTTCCTCTGGATGAAAATGGCGGCGCTGACGGGCGTGCTGATCGCGCTCCCCTACATCATGTGGCAGGTGTGGCTGTTCATCGCCCCCGGGCTCTATTCGAAAGAGAAGAAGCTCGCGATTCCGTTCGTGGTCGTTTCGTCAGGCTTGTTCATCGGCGGCGCGGCGTTTTCTCACTACTTCGTCTTCCCGGCAGCCTGGAAGTTTTTCGCGGGCTTCTCAAACTCCTACATGGAGTTCACGCCTCGCATTGATCCCGTATTCGGGCTTTACGTGAAGCTGTGCCTGGGCATGGGCCTGGTATTCCAGCTGCCAGTCCTTATGTTCGTGCTCGCCCGGCTCGGCATCGTCTCCGCCGGCTTCCTGCTCAAGAATTTCAAGTACGCGATCCTCATCATTTTCATCGTCGCTGCGGTCATCACGCCCGACGGTAATCCGGTCACCCAGCTTCTGGTGGGCGGCCCTATGGTTGTGCTCTACCTGGTTGGGATTGCCGCGGCATGGCTTTTTGGTAAATCCAAAAAAACAGATCAAGACGACGAAACACCCTAAAGCCTAAGGAACGTTTGACTTCCGGGCTTTTCAGCTCTACAATGCGCGTATGAAAATCATTCGCCACGTGGCGTTTGGGATAACCCTTTCTGTAATTGCCGCGAGCGGCGCGTGGGCCCAAGAGACCCGTCCCGGTAGTGGCACTGTCTTCGGCGACACCGGACTCTGGTTCGTACCAACCGGCGAGACGCTGCCCAAGGGGCGATGGAGCGGCAGCCTGAGCCTGGTGAACTTTGACCGGAGCGAAGGCTTCAGCGACATCACCGACATCGGAGGCATGTTCGGATTCGGCGTGACCGACCGCATCGAGCTGTTCGGCACGATGGGCGCGCGCCGTATTGACGCTGACCTGGTGCCGGTGGCTCGCAACGGTCAACCGCAGGATTACCTGATCAACAAAGGTTGGAGCACTGGCATCGGTGACCTCACCGTGGGCGCCAAGTTCAACTTGATGTCGCAGGCGGTGAACAACGGCTATGCCGCGGCGCTGCGCGTGTCGGTGAAGGTCCCGACTGCGAGCACCGACGATGGCCTTGGCACCGGCAAGCCCGACTTCCAGTTCGACCTGATCGGATCGCGCGAATTCAACCAGCGCGTTGAGCTCACAGCATCGGCCGGCTACAAGGTGCGCGGCCAGCCCGAAGGCTACAACCTGACGCAGGGTTTCAAGTGGGGCGTCGGCGGCGCCTTCCCGAGCCGCTCGAAGTTCCGGATGATCGCCGAAATGCACGGCGAGGCGCTCGCCGACCAGGATCAAACCTACACGGGTCCGTCGCTTGCGGCGATCGGCATGCCCTCCGCTTGGGATCCAGATGCGACCCGCGACCTGTTCGGCGGCTTTCAGTACAACGCGACCAACGGCTTCTACTTCGGCGCCGGCGTCGGCTACACAGCGTCGTATTACCTCCACCGGCGCGACTTCACGGTGTCGGAAGACAGCGACTTCGACCGCCTCGGCCTGCAAGTGCGCCTGGGCTTCTATCCCTCGGGCGTGCGCGCCTACGCACCCTCAACGACCGTGCAGCCCACCGCTCCGGTCGCGCCGCCGATGCCGGCCAACCGCCCGCCAACGGTGAAGGCACGCTGCGAGCCGTGCACGGTTGAAGTGCTCCGCCAGCTCACCGCGTCGGCCGATGCGCAGGACCCGGACGGCGACACGCTGACCTACCGCTGGTCGAGCCCCACGGGCTCGTTCGGCAACGCCGCCGACCGCCAGACGCCGTGGACCGCTCCCGGCCAGGTCGGCGCCGTCCCGCTGACGGTGACGGTGGATGACGGCAAGGGCATGACGGCCACCGACACCATCACGGTGCAGGTGATCGCTCCTGCCGCGAAGAAACAATTCGTGTTCGAAGACGTGCACTTCGACTTCGACCGCTATACGCTGCGCGCCGAAGCCACGCGCGTGCTCGACGAAGCCATCAAGGCAATGAGCGAGGACCCGAACTTGCGTATCACGGTTGAAGGCCATACCTGCAACATCGGCACGACCGAATACAACCTCGCCCTTGGCGAGCGGCGCTCCAACGCGGTGCGTGAATACCTTGCCAGCCGCGGCGTGGCAGCGGCCCGGCTGCAGAGCGTCAGCTACGGCGAAGAGCGTCCCAAGCACGACAACGCGCGCGAAGAGACCCGCCGTCTCAACCGCCGCGCGGCGCTCACGATTCGAATGCAATAAGCGGGAGAGTTAGAAGCCCAGGCTTCGAAGGCGGGCGGCCCCACGGGCTTGCCCGCCTTTTTCATTTCTGGGTTCAGGCGTTGGCCCGATACAGCCGGCCAGCAGCGCCGAGCATCAGCAGCAGCCACGCCAGTGGCCAGGCCCAAATCAACCACGAGGGGATCGCGCGACCGTCGCGCAGTTGCCGCTGCGCCTGCCGCAGGTGCAGGGGAAAGAAGTCTGGCCCCTGTCCGAGCGACGGCGACACCGCCCACCCCGGCGAGCGCAGTGTCGTCACAAACGGGATGTAGCCAAGACGATATCGATTTGAGGGCCGGCCAGGCGCGGGGTCAATCCGGTCGTAGTAGCCGTTCGCCGAGGCGACCATCGCTTGATCCTCGAGGAACGACACCGACAAGGCCAGCAGCATGGTGATGACGCCGATGGCGGCGCAGGCTGCCAACATGGGCCGACGCCAACGGCCGGCCTCGATTCCCGCCGCCGGCAGAAGCATCAACGGAACGATCGGGACCAGGTTGCGAGGCCCGTGCGAGTAGCCGCCTTCCGGGAACTGGTAAGCCGCAAAGAAAACCAGCCCAACACCGGTTGCGGTGGCGATGCCCACGGCTAAAGCGCGGTCGCGCTGCCACAGGCGCCGCGCGCCGGCGACCGCCAGCACTAACACCGGCGCCCAGACGAACACAGACTTTCCAGGTGACAACAGCAACACCGCGAGCCCACGCGGCACATCGCCGATCGCAAAGGCGCGCGGCGGCAGCACGGGAATGGTTTCCGACCAGTCGTATCCAAAGTCGAACGGGGCGCCGAAACGATACTCGTTCCAGCGGATGTGAATGGCCGCCGCGAGGATGATGCCCACCGCGAGGGTGACCGCGACCTCTCGCCGGGTACGCTCGGTCAGCGTGCGATCGACCAGGACGCCGACCACGAACGCCGGCGCGAACACCAGCGCCGTAACCTTGGTGAGGCCCGCGACAGCCAGCAGCAGCGCAGCGCCAATCACGCGGCCTCGGGCATGTCCCCCGCCCGCCCTTGCCTCGAGTAGCAACGCCGCGGCCCACACCAGGGCGGCGGCTTGCCAGGCTTCGGAATAGAGGGTCGCCGAATACGGCCACAGGACCGTGGCACCGCCCAGCAACAGCGACAGAACTAACGCCGCCGACGCCGGCGTGGACACCGCCAGTGCTGCGCGGTAGAACCCGACTACGGCGAGCGCGGCGGCCGTGGCGCTGGTCAGCAGCGTAATTCCGCCGACGAGAATGACCCAGGCCAAGCCGGTGGCCCTGGGCACGCGCGGCACACCAATCACTGACGCGACGGCGCGTCCCAGCAGGTGATGTGGCACGGCCAGCACGGCCCCCAGTGGCCCATACGGCGCGTATGGCTTGCCGTCCCTGCCTTGCTTGCCGAAGAACACCGACTGCGCGCCAACCACCTTGCCGTTGACGATAACCGGCTGTTGAATCTCCAGCGCCTGGGGCACCGACAGATCGCCGGCGTCGACGAGGTGCTCAACCTGGAAATAGACTTCGAACTCGTCCGGAATGCGGAAGGCATTTCCGGACGAGGTCAGGGCATAGAGCGATTGGAAGAAGACGAACAGCAGGACCGCTGTCGAGCGTGCCGAGCTCATGTGCGCCGCAGCATACACGATTGCCGCGGGCTCATTTTTCAGGCATCAACCAGCACTGAAAAACCGCCGTAGCTCATTCGCTTGATGTCAAACGGCATCGCGCTGCCATCCATCATCGCGGCCAGCCGTGGATCTTTCATGACCTTCTCGTTGACCGCATCGCGATGCGCACGAGACTTGTAGATGATCCACGAGAACACCACCGCTTCCCCGGCCTTCATCTTGGTCACTTTTGGAAAAGAGATGCCGACGCTTTGCTTCAGGTCGTCGCCAACGCACTCCACGTAGTCAAGTGCCCCGTGCTCTTTCCACACTTTCGCGGCCTTCCGCGAGATGGTGCGATATTCCGGCAGGCGCTTCTTCGGGACGACGAGCAAGAATCCGTCAACGTAACGAGGCATGTGGCTCTCCTTTAATCAGTACGCCTTGGCAAACCAGGCGCTCACCTTGCCGGGCTTGCCGCACTTGATGCAGGGCTTGCCGGGCGCCTGGTCGTAGCCGACCGGGATGTTCCGAATCGTGGCTTGCGTCTCGGCCTTGATGTCGGCTTCGCACTTGGCCTCTTCGCACCACGGCGCGATCACGAAGCCGGGGCGGCCTTCCATGGCGGCCTTCAGGGCGTCGTAACTGTCAACGGTCGACGTGTGGTCCTCACGGAATGCGCGCGCACGATCAAGCAGGCTCTTTTGGATGTCGGCCAGCAACGCCTTGATGGCGTCGGCCAGGCCCTCCATGGGAATCGACGCCTTCACGCGGGTGTCGCGCCGAGCCGCGAACACCGCCGCCTTCTCGATGTCCTTCGGGCCGATCTCGAGACGCAGCGGCACGCCGCGCATCTCGTACTCGGCAAACTTCCACCCCGGCGTCTGGCTTTCGTCGGCATCGAGCTTCACGCGAATGCCGGCCGCCTGCAACTGCGCGGCAATCTCCTCGCATTTCGGCAGCACGGTTTCTTTCCAGGTGCCGCGCGGAATCGGCACGATCACCACCTGGAACGGCGCCACTGCCGGCGGCAGGATCAGGCCGCTGTCGTCGCCGTGGGTCATGATCACGCCGCCAATCAGGCGCGTCGAGACCCCCCACGAGGTCGTCCATGCGTGCTGCAACGTCTTGTCGCGACCCTGGAACTGAATCTCGAAGGCCTTGGCGAAGTTCTGACCCAGGTTGTGTGAGGTGCCCGCCTGCAAAGCGCGGCCGTCGCCCATCAGGGCCTCGATCGAGTAGGTCTTTGACGCGCCGGCGAACTTCTCGCTGTCGCTCTTCTGCCCGTCAACCACCGGCATGGCCAGGACGTTCTCGGCGAACTCCTTGTAGATGCCGAGGATCTTCATGGTTTCTTCCTGGGCCTCGTCTGCGGTTTCGTGCGCGGTGTGACCTTCCTGCCAGAGAAACTCGGTCGTGCGCAGGAACGGGCGCGTCACTTTCTCCCAGCGGACAACGTTCGCCCACTGGTTGATCAGCACGGGCAAGTCACGCCACGACTGAATCCACTTCTGGTACATCACGCCAAAAATGGTCTCGGAGGTGGGCCGGATGACGAGCTTCTCTTCCAGTTCTTCTCCGCCGCCATGCGTGACGTAGGCGACCTGCGGCGCGAAACCCTCGACATGCTGGGCTTCCTTCAGCAGCAAACTTTCGGGAATCAGCAGCGGAAAATAGGCGTTCACGTGGCCGGTCGCCTTGAAGCGCTGGTCGAGTTGCTGCTGGATCAGCTCCCAGATGGCGTAGCCGTACGGCCGGATGACCATGAAGCCCTTGACCGGCGAGTAATCGGCCAGTTCGGCTTTGCGCACGACATCGAGGTACCACTTCGAGAAGTCGACCGACTGCTTGGTAATTTCCGTAACGAACGCTTCGTCCTGATTAGGTTTCGCGGCCATGGGCTCCCGGGTTTCTTTCGCTGATGTGAACCTGAAAGTTTACGTCATCTCGGGACGGGAAATCGGAGCGGGCGTGACCGCCGCGAGTTTCCTCTCGCCGGAGTGCCGCCCGCGCCATCAGCCGTCCGACGGTCACGATCGATGCGAGGCGCCAGCCGGCAGCCGGCAATCCACCAGCCTCGATACCCGGCGCCACCGTGGCGTACCATGCGTCGAGTTGATTGTTTGCCGCCTGCAACGACGCCCGCTCGCGCGCGAGCCCAACCGAGTTCCACATCAGTTCTCGAACCGACTGCTCGGTGGGAAGTGGTGTTCGGCCAGCCAGCCCGGCTAGCGAGCGCACCTCAAGCACCTCCTTGGCCTGCTCCGCCATGTGGCCAGCTTCCGGCGGCAACAGCATGGCTTGAGCCGCGCGAGCGCCAAACACCAGGCCTTCGAGCAGCGAATTACTTGCCAGCCGATTGGCGCCGTGGACTCCGGTGCAGGCGACTTCCCCAGCGGCGAGCAAGCCTGGAATGGTCGTGCGGCCCCACAGGTCCGTTTCCACGCCCCCCATCACGTAGTGCGCGGCCGGTCCCACGGGAATGCGGTCGGTGCCCAGGTCGAAGCCGGCGGCGCGGCAGGCTTCGGCGATGGTCGGAAAACGCGCGCGGACCCACGCCGGGTCGAGGTGCTGCATCGACAGAAAGACCGGCTTCCCGGTGCGCTGCTGTTCGCGCACGATGGCACGCGACACCAGGTCGCGCGAGGAGAGTTCCCCGGCCGTCTCATAGCGGGTCATGAACCGTTCCCCGCTGTCGTTCAGCAGGTAGGCGCCTTCGCCGCGCATGGCCTCGGACAACAGGAATCGCGGCGCGCCGGGCGCACTGAGGGCGGTGGGGTGAAACTGCACGAACTCGAGGTCGGCGACCGCTGCGCCGCTGTGCCAGGCGAGCGTCACGCCATCGCCAGTTGCCACCGGGGGGTTGGTGGTTTCGCTGAACACCTGTCCCGCGCCGCCGGTGGCGACCAGCACCGCCGCGGCCTCCACGGTGTGAGTGCCGCGCTCGTCTTCATAGGCAGCGCCGCAGCACCGGCCCTGTCGCAGCAGCAGACGCGTCACACGGGCATGGCGCTCGACGCGCACGCGCGAGTGCTCGGCGACCTGGTTCCACAGTGCGCGGCCGATTTCCCGGCCGGTAGCGTCGGCGGCGTGGAGCACGCGGCGCAGGCCGTGCGCACCCTCGCGTCCGAACGACAGCTCGCCGGACGGCTCACGATCGAAACGCGCGCCAGCATCGACCAATTCGCGCGTGTAGCGAACCCCGTCCTCAACCAGCACCCGGACCGCCGCCTCGATGCACAGTCCATCGCCCGCCGCCATGGTGTCGGCAGCGTGCAGGGCCGGCGCATCGCCTGGCCCGAGCGCCGCGGCAATGCCGCCCTGCGCGTAGCCGGTGTTGCTCTCGGTGGGATCGGCCTTGGTGAGAATCAGGACGTCGCCGGCCAATGCGAGGTCGGCAGCCGCGCGCAAGCCCGCGATGCCGCTGCCAATGACCAGGAAATCAGTACGACGAACCACCGGGTGCTATTCTAACAGCCGCACATGACTGCTACGCGCATCGGGGTCACTGCCGCCGCGGGCGCGTATACCGTCCTGATCGGCGAACGCGCGATCGACACACTGGGCCGCGTGCTGGATGCGGCCAGCCTGGGTCCGCGCCGCATCATCGTCTCGAGTCCGCGCGTGTGGAGGCTCCACGGCTCGCGGTTCCGCAACGCCGGCGCCGATCGCCTGCCGGTGCTCGTACCCGATGGCGAGCTCCACAAGAACCTCACCACCGTTTCGCGCGTGCACGACGCGCTCGTCAAGACCCACGCCGATCGCGCGACCGTCGTCATTGCCGTCGGCGGCGGCGTAATCGGCGACGTCGTCGGGTTTGCGGCCGCCACCTATCTGCGCGGCCTTCGCGTGGTGCACGTGCCCACCACCCTGCTGGCTCAGGTCGATAGCGCCATTGGCGGCAAGACCGGCGTCAACCATGCGCTGGGCAAGAACCTGATTGGGTCGTTTCATGCGCCGAGCCTGGTGTTGGCCGACCCCTCGGTGCTCGACACGCTGTCGCGCCGCGAGTTCAGGGCCGGACTCTACGAAGTGATGAAGTACGGCGTGATTGCCGAGCCGTCGCTGCTCGATCGCATGCGGGCAACGCTGCCGGCGATTCTCGAGCGCGATCCACGAGCGGTGGCGCCGCTGGTGGCGACCTCGTGCCGCATCAAGGCGCGCGTGGTGTCGGCCGACGAGCGGGAATCGGGCCTGCGGCGGACTCTGAATTTCGGACACACCGTTGGCCATGCGCTCGAGGCGGCCACCAACTACCAGCGCTTCCGCCACGGCGAGGCGGTTGGTTACGGCATGCTGGCGGCGCTGTCGCTCGGCGTCGCTCGCAAGATTACGCCGCCGGCTTTGTACGACGAGGTCCTCGACTTGATCACTCGCCTTGGACCGCTACCGCCGGTCGCTGACATCTCGGCCAACGACGCCCTGGCTGCGATTGGCCGCGACAAGAAGGTGGTGGCCGGGACGTTGCACTTTGTGGCCGCGACCGGGCGCGGCGAGACCACGACGCTGAAGAATGTGACCGCCGCCGACCTGAAGGCCGCGCTCAAGGGACTCGGCCTCAGAGCTTGAGTTCGCGGATCTTCACTTCAAGCGCCTTGAAGTTGATTTGAAGCAAGTCAGCCGCGCGACCGCGGTCACCGCCGGCATCGTTCAGCGCCTGCTGGACCTTCCGTCGTTCCACTTCGCCGACCACTCGTGCGGTCGCATCGGCCAGGCTGCCGCGAAGGTCGATGCGCTCCCACGGGTCCATCGACGAGCCGCCCCTGGGCACCGGCGACAGGCTCAAATGCCTGGGCAGCAGCACCTCGCCATCGGCCAGAATCACCGCGCGTTCAAGGGCGTTCTGGAGTTCGCGAATGTTACCCGGCCAGTCGTGCGCCATCAGGTCGGCCACCGCTTCGGGCGATAACGTGATTTTCTTGCCGACGTCGCGGGAGACCCGCTCGACGAAGTGGTGCGCCAGCTTGGGTATGTCCTCGCGCCGCTCGCGCAGCGCCGGCACGGTCACCGGAAACACCGACAAGCGGAAGTACAGATCCTCGCGGAACTGTCGCTCCGCCACGGCTTGACGCAGGCCGCGGTTAGTCGCCGCGACGATGCGCACATCGAGTTGGATCGAGGCGCCGCCGCCAAGGCGCTCGATCTTCCGCGACTCGATCGCTCGCAGCATCTTGGCCTGCACGGTCATGGGCATCTCGCCAATCTCGTCCAGAAAGAGTGTGCCGCGCTGGGCCAGCTCGAAGCGTCCCAGCTTCCGCTGGTTCGCCCCGGTAAAGGCGCCCCGCTCGTAGCCAAACAGCTCGGCCTCGAGCAGGGTGTCGGGAATGGCGGCGCAGTTAATGGCGACGAACGGGCCGTTCGCGCGAGGGCTGCGATCGTGCAGCGCGCGCGCGCACAATTCCTTGCCGGTACCGCTTTCCCCTTCGAGCAACACGGTGGTGTCGGTGGCCGCTGCGCGGTCGATGGCGATCATCGCCTGGCGCAAGACCTGCGAGTCGCCGATGATGTGCGGCCCGCCGCGCCGGGCGGCGGCTTCTTCCTTCAGCAGGCGATATTCGTTGAGCAGGCGGCGCTGCGCGAGCGCGCGTTCGACCATCAGCAGCAGATGATCGGGATCGACCGGCTTGGCGAGGAAATCGAGCGCGCCTTGCTTCATGGCGACCACCGCATCCTGGATGCTGCCATAGGCGGTCATGACGATCACCGGCAGTTCAGGGTCGGCTTCTTTCGCCGCGCGCAACACCCCGAAGCCGTCGCCAATCGGGAGGCGCAAGTCCGACAGCACGACGGCCGGCTGCGAGTCGCGCAGCGCCGCAATCGCTTCGGTCTCGTCGCGCGCCTCGATCACGGTGTGGCCGTGCGCCTCGAGCGCCAAGCGCATCATCGCGCGCAGCGAGTCTTTGTCTTCGACGAGCAGAATCGACGCTGCCGTCTCGGCGGCGCGCGCGCTCACGCGCCCGGTCGCAGCCAGCCGGAGGGAACGCCGGCCCGGCGTGCTTCATCTTCGATGCCCACAATCGCCTTCTGCTGCGTCTCCATCTCGAGCCTGACCTTGTCGAGTTCGGCCAGCGCGGTCTTGCGGTCGGTCTCGATCTTGGCGCGCTGTGCGGGGTCGTCGCGATTCACAAAGTCAGTGGTCAGGACGTTGATGCGGGTCTGCAGCGACTCGGCAAACAATCGTGATCGTTCGAGCGCCGCTCTCGCCGTCGACATCCTGGCGCTCCAGTAGGCCTGGTCGCGGGTGGCTGGCGTGGGCGTGGGCAAAGGGCCGCCAGGCAGGGTGACCGCCGGCGTGGTGTTGCCCGCCGCGGGAGGGGCGGCCGGCGTGGCAGGCGTTGCGGGCGTTGCGGGGCGGAGCGCCGCGTTGTCGCCCTTGAGATCCCCGTTCGTGTAAACCTTGGCGGGCTTGCGAACGCCCTTGCGCCGCGCCTCTTCCGCCTTCGCCACGTCAACCAGCGGCCGCGATGCCGGGGTCTGAGCCCGGACGTCGAGAGCCGGACCGATCAGCATGCTTGCAGTCAGAATGGCAATTGCGCGTTTCATGTTCCTTGTTATCGGCCGGATGGCCGATTTCCCCCCGTCGATGATCGTACGACTCGCGCCCCGGCGGGTCAAGGAATCAACTGACGCACTTCCCGCCACGATTGCACACGAATACCGGGCTGGCAGAGCGCGCCCTCGGCGTCCGAACAGACACGCGCCAGCTCAGCTTCAATTGCGTGGCGCGAGCCGAGCGGACCAAACGCCTCGGACCGCACGCGCAAGATGCCGCGTCCCTCGTCTTCGCCGTCCTGTGACGGATTGCCATCGCGTTCACGCGTGTCGTCGGCGACCCACACCGCCAGGTAACACGGGACCGGCCGCGCAAAGAAAGCGATGTTCTCGAAGGCAATGTACGCGTACAGCCGCCACCTCGGATTATCGACACCCCAGGGCCGGTCGGCAGTATTGGCGTCCATCTGTGCTGGCGTGCACGACGAGGCCCTTCCGCAGTTGAGCACGTTGGTCTCGGCAGTGAGGTTCACGACGCCGCCCCCGGGCACCGGGCGCATGCCGGTTGGCGCGCCGTCAGCAAAGCCAGACCGCTCGAGCCCGGCGAGCACGGCCGCCCAATCGGCCTGTGCCAGCTCGCGCGCCGCCAGCTCGATGCCCGCGTCGGCGGCATGCAGTAACGCAGTCGACCCCTTCACGTTGCCGGTCGCCAGGCGGTCCATGAACACCACCACCGCCACCCCAAGACCGATCGCTGACAAGAAGCTGGTCGCGAGCAGGGCGAGAATGAGCGCGATGCCTCGGGCACTGGTCATGATGGATTCCTCAGCGCGATGGACAGGCGCCGGGAGAGGTCGGGCACGCGGCGATGCACGTCGGCGGAGCTCGCACCCAGGCGCACGGCGATGTCGATGCGCTTCAGCACCTCCGCCTGGCGCCACGGCGCGAAGCTCAGCTCCTTGATGTTGTCGACCATGGGCTGGACGGCGCCGGCCGCGGTCTCGCGCACCAGCGTGGATGAACCGTCGGCCTGCCGAGCGAGCCGATACAGGTCCGCGAAGACTTCGATCACCACGGCACCCGCCGGATAGGCCGCATCGAACCCCGTTGTCGGCGACAAGGTGTGGGCAACCTGGTTGGTGGCGGCGATCGTAAACACGTCGAAGCGGCCATCGACGTCGGCCACGACCGCCGTCGCCCCCCTCGCGAAACCGCATACTTCGCCGGCGGTTGGGCAGTTCGCGTCGGGCTGCAGGCGCAGCGCGGCCGATGGCCCGACCTGATCGGCGTCGAGTACGCCGCGGCCGTGGCCCTTCGCCGACAGCACATGCACCGCGTGAAAGCGCGTGCCGTCTGCATCCGGCTCCAGTAAAACCACCGCTGGCACCACTTCACCCGCCGTGCCGTCATCCCGGGTTGCACTGATCAGGGCGGCCGAGTGCAGCGCGCGCGTGAGCAGGTCGGCGACGGTGCGCTCGCGCTGCTGCATGTCGAGGACCTCGGGCGCGGCGTCGAACGCGGCCCGCGCACGCGGCGCGACGCCGGCGACGGCGGCCGACAACAGGGCGCAAATCGTCAGGGCCACCAGCAGTTCGACGAGCGAGAAGCCGCTCATGGCTGCCTCACCCGCACGGTGGCCACACACGCGTCAGCCTCGCGCGGCGAGCGGCCGTCTGCCGGCCAGCGGAAGACGCACACCTCGATGGCGTTCGCCTCAGGAACGAACTGGTCGATCGGAATCACGCGCCAGCGGCGCGTGTAGACCGCGCCGTGCCCTTCAGCGTCCAGGTCGACCACCGCGCCGTCGGCGGAGAGGTAATCGACAAAGCCAGTGGTGTCAGTGGCCAGGCTCAGGTCTCCAGAAGACGCGAGGCCAGGATCGGTGATCGGTTCGCCGAGCGGCCCGTAGCCGAAAGCCAGGGAGCGGAGCGCCTCGATCTTGTCTTGCGCGGCGAGCAGGGCTCCGCCCTGCATGCCGGTGTGTCGCGTGGACTGAACGCTCAGTGCGAACAACTGGGCGATGCCAGCCAGTGCAGTGACGAGGACGCCGGTGGCGACCACGGTCTCGAGCAGGGTAAAACCATCGTGTGAGGAGTCGGGGAGAATCTGCATGCGCCCAAAGGGTGCAATCGGCCTGCCTTGGGTAAATTGGGGGCTGCCACGCGATTACGCGCGTGATCGCAGGCCTGCGCGGCTGGCACGAAGTCTGGCACGATCAGTTTCTGATCGCGCGCCATCCTTCGGAGTGCGCATTTTCTAAGATGGCGGGTATACGGGCAGGCGAATCTGGAATTGCGCGCCGCCGGCAGGGCTGCTCCCCGCGACGACCACGCCGTTGTGCGACACGATGACCTTCTGAACGATTGCCAGCCCCAGACCCGTCCCCGCGGCCTTGGTAGTGGCAAACGGCTGGAACAGGCGGCTCACGGCGGCCGGCGCCAGGCCCGGACCGTTATCGTCCACCGTCACGTAGACATCGCCGCCCTTTACCTCGCCGCGCACGACGATGGCGGCCGGCCTGGCCTCGGCGGCACACGCCTCGAGGCTGTTCCGCAGCAGGTTGCTGAACGCCTGCCGCAACAGCACGTCGTCTCCGTTCACGGTCGCGAACTCGCCTTCGAACGTCGTAACCTCCGCGGCGCCAGGCAGGTCGTCAATCGCGCGCGCGATAATTGCGCGCAGATCGACCGGTGCCATGGCGAATTGCTCGGGCCGGGCAAAGCGCAGGAAGTTCGTGACCACCTCACCGAGCGCCGTCGTCTCGGCACGAATGCCCTCGACGTAGGTGCGGGCCGGCTCGGGAAGGGCCGCGGGATCGAGCAGCCGGCCGTAACCGTGGATGGTCGCCAAGCCGTTGCGGAACTCGTGCGCGAGGCCGGCCGTCAGCTCGCCCAGCCGCGCGAGTGCCTCTTTCAGCCGCAGGCGCTCTTCGAGCTCCACCACCGCGGTGAGATCGGTGAACAGGCACACCACTGCCTGCATGTCGCCATCGGTGCCGGTAATTGGCGAGACCGTCACGCCAAGATGCGAGGGCCTGGGGCCGCCTTCGAGCGTCACCGTGCGGCGCACAATCGGAGTGGCGGTCTGCAGCGCCTCCGCGATCACCTCGGCCAGCGCCGGCACGTTTCGCAGTACCTCAGTGACCGAACCGCAGGCGTCGGGGGGAATGGCAAGAATGCGGCGGGCGGCAGGATTCAAGGTTTGCACGTCTCCCGTCCGATCGACGACGATCATGCCCGACGTGAGTCCGGCAACGATTTGGCCGGAAAGCCGTTCGGATGCCTCGGCGCGCGCTGCCATCTGGCGTTCCTGCGACTTCAGCTTGATGACCGCTTCCTGCAGCGCCATCGACAGCATGGCGCTCTCGCCCCGCTCGTTCGAGCGGGCGCGCCGGCGGCCGCTGGCCGCACGCACCACCATCACCACGACCACGATAAACAGGAACGCGATCATGAGCGCGAGGCCGAGCAGTGCGGGTCCCGCGACCGTCAGGTTCTGCATGACTAGAAGAAGCCGGCGTACCAGGCGATCAGGGGGTCGCCCGCCAACATGGCCGCGACCGCTCCCACTGCGAGGAACGTCCCGAACGGCAGCGCCAGCTTCATGCCGCCGCGCTGCGCGGCAATCAGCGCCATGCCGATCGCGGCACCGGAAAACGACGACAGCACGAGCGTGACGAGCACGGACTTCCAGCCGAGAAAGGCGCCGACCATGGCCAGCATCTTGACGTCGCCCATACCCATGCCTTCTTCACGGCGCACGGCGTAATAGGCGGCGGCAATTCCGTAGAGCACCCCGGCGCCAAGAGCCGCGCCGAGCAGCGCGTCCTTCCAGCCCGGCGGCGCCACCAGGCTGAACATCAACCCGATCGCAATACCCGGCAGCGTGATGGCGTTCGGCAGAATCTGGTGCTCGAGGTCAATGCCAAAGAGCGCTACCAGGATGGCGACCAGGATCAGGCGGCTCACGAGGAGCGGTCCCACAGGCGTCAGCCAGACCACGAGCACGAACAGCAGGCCGGTGATGATCTCAACGATCGGGTACTGCGCCGAGATGGGCGCGCGACATTGCCGGCAGCGCCCGCCAAGCAGGGCCCAGCTGAGCACCGGCACATTGTCGTACCAACGCAGTTCGTAGCCGCACTTCGTGCAGCGCGACCGCGGCGAGACCAGCGACTGCCCGAGCGGCAGCCGATAGATCACGACATTGAGAAAGCTGCCGATGCACAGGCCCATCAGCAACGCGAAGAGTAATAGCAGCGGGTCGCTCATCATCGCGTGAAGGGTCCGGTCCCCGATTGTGGCCACGGTAGTGGCCATAGCGTCGAACGCCGTGACACGTCGGTGCGCGCGGTGGCAGCATCGAACTCGTACGGCACACCGGTCGAGTCCAGTGGCCAACCGCGCAGCCGTTCGGCGGCGATCAATTCGCTCAGGTCGCGTGGCAGGCGTCCCTCGCGGGTGACAAATCGCTGCGCGACGCGGTTCAGCTCGTCGACGAAATCCATGGCATCGATCTGCGCGAGGCGGTGCTCGGAGTTGCGCTTGAGCCAGTCGATGTCGGTATCGCCGAGCTGACGCCACAGTTGCCGTGACGACTGCCGGTCGCCACCTTGCGCCAACGTGGTCGCCGCGAGTGCCTCGAGCCACGCTGGCGCGCCTGGTAGTTTGGCGCCCTTCGCGAACCAGTCTGCCGCCGCCCGGTAGTCGTGCAGCCACCAGTAGTAAACAAATCCGATATCGTGCGAGTACTCCCACGTGGTGGGACTGGCTTCGAGGCCACGCCTGAGGAGTGCGATGGCGAGGTCGGGCCGGCCGGGCCCAGCGGGATACGCCTCGGTCAGGAAAATCGCGCCGAAGCGGTACGCGACCTTGAACTGGGGATCGAGGGTGGTCACGAACGTCAGCAGGGGATCGAGCAGGGAGAAGTCGCGCTCGCCTTCGGCGGCTTGCCGCTTGCCACCGTAATAGACGACGGCGCGAATCCAGTAGGTGTCGGCCACCACGTTCTGGAAGCCAAGGGCCACTCGCTTCAAGAGGTGGCCGGATTGAAACCACAGCATCGGCGTGGCCGGCGTGTAGGGCTGCCAGCCGCGGTCGCGCACGACTTGCACGCCGACCGAGAGCGCCAGCAACCCCGTGATGGCGGCGACCAGCCACCGGCTGGAGGGGCGCTGGCTCGGCACGCTGGACACGGCAGTTGACATGACCCACCGCCTACTTGAAATCGCGGCGACGAAAAATCGCCACGGCCGCCACTAACAGCGCGGCAATGTAGACCGCGGCGTACAGCAAGGTGAAGCCCACATGCGATGCGGACACCGGCATGCCGTACACCACCTCGGACTTCACGTTGAATGGCGCCAGGTTCGGCAGCACGTAATACAAGGCGCGCGCGACCCAGGCGACGGCCGGCTGATCGACAACCTGCTCGAACTGGCGCAAGTCAGCGTTGAAGTGACCGGCCACCCACAACCCGAGTGTAAGCAGCGCCGACAGCAGCGGACTGGAAAATGTCGAGAACAGCAACGCAACCGCGGTGACCAGGGCCAACTCCCCCATCACCAGGACGATGGCGACCAGCTGGCGCGGATCGAGGGCAGGCGCGGCCCAGCCCGCACGCATGGTCGGCGTGGCCGTCGCATCCATGTAAAACAGCACGGCGTAGTAGGCCACGGTCATCACCGTCAGGTTCACGGTAAGGGTCGTCACCAACCCGAGGTATTTGCCGAGGATGAACTGAGCGCGGGTGACCGGCTTGGTCAACAGGCCGAACACGCTCTTGCGCTCGACTTCTTTCGAGACCAGGCCAATGCCAATGAAGACGGCAATCACCAGGCCGAAGATCGACATCGCCGCCAGGCCCAGGTCCTTGATGATCTTGAGGTCCTGGCCGGCCGTGAGTTCGCTGATCAAGTACGACGCCGCGATCATCAGGACGGCGAACACGACCATGGTGTACGGCACCCGGTCTCGCACCGATTCCTTGAAGGACGCGCCGGCGACGATCCAGACCGTCCTCACGCGCCGACGCCCCTCTGGTCGCGCGCGGCCGTCGCGCCGACCACTTGTACGAAATAGTCCTCGAGGGTTTCGCGCAACGGATTGAGCGACACGATGTGCGCGCCGCGGCGGCTCAACTCACCGACCACGCGGTCTGGTTCAGCGTTGGGCGCCAGGTGCAGCATGACGTGGCCATCGCTGAGCGGCGTCACCGTGCGTGCCATCGCGGCCAGGTCCGGCCGCAGGGCGTCGCCGACCCCGGACACCACCAGTTCCCACCCCTTCAGCTCGAACGCGAGGATCTCTGACAGCGGCCCTGATGCGACCAGCTTCCCCTGCACCAGCACGCCGACGCGGCTGCACAAGGTTTCGGCATCCGACAGGATGTGCGAACTGAAAAACACGGTGCAGCCCCGGGCGCGCAGGCCGAGGATGAGATCGCGGACGTGACGCCGGCCCAGCGGATCGAGACCCGACATCGGTTCATCCAAAAACACCACTTCGGGATCGTTGAGCAGCGCCTGCGCCAGGCCGACGCGCTGGATCATGCCCTTTGAAAAGCGCCGCAGCCGCAAGCGGCGTTCCTTGCCGATGCCAACCTCGTCCAGCACGCGTGCGACGCGGGTCGCCACGTCGGCGCCGCGGTAGCCGAACAGCCGTGCGAAATAGGCGAGCAGTTCTTCGGCGGTCAGGTGGTCGTAGTAATAGGGATTTTCAGCGAGAAAGCCGATGCGCTGGCGCACGGCCGGGTCGCCCACCGGGCGTCCCAGAATGCGGGCCTCGCCGGCGCTCGGATAGAGCAGCTGCATCAGCAGTTTGAGCGTGGTGCTCTTGCCCGCGCCATTCGGGCCGAGGAAGCCAAACACTTCGCCCGCCTCAACCCGCAAGGTCAGCTGGTCAAGGGCGCGGTAGGGACGCGGACGCCAGAATCCAACGGCGAAGTCTTTTGTGAGCCCCTCCGTCTCGATCGCGGCGGCCATTATTTCGCGCTGGTGACCCGCCGCAGCTCCCACGCAATGGCCGCGTCGAAGTATTCGGCGCGCAGGCCCGGCAGGCGCATGCCGTTCATGAAGAAGGTGGGCGTGCCCGAAACCTTCAGACCGGCGCCCTGCGCGATGTCTGCCTTCACCAGTTCAAGGGTCCCAGCCAGGCGCGCATCGAAATCGTTGACGCCGGCAATCGTAGCGGCGGCCGACTTTACGCTCGCGGGCGTCAGCGACGGCTGGTTGGCGAACAGCCAGTCTTCCATTGCGTCCGCCTTCCCCTTTTCGCGAGCCAACCGCACCGCCACCGCGGCTTCACAAGCGGCGGGATGCAGGTCCTGGTTGACCGACACGTTGCACTGACGCTCGAGCGGATAGTCGCGGGTGAGATAGCGGACCTTGCCCGGCTGTTGCTTGGCCCATTTGGCAAACACCGGCTTGTATTCCAGGAACGTCTGCCGGCACGGCGGGCACTGGTAGTCGTTGAACTTGACGATCACGACGGCAGCGCCCTCATTCGGGACCAGCAGCGGCACGCGCGTCTGCTGCGCGAGGTAAGCCTCGAACTGCGTGATCTGTTCAGGGGTAAGAGCGGCCGCTGGCGCCGCCGGCTGACCTTCGGTCGCGGTCTCGGCCGCGACGGTCGCAACCGATTGGCCAGGGAACCATGCGACGGCGGCGCCCGCCGCCACCACGAATGCCACAGCCGCGGCCAATGCCGACGGCGTACGAAACAGCAGTCGAAGATCGCCAACAGCACGAGTCGGAAGACTGGTCATGGGATACCTGATGGCCGATCCCGACAGCAGGAACAGCCCGATAACGGCCACGTATGTGCCCGCGCACAACACGCACACCGCTTTGAGAATCACGAACGACGCGTACGCAAGATACAACGACACCGCCAGGCCGATGGTCGACGCCACAAAAACGTAGCCGGCAAGGTTCCCGGCCGCGGTCGCCGATTGTGAACAGAGCGCCACCAGGCCCAGCACGAAGGTGAAGAAGATGACACCGAAGACGGCCACCGGTACGCCGGCTATCGACCCGTAGCGGCTGGAATACGCCTCGGTGCAGCTGAACGTCGCGTTGACGTCACAAAAGCTGGCGTAGGCAGGGTCGTTCAAAATCTGCAGGTGCACCCACGTCGAGGCCGACGAAGCAGCCAGGCCGAGCAAGGCGAAGACCACGAACCAGGTAAGCCTGGGTGCAGCAGTCGCGCTCGTGGGGTTCATAGCAAGGCCGGCCATGGTGGAGATTCTACTCTGTACGAACGAAGAGGTGCGATTCGCTCGCACCTCTTCGCCTCGAGAAACCTGCGGTCTATTGCAGTGGCAGCGGGCCGGCCGCGGGCGCCGAGTTGCCAACGGTGTCGGTGATGGGGTCGGCCGGGTCCGTGTAGATGGTGCCCAGCGTGTTGGTCCAGAAGTAGCGCGTGCCGCTCGAGCCGGGCGAAACCGGTTCCGCAGTTGCGTAGTAGGTGCTGATCAGGTCGGCTGCGACCACCGTGTTGCAGGCGTCGAGCGTCGCCGCCGCGCCGTCCGTGCCGGCGGCCATGGTCACCGTGTAGCCGCTCTTGTCGACGCTGGCACCGGCGCCAAGGTCGGGGCTGATGAAGGGCGCGCCGCCGGTTGCGGGAACCAGCAGGAGGTCGGTCATGTCAGCGGCGTAGAAACCGTTCGCGCAGCTCGACGAGTAAGCCTGCTGCGAGCTGTTGATGGCGCGAAGCGAACCGATGGCCGAGGCTTCGTTGCCGGACATCCTTGCGCGGAGTAGACCCGGGACCGCGATGGCCGCGATGATGCCGATAATCGCGACGACGATCAGCAGCTCGATGAGCGTGAAGCCCTTGTTGTTACGAATACGCATAATAGTTCTCCTCAAAAAAACGTTTCCGGTGGCCGACTGTGATTCTGTTGGTGTCGACGCCGCCCGCCTTTGGAGCGGCGTCGTCTGGCCCATGCTAGAGCAACCCCCGTACCACCTTGCCGGCCTTCGGCCGTCAAGCGATTCAAGTCACTGTCACAGATGGGGTTATCGTGATTCGCGGCCGGCGAACCGGCGCTAAAGCGTGGGGAAAACCAGCAAAAAGTGACAGGAACTGTCAGGCGTCGCTGTCAGTAATTGTCAGGCGGGCTCATTTCAAGCCGTACTTCTTGGCCAGATATCTGAACTGCCGGAAGCTGAGCCCGAGCACGTCGGCGGCCTTGGTCTGCACGCCCCCGCACCGCTCGAGCGACCGCTCGAGATGCGAGCGCTCGATGTCTTGCAGGTGCCGCTCGAGGTTGAAGCCGGGACCGGCGTCGATCTCGCCGCCCCCGCCACTGCCGCCAACGGGCGTCGATGGCCGGCCGCTGCGGAGGTTCTCGGGGAGGGTTCCAAACTGGATGCGCGACTCCGACTCCAGTGCCACCGCGCGCTCGACCACGTTCTCGAGTTCGCGGACATTGCCTGGCCATTGATAGGCGCGCAGTGCCGCCCCCGCCTCGGGCGAAAAGCCTTCGATCGTGCGGCCCATCTCGCGTGCGTACTTGGCCAGCACATGCTGAGCAATCAACAGGATGTCATCGGCCCGATCTCGCAGGGGCGGTAGCGTGACCGGAATAACGTTCAGGCGATAGAACAGGTCTTCGCGAAACTTGCCCTCGCTCACGAGCTTCGGCAGCGCCCGGTTGGTCGCCGCGATAATGCGGATGTTGGCGGGCGACTCGTCGGTGCCGCCGACTCGGCGAAAGGTGCGCTCCTGCAGCACGCGCAGCAACTTCACCTGCATCGTTTGCGGCATTTCGCCGATCTCGTCCAGGAACACCGTGCCGCCGGCAGCGGCTTCGATCAGGCCCTTCTTGTCCTTGTCGGCGCCCGTGAAGGCGCCGCGGACATGGCCGAACAGTTCTGATTCGAGCAGCGCTTCCGGCATGGCGCCGCAATTCACCGCCACGAACGGTTGTCCCCGGCGCAGCGACAGCGTGTGCATGGCACGCGCCACCAGTTCCTTGCCGGTCCCGGATTCACCAGAGATCAACATCGTGCTGTTGGTCCGGCTCACGGTCTCGACCAGGCGAAAGACCTCGAGCATCACCGCGCTGCGGCCAATGATCCCGGCAAACCCCTGGTCGGCGGTCGTCTGCCGCAACACTGCGTTCTCGTGACGCAGCCGGCGCGACTCGAGCAACTGGCGCACCTGCATGGTCACCAGGTTGACGTCGCGAAACGGCTTCTCAAACAGCGCTTCGGCGCCCAGGTCGCGCGCCTCGGCCCACTCGACCGAGTCGCGGGTCCAGTGCGCGGTCATCATCAGCACCACGGCATCGGGCGACAGGTCGCGCACCGCCTTGAGCAGTTGCACGCCGTCGAGCCGCGGCATGCGAATGTCGGTGAGCACCACGTCAAGGTACTCGCGGGTGACAAGGTTGCGCGCGGTGACGCCATCTTCAGCGGTCAGCACTTCGAAGCCGTCGCGCTGAAACAGCAGCCGCATC
>JANMUX010000249.1:0-4352 GCA_031392125.1 Acidobacteriota bacterium | reverse complement strand
TGATCACGGCGGTTGCGAGCACGACCGGCTTGCCTTTGAACTTCGCCTGGTCTTCCGGCGACAGGTCGATCTTGTAGTCCTTGAGCTTACTGGCGACTTCCGCCGCATCGAACTTGATCAGCTGGCCGATTACGGTGACGTAGCCGTTCGGATCGGCCTGCTTCTGCATGGTCGGCGCAAGTACCAGCACGTCCTTGCCCGTCGACTTGGTCTTATCCTGATCTACCGAGAACGCAGTCTTGGACAGGTTGGCTTCGACCGCGCCCGTCAACGTGACGTACTCGCCGACGTAGGCATCGGGGTTGGCGGCCACCGAGCTGGCCGCGACCGGTACGAGCGGCTTGGGAGGTGTGTTGGCTGCCGGTGGCGGTGGCGCCTGGCCGCCCTGGGCGGCGGTGATCGCCGTGTACGAGATAAGCAAGGAGGCAAGCGCGACGCTGCCTACGGTGATGGTCGACTTGGTCGAACGCTGCATGATGTGAACTCCTGATGGCGCACCGGGACGGCGTCATTCCGAGCGGGTCCCGAATCGCCACATTGTAACGTCATCTGTGTCATCCGCGGGCGTGGTGTTATACGGTCATGCGCGTCGGTCGTCTTCATTTGTAACCATGTCGCGGTTTACCTTTCGGACGGTCGAGCCGACGAGCTTCGGGTCGGGTTGGATGAGCGGGGTGTTGTCCGCCTCGTTCGGCCTGCTCGGCCTGGGCGCCGTCCTCTGTTTCAGGTTCCCCGAAATCCTGCCCACCGCAATGGGTCCGAAGCCTGCCCGTGTTCTGCAGTTCCTGCTGCTCATCCTGGTTGCCGACTTCACGCAGTACTGGGTGCATCGCACCTTCCATGCGGTTCCGTGGTTGTGGCGATTTCACGCGGTGCACCATTCGGCAGAGCACATCTGGCCCTCGGGCTAAGGCATCAGTGGCGGCGCGACCCCGCCCGACGGGTACCTCAAGCAATTGCTGTGGCCGTTCCGGCGGCGCTGAAACCGGTGTAACCTCGGCCGATCATGAGACCACCCGCAGCGACTGTGGCAGGCTGGCTGCTGGCCGTGGGCCTGGCCTTCGGGCAATCGTCGCTGCCGAAACCCTCGGGACATGTCAACGACTTCGCGGAGTTGCTCGATGCGCCGGCCCGCGTCGCGCTCGAGCAGCGGCTGACCGACGTTGAAGCCACGACCTCGTCCGAGATCGCAGTCGCGACCGTGAAGTCGCTCGACGGCATGTCGGTTGAGGAGTATGCGAACCGGCTGTTCAAGCAGTGGGGCGTCGGTCAGCAGAAGACCGACAACGGCGTGTTGGTTCTGGTAGCGCCGAACGAGCGCGAGATGCGCATCGAGGTGGGCTACGGCCTCGAAGGCGTGCTGCCCGATGGTTTGGCCGGCGAGATTCGCGACCAGCAGTTCCTGCCTCGTTTTCGTGACGACGACTATGCCGGTGGCATCACCGCGGGCGTCACCCGCATTGCCGACATCGTCGCGAAGAACCAGGTGCTGACTCCCGAGGAGCTGGCGCGTTTCGCCGACCCGTCCGGTGAACCGCCGGTGCTCATCCTGGTGCCGTTCCTCGGCATCTTCGTCGCGATCGGTTCGTTCATGGTGGGCCTGGGCTTACGCACCAAGACGGCGTTTCCAGTCCTGTTCGGCAGCTTCTTCTCGGGCCTGCCGATGTTGATGGCCCTGATCATGATGTTCACGGTGGCGCTATTTACGCTGGTGCCGTTCTGGTTGGCGATGGCAGTGTGGGGCTATCGGCTCGGTGGCCGCGCGAAGTGGAAAGACACTTTTCGGCAGGGCAAGAACCGCGGCGGCTCCGGATGGGTCATGGGCAGCGGTGGCTCCAGCGGCTCGAGTTCTAGTGGGTCGTCCGGCGGTAGCAGAAGTTTCGGTGGCGGCTCTTCCGGCGGCGGAGGTGCGAGCGGCCGATGGTAGCGGCGTCGCGTGCGCAGCGACCGGCGGTGGTGCTGACCGTGGGCCTGTGCTTGTTGTGGGTGGCCGGCTGCGCGCGCGAGCAGCGGCACGTGCGCGAACACCTCGAAGGCCTGCCGGGCGTCGCCAGCGTCGACGTCTCGTGTGGAGTCGCGGGCGCGTCGAGCAACACCGGCGTCTGCGCGAGCGTTGTCATGAGCGACGGCGCGGTGTTGCAGTTCGTCGGATTGGGCTACCAGTCGTTCGGACCGGTGCCGTCACGCGTGCGACTGGCCGCGGCAGGCGGCCGGTCGCCGTTGATAGTCTCGTGCCAGGCTCAGGCTTCCGTCGCCGATTTCGATCGGTCAGGACTGTTCGGCCATCATTTCTCGCCGGCGATTGACAGCGTCGCCGACGCCATCCACCGCTACCGCGATGTGATCGAAGAGCTGGAGTTCTGGCCGCAGTGCCCACAGTTCTGGGAGTTCGGCGAGGAGCAGGGACCGCTGTATCGATACTGCGCTCACAAGACTGGTACGGTCGGCGACCCGCCGCCGCGCCCCTGCTCGTAAGCTGCTCCTAGTCGTTGGACAGGACGAAGTAGAGCAGCAGCGGCGCAACCACCAGGCAAGCCGCTGCCGCCAGGGCGATCAGCACGCTTTGGCGCAGCACGCCGCTGACCACAACTGACACTTCGGCGTTTGACGCCAGTGGGCCGACCACTTCACGGGCCCACCCGGCGCCTTCGACAATCGCTGGCCAGGCCATGCCGATGCCCGCCAACAGAAGGCCGATGGTGATCGCCGCGGTGACGCCGTGCAGCCACGTCATGGGCCGCGTCGCGGCCTGCGCCGATTCCAGCCGCGCACGCACGGCGCAGCGCCACCACACCTGCCCGGCGACCGGCACCTGCACCTCGTGGCGCGCGAGTTGGTGATCGGCGCGCAGCACTACCGCCACTTCGACGACCTCGCGGCAGATCTCACAGTGTTCGGCGTGGGCCGCCAGGGCCGGGTCTTCACCCGGCCAGGTACCCGACAACACGGCACGCACCACGCGATCCTCATGCCCGCATTCAAGACTGTTCACGACCGGCCTCCGGGGTTCTTCAGAATCACGGCCAGGCGATGGCGGGCGCGAAACAGCATGGCCTTGAGACTGGCCGTCTTCACGCCGAGCGCCGTGGCGATTTCTTGATGCGACCAGCCCTGCGCGTAGGCCAGCCACAACAGGCTGCGCTCGCGCGGCTTGAGGTGAGCCATCGCGCGAGCCAGGTCGATGCGCGCGGCGGCGCGCTCTGCGGTGTGGGCGTCGGCAGGCGAGGCGACTCCTTCCTGCGTCGCCGGTGATGCGGCGACCTCGACCCGCGGCCGGCGCTGATGGTCGCGCACCAGGTTGGTGGCGATCCGGAACAGGTAGTTCTTGCGATGGTCATCGCTGTCGAAGGTGGCGTTCGACCGCAGGAACTTGTAATACGTTTCCTGCAGCAGGTCGTCGGCGAGACGATCGTCACCCGTCATTCGCGACAGATACACCTGGACCGGCCGCGCCGTCAGTTCGTAGAAGACGCGAAACGCTTCTTCGGTCATCTGGAACGTTCGTTCGGCTTCGTCGAAAGCGCCGAGGCGTTCCATGTCGGTCAGCGTCAGATCACGCATTGCCAGAGCCTGCGTCAAGGTCGGTGGCCGGCTGGGGGAACAGCCCCAAGCGCGCGGACACCAGGTAGGCCATGAGGGAAGCCAGCATGAACCCCGTGCCCAGGGAGAGAAGAATGACGCCGATCACCGAGAAAGCCCGCTGCGCATCGTCGGTCACGGAGCTAGCGGCCAAGCGGAACCCCGCACCCACGGTCGCGAGCACGATGCCAGCCATGACCGACCAAATGATGGGCCCAACGGGCGCGCCCAAGCGAGGCGATTCGGATTCAGGTTGCATCGGGGCAGACTCGAGAAAGCGCTTCCCGGCCGGACTTTGAATGTACACCAGCAGCTCGTCGTTGGTCGTGAGGCGATCCATCAGCTTGAGGTGCACCTCGGTTTGCACTTTGGATTGGCGCAGCCATTTGCGGTGCTGAATGACGGCGCGCACCAACCAGGCCACGATACCGACGAACATGCCGATGCCGAGAAACACCGCCAGGCCTTCCAGCATGTTGTCGAGAACCTCCAGCTCCGGCGACATGGGCTGACGACGCTCGTAGTAGTCGGAATTGCCGAAGAAGAACGTCGGGTTACGCACCACTTCGGGGTGCTGCTGGATGAAGGCCACCAGCTGCGGGTAGGGGGCAATGTAGTCGGCCCGCGCCAGCAGGCTGTGATCGCGGCGCAACACCTCGCCCACGGCAGGCGGATACTGCCGCAGGATTTCCTCCAGCTGTTCGCGGGTCGTGTGAGCGTCGACCGGCGCCTGGTAGAGCGGCACTGTCGCAACCGGTGCGCCAGGCACCTGC
>JANMUX010000225.1:0-9545 GCA_031392125.1 Acidobacteriota bacterium | reverse complement strand
TCGGCGGCACCGTCCAGGTGATCCCGCACATCACCGACGAGATCAAGCGCAGAATTCTCGAAGGCGCCGAGGGCTACGACATCGCGATCGGCGAGATCGGCGGCACGGTCGGCGACATCGAGAGCCTGCCCTTTCTCGAAGCCATCCGCCAGTTCCGGCAGGACGTCGGTCGCGAGAACACCATCTACGTGCATCTGACGCTGGTGCCATACATCGGCGCCGCCGGCGAGCTCAAGACCAAGCCGACGCAGCACAGCGTGCGCGACCTGCGGTCGATCGGCATCCAGCCCGACATCCTGCTCTGCCGCACCGACCGGAGCCTGGCCCGCGACATCAAGCCGAAGATCGCAGTGTTCTGCGACGTCAACGAAGAAGCGGTGATCTCGGCCAAGGCCGTGCCGACGATTTACGAGGTGCCGCTCTCACTACGCGATGAGGGTCTCGACTCGGTCGTCCTCAAATATCTTCACCTGCCGCCGAGCGAGTCGCGCATGCAGCCGTGGGAAGAACTCGTTGACCGCATCAGGAATCCGGAAGACGAGCTGACCATTCACGTGGTCGGCAAGTACACCGGCTACGAAGATTCCTACAAGTCGCTTAACGAGGCGTTGTACCACGGCGGCTTCGCCAACCGTGTACGCATCAACATCCAGTGGGTCGAGTCCGAGGCGCTGGAGCAGGACGGCGGCTCGCGGCTCCTGGAAGGCGCGACGGCGATCCTGGTACCCGGCGGGTTCGGCTCGCGCGGCACACGCGGCATGATGAAGGCCTCTGAATACGCGCGCAGCCACAGTATTCCCTTCTTCGGTATTTGTTACGGATTCCAGTGGGCGACCGTCGAGTATGCCCGCAACGTCTGTGGCCTCGACGGCGCCGACTCGACCGAGGTGGACGAAGCCGCGCCCCACAAGGTGATTTACAAGCTGCACGACCTTCTCGGTGTCGACGAACTGGGCGGCACCATGCGCCTGGGCCGCTACGCGTGCGAATTGACCCCGGGGTCGCTGGCGCGCAAGATCTACGGCACCGATCTCATCCACGAGCGTCACCGCCATCGGTTCGAGTTCAACTGCCTGTACGAACCGGCGCTGGCCGAGAAGGGCATGAAGATTTCCGGACGGTCCCCGGACGGCAAGTTCGTGGAGATTGCCGAACTGCCGAGTCACCCCTGGTATGTCGCGGTGCAGTTTCACCCGGAGTTCCAGTCGCGGCCGCTCAAGCCGCATCCGCTGTTCGCCAGCTTTGTCGAGGCAGCCAAGCGCCGGAAACAGCTTGACGCCGAGCCGGTGCGCGTCGCCAAGAGCGAGGCCTGAGTGCAAGCTGTTGCGCCGGTCACTGCCGGCCCGGTGACATTCGGAACGGGACATCCGCTGGCCTTTATTCTTGGGCCATGCGTGATCGAGAGCGAAGCCCACGCGATTGATGTCGGACTGTTTGTTGCCGAGCTCGCCAAGCGGCTTGGGACGCCGGTCGTGTTCAAGGCCTCGTTCGACAAGGCCAATCGCACCTCTCTTGCCTCATACCGCGGCCCCGGCCTCAGCGAGGGATTGAGGGTGCTTGCGAAGGTCAAGGCGAGAACGGGCCTGCCGATCCTCACCGACGTTCACGAGGTCGGCCAGGTCGCGCCAGCCGCCGAGATTGTCGATATTCTGCAGATTCCCGCGTTCCTATCAAGGCAGACCGACCTGCTCGTGGCCGCGGCCCGGACCGGACGCGTGGTCAACGTCAAGAAGGGCCAGTTCCTGGCGCCGGGCGACATGCGCCATGTCATTGCCAAGCTCGCCGATTCTGGCAGTGACAAGATCCTCGTCACCGAGCGCGGCGCGTCGTTCGGCTACAACAACCTGGTGGTTGATCCGCGGGCCTTCCCCATGCTGCGGGAGCTGGGCTACCCGGTCATTTTCGACGTGACCCACAGCTTGCAGCTGCCCGGGGCCGGCAATGGCGTGACCGCGGGCCTGGCGCAGTACATCGAGCCGATGGCGCAAGCGGGCGTGGCCGCCGGCGTTGACGGCGTGTTCATGGAAGTGCACGAAGAGCCCAGTCGCGCCAAGAGCGATGCGGCCAATGCCCTGCGGCTCGACCTGCTCGAACCGCTCATGCGCCGCCTGGTCGCCCTTGATAAGATCGTCCGGCATGCCTGACCTGACACTCGCGCGCAAAGTCCTCGAGACCGAAGCGGCGGCAGTGCTGGCGCTGGTCGAGCGCCTGGACGAACGCTTCGCCCGCGCCGTGGAGCTGGTCCGCGACTGCCAAGGCCGCGTCATCGTCACCGGCATGGGCAAGTCGGGCATTATTTGCCGGAAGATCGCGGCAACCCTCGCCAGTACCGGCACGCCCGCGTTCTTCCTGCATCCGGCCGAAGCCGTGCATGGCGACCTCGGCGTCATCCAGGCAGGCGATGTGGTGATTGCCATGTCGTACAGCGGAGAGACCGAAGAACTCACGCGCGTACTCGAGACGCTGAAACGCATTGGCGCATCGCTGATCGCGCTGACCGGCGACCTCAAATCCACGCTCGCGCAGGCAGCCGACGTCGCACTCGATTGCCGCGTATCGGAAGAAGCGTGCCCGATGAACCTGGTGCCGACCGCGAGCACCACCGCGGCGCTGGCAATGGGCGACGCGCTGGCCATGGCGGTGCTGGTGGAAAAGGGGTTCAAGCCCGAAGACTTCGCCAACCTGCATCCCGGCGGCAAACTCGGCAAGAAACTGATGCGGGTCGAACAGTTGATGCATCGGGGCGACGGCCTGCCCGTGGTGCAGTTGCACACCGCGATGCGCGACGTGATTTACGAGATGTCCCGCAAGGGACTCGGAATGACCTCGGTCCTCGAAAAAGACGGCACGCTCGCCGGGATCATCACTGACGGCGATTTGCGGCGGAAGATGTCGACGGCCGACGTCATGGAACTGACCGCCCGCGACGTCATGAGCGTCACGCCGGTGACGATCCGCCACGACACCCTGGCCGCTGAAGCCCTCGCCGTGCTCGAAAGCCGCAAGATCACGTCGATCGTTGTGGTTGACGCGTCCCGACGGGTCGAAGGAGTCGTGCACCTGCACGACCTCTGGCGCACGGAAATGGTGTAGCGGTGGGCGACTCGCTGCCCTTTCTCGGCGCGCTGGTCGCGCTGCTGGTCGGCCTCGCGGTCGGCAAGGCCTGGGAACGCTACAAGCTGCGCGACGGCCGCTGGATCGATCGCCGGCGCGCCCGCGACTCGCATCACTACGTCCTCGGCCTGAATTTCCTGGTCTCGAACCAGATCGATCTCGCTATCGAAGAGCTGAGCCAGGCCACCCGCGTCGACGGCGATGCGCTCGAAATTCACCTGATCCTCGGCAACGTCCACCGCGAACGTGGGCAGGTGGCGCGGGCAATCCAGATTCACCAGGCGCTCTTGCAGCGGGCCAAGCTGACCAAGGTCGAACACGCGTACATCCTGCTGTGCCTGGGCCTTGACTTCAAGCGCGGCGGCTTCGTCGATCGCGCGCTCGAGGCCTTCAACGAGGTTGTGCGGATGGACCCGAACAACCAGTTCGCGCTGCTCTACCTGCAGAAACTCCACGAAGAACAGCACCAGTGGGCCGACGCGCACCGGATTCGCAAGCAGCTGGTGGCCCTGTCGGGGCCAGACACCCAGCCGCGCAACCAGGCGATTCTTGGCTTTCTGGAGAATGCGCTTGGCAGCGAGGCGCTCAGCGTCGGCGATCGAGGGCGCGCCGCGAGACATTTCGAGGAAGCCGTCGACCTCGATGCCGGCACCGTGCCGGCCTTTCTCAACCTTGGTGACGTACGCCTGATGCAGGGTGACGTGGCCGGCGCCGAGAGCGCGTGGGACCGGCTGATGACCAGTTCGCCGGAGCGCGCCTACCTGGCGTTTACACGGCTCGAGAAGTTGTACGAACAACTTGGCCAGCCTGACAAGTTCGAGCAACGCTGCAAGCGATTGGTAACGGCCAACCCGCAGGACTGGCGCGCCCGCCTCGCGCTCGGCGGCCACCTGGCCAAGCGCGGTCGCGACACTGAAGCCTTCGAGTATCTGCTCGCCGCGCTCGAGCACAATCCACACGGGCTGACCGTGCACCAGGCGGTCTGGGGTGTGCTGCTGAAACTGAATCTCGGGCCCGCGCTCGTGCAGCGATACATCGAGTCGGCGCGGTCGTCAGTGTTCTTCCTCGACCCGCATGTCTGCGTGAAGTGCCACTACCGCAGCACCGAGTTGCTCTGGCAATGTCCGCACTGCCACGAGTGGAATTCGTTTGTGGAAGAACGGATCGCCCCGGCCCAGGAAGCGACCGTCGAGATGTAGTCCGACAAACCTGAAGGTTTGTCGCCACGAAAGGGAGGGCTACAGGGAAGGGCGGGCTACCTGGCTTTGCCCTCGGTGAAGGTGGCGATCAGCTTGTCCACCTGTGCATTGGTTTCGTCGAAGGTGCCGTCGGTGCGGATCACATACGTTGCCTTCTCGGTCTTCTTCTCGATCGGCCACTGCGCCGCCAGCCGGCGCTCGGCGTCTTCCTTGCTCAACTGGTTGCGCTCCATCACGCGCTGCAACTGCATCGGGCGCGGGCAGGCGACCACGATGACGTCGGCGAACTGACCTTGGCGGCCGGTCTCGAACAGCAGGGGGATGTCGGCGACCGCGAACGGCGTCTTCTTGGGAAGCGTGGCGAAGTACTTGTCGATCGCCTTCTGGACGGCGGGATGAATGATGGCTTCCAGATCCTGCCGGGCGCGCTTGTCCTTGAAGATGATCTGGCCCACCCTGATGCGATCCATGGTGCCGTCACGCCGGATGACGTCGGGACCAAAACGCTGCCTGACCGCCGCCAGTGCAGGCGTGCCAAGCGCCACCACCTCGCGGGCGAGGACATCGGCGTCGATAATTGGCACCGCCGCCGCGCGCAGCCGGTCGGCGACGTAAGTCTTGCCAGTGGCAATGCCACCCGTGAGCGCAATCTTTCGGATCGGCATAGCAAATGTGGCGGCTAGAGCGACCGCCCCCTATCCTTCCGCAGCTCCGCTGCAGTCACCGTGTTCCGCAATACCATGGCAATCGTCAGCGGCCCCACGCCGCCAGGCACGGGCGTCAACGCCCCAGCCACTTCTGCCACCTCGGGATGCACATCGCCAACGAGCACGCTGCCTCTTTCGGCAAACTGTTCGCGCTTGCGGCTGCCCTCGGCAAACACACGTTCGACCTCGGCGCGATCGGTCAGGGTGTTGATTCCGACGTCGATCACCGTCGCACCCGGCTTGACGTAATTGCTCGTGACGAACGCCGGTCGCCCGATCGCGGCGACCAGGATGTCTGCGGTCCTGGCGACCGCAGGCAAATCGACCGTACGCGAATGGCACAAGGTGACCGTGGCATCGCGGTGCAGCAGCAACAAGGCCATGGGTTTGCCGACGATGTCACTGCGCCCGATCACCACGGCGTGCTTCCCCCGCAGCGCAATGCCCTCGCGCTCGAGCAATTCGACACAACCAAGCGGCGTGCATGCCACCAGCGACTGGCGCTTCTGCACCAGTAAGCCGACGTTGATGGGATGAAAGCCATCCACGTCCTTCAGTGGGTCAATGATATCGAATACCCGCTGTTCGGCTTCCGGTCCCATTGCCGCCGGCAGCGGCGACTGCACCAGGATGCCATCAATGCTGTCATCGTCGTTCAACTGGCGGACCAGGGCCAGCGCGTCGGCGAGTGCGGCCGAGGCGTCGAGGCGGAACAGTTCGGCCCGGCAACCGGCCGCCGCGACGGTCTTGAGCTTGTTGCGCACATAGACTTCCGACGCGGGATTCTCGCCGGCCAGCACCACGCCCAGCCCAGGGGGCCGGCCGTGGCGTTGAACGAATGCGGCGACCCGCGGGGCCACTTCCTCGCGAATGCGTCCGGCGCACGCGGCGCCGTCTAACCGTCGTGCCGCCAGATCTAACCCTTCTCTCCCGACGCCTTCGTCAGGCCGAAGCCGACGATCCACACGGCCACCGACACGGCAAGGAACTGCAGGCCGAACGTATCGGCCTGGTCGGCCGTGACGCCGATCTCGCTCCACTTCGCGGTGGTCTCGTTGGTGATGCCAAACTCCGTCATGTAGCCGAGAATGACCATGCACGCGGCGTTGAAAATCAGCAGCAGGCCGAGCGTGTTGATGAAGTTGGCCAGCGACTGCATGGGCGTTCGAGAGGACGCTTCCGCCGCGTTCACCAAGGGGCTGTGCGTGCGGCCGTAGAACCAGTAAATCACCATGCCGATATCCAGCCACCCGAGGAAGCGGATCCAGGTCAGCACCGGCAGGCTCAACATCAGGTACGAGCACGACAGGATGCCGAGGACCGGGAAGACCGGACCAAACGGCACCTTGAAGGATCGCTTGGCGTCCGGTCGCTTGGCCCGCAGCACCAGCACCGCGGCGCACACGACGACGAAGGCGAACAATGTGCCGATGCTGGTCATCTCGCTGACCACGTCGATCTGCGTGACACCGGCCACTAAAGCGACGACCACGCAAGTGATGATGGTGGTGATGTAGGGCGTGCCGAACCTGGGGTGCACCTTGCTCACGCCCTGGGGCAGCAGCCGGTCGCGGCTCATGGCGAAGAAGATGCGCGGCTGGCTCATCAGCATGACGAGCATCACCGAGGTGATACCGGCCACCGCGCCGGCCGAGACCAGGCCGGCGGCCCAATCCTGACCGATCAGCGACAGTGCATACGCCACGGGGGCGTTGAGGAACTTCACCGACTCGGTCGGATCCGCCATGGCGACGCCAGGCAGCGCGCCTTCGAGGGCGCGATACTCCACCACCGGAACGATGCCGGTCAGCACTGCGCCGACAGCCAGGTACAGGATGGTGCACACGACCAACGAGGCAATGATGCCAATCGGCAGGTCCCGCTGCGGATTCTTGGCCTCTTCCGCCGTGGTCGAGACGGCGTCGAAACCGATATAAGCGAAGAACACGACGGCCGCCGCCGTCATGATCCCCGGCCAGCCGTAGGGCGCATACGGCTGCCAGTTGGCCGGCTCGACGTAGGCAAGGCCCGCGCCGAGGAAGAACAGCACTGCGATCAGCTTGATGGCCACCATGACGGCGTTGAAGCGCGCCGATTCGCGAATGCCCACCACCAGCAGCACCATGATCGCGAGCACGATCAGCACGGCCGGAAGGTTGATGATGCCGATCGGCGGCGCCGCTGCAATGGCCATCGGCAGCTCAATGCCGAAACCCGCGAGCAGACGCTGCATGTAGCCGCTCCAGCCAATGGCGACGGTCATCGAGCCGACCGCATACTCCAGAATCAGGTCCCACCCGATCATCCACGCCACCAGCTCGCCCAAGGTTGCGTAGGCGTAGGTGTAAGCGCTGCCGGCGATCGGGATCATCGAGGCGAATTCGGCGTAGCACAACGCGGCGAACGCGCAGGCCAGCCCGGCCGCCAGATACGACATCGTGATGGCCGGCCCGGCCTGGTTGGCCGCCGCGGTTCCGGTCAACACGAAGATGCCTGTCCCGATAATGGCGCCGATGCCCAGGAGCGTGAGGTCTACTGCCGAGAGGCTGCGCTTGAGCGCCTTACCTCCATGTTCGACGTCGCCGACGAGTTGCTCAATCGACTTCGTCTTGAATAGATTCGAGTCCATTCCGCCTCCAACTAAGTGGTCGGTCCCGCCCCCATTCGAGCGCGGGTGGCTGGCAAACATACGGATTATATGGGGAATCGCTCAGCTATAGGTCGTGCATTGTGCAACCCACCGCTCTTGCGGTCGCTCGATCAGGCTAGCGCCTGTATGAAAGCACGGGCCCGCACCTCTGGCGAGCCCGTCAGCAGGTCGCTAATCACCGCAACGGCCGAGGCGCCTGCGGCGATCACGGCAGGCGCGTTGTCGAGGGTGATGCCGCCAATGGCGACTACCGGCATCGCCTGCGCGCACGCGGCCACACGGCCCACCGTCTCGAGCCCCACGGCGCGGTACCCGGTTGCCTTGGTTTCCGTGCCGTACACCGGCCCGATGGCCACGTAGTCAATCGGCGCGTCCAACGCGGCGGTCCACTGCGGTTCGGTATGGGTTGACAGGCCGAGCCACAGGGCCGAGCCAACGACTTTTCGCGCGTCTGTGGGAGTGAGGTCATCCTGCCCCACGTGCAGGCCCAGCGCGCCCGAGAGCGCCGCGATATCGGCACGGTCGTTAATCACGATCGCAGCACCTGCGGTGATGGCCTCTGTCACCGCGGCATTCGCCAGGTCCAGGAAGGAACCGCTGTCCCAGGTCTTAGCGCGAAGCTGGATCAGGCTGACGCCCGCCGACAGGAAGGCCTGCACGACGGCGATCGGCGTTTGCCCCGTTCTCGCGCAGACATCGACATCGACGATGGCGTACAGGCGAGGCGGGTGAAACCCGCGCGGGACCGGGTTAGGCCGATTCGGCGAGCCGGGTGGCCTTGGGCTTGGCGGCAAAGCGCTCCATGAAATGCGTGCTCAGCCGGCCGGCAATGAAATCGGGTTCGCTGAGAATCTTCAGGTGCAGTGGGATCGTCGTGCGAATGCCCTCCACGACCGACATCTCAAGGGTTCGCTTCATGCGCGCAATGGCCTCGTGCCGATCGCGCCCGTGCACGATCACCTTGGCCACCATCGAGTCGTAGTACGGCGAGATCAGGCACTCCGAGTGAGCAGCGGTATCAACCCGCACGCCCGGGCCGCCAGGCACGCTGAAAGCGTGAATCATGCCCGGCGACGGCACGAAGGTCTCGGGGTCTTCGGCGTTGACGCGGCACTCCATGGCATGACCGGTGAAGGTCACGTCGCTCTGCTTGAAGCCCAGCCTGGCACCCGCCGCAATGCGAATCTGTTCCTTCACGATGTCGATGCCCGTCACCATTTCAGTGACCGGGTGCTCGACCTGCACACGGGTGTTCACCTCCATGAAGAAGAAGTTGCCCTTCTCGTCCATGAGGAACTCGAACGTGCCGGCGTTGGTGTATTGCACCGCGCGCGCCGCGTCGACCACCACCGCGCCCATTTTGCGGCGAACCTTCTCGGATACCGCGACCGAGGGCGACTCTTCGAGCAGTTTCTGATGGCGGCGCTGGATCGAGCACTCGCGCTCGCCCAGGTGCACGACGTTGCCGTGGTGATCGCCCAGAATCTGGAACTCGATGTGGCGCGGCGCCTCGAGGTACTTCTCGATGTAGACGTCACCCAGGCCGAAGGCCGCCTCGGCCTCGCGCTGCGCGGTCTTGAACGCGTGCGGCAGCTCGGACGGGTTCTTGACGATGCGCATGCCGCGGCCACCGCCACCTGCAACCGCCTTGATGATGACCGGGTAGCCGATCTGCAGGGCAATCTTGATGGCCTTGTCTTCACTCTCGACCGGGCCATCGCTGCCGGGCAGCATGGGCACGCCGGCCTTCTTCATCGCGCGGCGGGCCTTCGACTTGTCGCCCAGCAGGCGAATCACGCTCGGGTCGGGCCCAATGAAGCGAATGTGGCAGGCCTCGCACACTTCCGCCAGGTAGGCGCTCTCTGACAGGAATCC
>JANMUX010000160.1:0-17908 GCA_031392125.1 Acidobacteriota bacterium | reverse complement strand
TTCGTGATCGAACGCCTGGTAGACGGCGCCCATGCCGCCAATGCCGAGCAACCGGATGATCGTGTAGCGTGGACCGACCTGCTGGCCAGCCTGGAACGGACCGTCGCCCGGCTGGACCGGCGGCCCCGGTGACGGGCTGTCGAGTGAGGTCACCATCCCGGTCGGCGAGATGACTGGCGAGAACGTGGGCGCCTCAGCGACCGGCGGTGTTGCGCCGCCGAGGTTGGTCGGTGCGTCAGGGTCGTCAGCTGGCAGCCGGGTGGCATCCGCCGGCAACATCGTGACTGGATCGCCGGTCCCGGACGGCGCGAAGGCGGCGTCGCCCAACTGCGTCCCGCAATTCGGGCAGAAGCCGGCCCCGGAGGGGACCGGGCGGCCACACTTGATGCACGTCGGGTTGGAAGACCGGCCAATCATTGCATTGCTTCGGAGCAGGTATTATCGCCCACCTTGCCCACAATGTCGCCGCGACGGCGTCGCTGACTGGCGCGAGCCTACTTTGCCTTGACGTCGTAGGCGTAGACGTTGTCCTGGTCGCGCACGATCAGCAGTCCGCCGCTGATGATGGGGTGGCTCCAAGTGGACAGGCCACTCTGCTGCGGCAGCGTGAACCGCCCGTGCTCGCGATATCCCGTTGGCGAGGCTTCGGCGAGACCGACGACACCGTCTTCGCTGTAGAGGTAGAGGCGGCGGTCGGCGAAGATCAGCGAACCCTTGCCGATGCTGCGATCGCGCCACGCCATGGCGCCGGTGTCAAACTTCAGCGCGGTGAGAATGCTGCTGGAAAATCCGTAGACGTGGTCCTCGATCAACACCGAGCTGGCGTGGTGATTGCGCATGTCGCGCGTGAAGTACACCTCGCTGGCCGAGGCCAGGTTGCCGGCCGCGCGAATATCAAGCAGCGCGGCGCCGGTGCCGTAGTCGGACGAGAAAAAGACGCGCGTGCCGCGAACGATGGGCGTGGCAATGTTGGCGGTGCCGTTGGCCACCTTGTTGTAGGACCAGAGCAGCCGTCCGTCGCGCGGGTCAACCGCCAGCGTCCGCGAACCGGTGAAGAAGATCACCTGGTTGAGGCTGCCGGTACGCATCAGCATGGGCGACGAGTAGCCCGGCTCGTCTGCATGGTTCTGCCAGAGGGTGGCGCCGTCGGCCTTGGCCACGGCCACAATCGATGCGCGCGGTCCGCCGGCGTTCACGAGAATGCGGTCGCCGACGATGAGCGGCGACTCGCTGTAGCCCCAGTACGGATTGCGGCCGCCGAACTTCTGGATCAGGTTGATCGACCAGACCTTCTTGCCGGTGGCGTTCTCGAGGCAGGTCAGGTCGCCACTGCCGCCAAGCACGAAAAGCCGATCGCCCTCGATGGTAGGGGTGCTGCGCGGACCGTCGCCGCGGTCGTTCTCGTAGCGGCGGCCGTTCAGGTACTCCCACAGCTTCTTGCCCGTGGCGCGATCGAACGCCATCACGTACTCGTTACCGGCGCGTGCGCCGAGCGTGTAAAGCCGCCCGCCCGATGAGGAGAACGACGAGTAGCCGTTACCGGCGCCGGCCGTGCGCCATACCTGCGCAGGACCTGGCTTGGGCCAATCCTGCAACAGCCCTGTCTCAGCCGAGATGCCGTCGCGCTCGGGTCCGCGCCATTGGAACCACTCCGCAGGGGTCGCGGGTGGGGATTGGGTGGAAACCATCCCGGTGAGGGAAAAAATGGCCAGAGCAACGACAATCAAGGGCCGACCCGTCATCACTGCATCCTACCCTTCTGCTAACATTTGCGGCGATGAAACCAGCAGCCTTGATCGGAGCCGGCGTCGCCATTCTCGCAGGGGTTGGCGTCGTCTTCATGGGTGGCGGCAAGAGGGACCGCGAACCGGCCCCGGTCGCAGCGCCCGCGCCAGTCACCGCGGCCCCGGTCACTCGCAAGGTCGAGCCGCCACCGGCCGCGCCCGTATCCGAACCGGCCGAGCCTCGCACCGCGGCCCCCAGGAAAACCGCCCCGGCTGCCGCGCCGGTCGCGGAGGCCGCCCCAACACTTGCCTCTTTGACGCTTGAGACCGACGTCCCAGGTGCATCGGTGTTCATCGATCGCCAGTTCGTCGGCAACACTCCGCTGACGCTGCAAAAGCTCGAGCCCGGCACCAAGCGGCTGCAGGTGACGGCCACCGGCTTCGACAGCGTCCAGAAGTCGGTGGACCTGGTAGCCGGCCCCAACGCCGTTACCGTGCGGATCAAGGAAGTGAGCCTCAACGCGAAGGTCCCGGTGGTGCACAAGCACGGCGTGGGCTCTTGTAACGGCACGCTCTCGGCCACCGTTGACGGCCTCAAGTACGACACCGACAATAAGGGCGACGCGTTCACCATCGCCTATGCTCAAGCTGAACAGTTTGCCGTCGATTACCTGAAGAAGAACCTGCAGGTGAAGCAGAAGGGCGGCAAGACCTGGAACTTTACTGACAAGAACGACAACGCCGACGCGTTGTTCGTGTTCCATCGCGAAGTGGAAGCCGCTCGAAAGAAGCTGGCCGAGGGTTACGCACCGGTGAGGTAGGACTCATCGTCTTTATCGCAGGATTGACGCCAATTTACGTATTTAGCATTCGCCGGTCGCTTTGCTATCCTAGGCTTCATGAAACGCATTCTCTTGTTCCTGGCCACCAACATCGCCGTCATGATCACGCTGTCGATCGTGCTCAGCTTGCTGGGCGTGACCGGCTACATCACCCCGACGGGCCTCGATTACTCGGCCTTGATGGTGTTCTGCCTCGTCTGGGGCATGGCTGGCGCGTTCATCTCGCTGCAGATGTCGCGCTTTATGGCGAAGATGGCGATGGGCGTGAAGCTCGTCGATGGCAAGAGCGGCCAAGCCGAGCTCGACTGGTTGCACCAGACGGTCGGCCAGCTTACCCGTAAGGCCGGGCTGCCAATGCCGGAGGTCGGCATCTACGAATCGCCCGAGGTGAACGCTTTCGCTACCGGCCCGAGCAAGAGCCGCAGCCTGGTGGCGGTGTCGAGTGGCCTGCTGCAGTCGATGCGCCGCGAGGAAGTGGAGGGCGTGCTGGCCCACGAAGTCGCCCACATCCAGAACGGCGACATGGTCACGCTCACGCTCATCCAGGGCGTCGTCAACGCCTTCGTGATGTTCTTCTCCCGCATCATCGCCAACATCGTCCGGCAGATGGTCGACGAGAAGATCTCGAGCCTGGTGTTCTTCGTCACGACGATCGTGTTCGATATTGCCTTCGGCATTCTGGGCTCGATGGTGGTGGCGTGGTTCTCTCGCGCGCGCGAGTTCCGGGCCGATGCCGGCGGCGCGCAGCTCGCGGGTAAGGCCAACATGATTGGCGCCCTGCAGCGGCTGATGCAGAACAAGGAAATGGTCGATAACTCGCAGCCGCAGCTGGCGACCATGAAGATCAACGGCGGCAAGGGCTTCTTGTCGCTCATTTCGACTCACCCCCCGCTCGAAGTGCGCATCGCGGCCCTGCAGAGGGCACAGATCCTGTAAAAAGGAACCTGCTTCACTTTTACGGTTTGCGTAAGAATAGGAGGGGCGAGAGCCCCTCCTATGGTTTCTGAAACAGTCCAAGCCGAAGGCCACTTGATCGACTCTGGTAATTTCCAGTCGATCCTCACCACCGTTGTCGAACACGAGTCGGAATACGAGATCCTCCGTTTCGACGTTGGCCGCAAGAACGAAGAAGGCTCCCACCTCACGCTGCGGCTGACCACCGACACGCCGGCGCGGCTGCAGGACCTGCTGGCGAAGCTGTCGGTGTTTGGCTGCTACGTCGAGGGCACGCCCGAAGTGAAGCTGCGGGCCGCCGACATGGACGGCGCCGCGCCCGAAGATTTCTACTCCACCACCAATCACCGCACCTCGGTATTCCTGGGTGGCAAGTGGATGCCCGCCGAAGAACAGCGCATGGACGCCGTGCTGGTCGTCAACGATGGCCGCGTCGCCTGCCGTAAGTTACGCGACGTGAAGAAGGGCGACCAGGTAGTGTGCGGCCTGCAGGGCGTTCGCGTGGCCCCTGACGTGCAGCAACGCGACAAGCCGAGCTTTGGCTTCATGAGCAACGAGGTGTCATCCGAGCGGCGCGTCGAGACCGTGGTGGCGCGCGTCGCCGACATGATGCGGCAGGTCAAGGCCGCCGGCGGACGCATTGCGTTCGTCGCCGGACCGGTCGTCGTGCACACCGGCGGCTCGCAATATTTCTGCGAGCTGATCGCCATGGGCTACGTCGATGTGCTGCTGTCGGGAAACGCGCTCGCCGTGCACGACATCGAAGTGGCGCTCTCGGGCACCTCGCTCGGCATCGACCTGAGCAGCGGGCATCCGGTCGAGCATGGCCACCGCAACCACATGCGCGCCATCAACGCCGTGCGCCGCGCCGGCGGCATTGGCGCCGCAGTCAAATCTGGCGTGCTGACCACCGGCATCATGCACGCCTGCCACACGCACCAGGTACCCTACATCCTCGCCGGTTCGATCCGCGACGATGGGCCGTTGCCAGAGACGATGATGGACTTGACCGCGGCGCAGGACGCGTACGGCCGGGTGCTCGCGAACGTCGACGTGGTGGTGATGTTGTCGTCCATGCTGCACAGTATCGGCGTCGGCAACATGCTGCCATCGTGGGTCAAGGTGATCTGCGTAGACATCAATCCAGCGGTGGTCACCAAGCTGTCGGATCGTGGCTCGACGCAAACCGTCGGCGTCGTCACCGACGTGGGCTTGTTCCTCCATCAGTTAGCCGAACGTCTTCGACCCTGACCACGAAAAGTAAACTCAAGGTTCTTCGGTTGGTCGCGCTCTCGCGGTTGCCTCATATGCACAAGACCCTCGTCACACCATCGACCCTCGCTCAGCACCTCAATGACCCGAGCTGGATCGTCATCGACTGCCGCTTCGACCTGACCGATCCCGCCAAGGGCGAAGCGTTGTATCGCACCGGCCACATTCCCGGTGCGCGCTACGCACACCTGGACCGCCACCTCTCCGGACCCAAGACCGGCACCAATGGCCGGCACCCGCTGCCCGACTCCGACGTTTTGTGCCGCACCTTCAGCGAACTGGGTATTGCGCCGCACATGCAGGTCGTCGCGTACGATGCCGACAGCAGCATGTATGCCGGGCGATTGTGGTGGATGCTCCGCTGGATGGGCCACGACGCGGTGGCGGTGCTGGATGGCGGGATCGCGCGGTGGCAGCGCGACGGTCACGCGGTGCGTGGCGGGGTCGAGTCATCGACCGCGGCCCACTTCAAGGGCTCGCCGCGTCCGGGCTGGCGCCTGACGGTTGACGAAGTGGCGAGTGGGTTGACGGACCAGTCGCGGCTGCTGGTTGACTCGCGCACACCTGAACGCTATCGGGGCATCGGCGAAACGCTCGATGCCGTGGGCGGTCACATTCCGGGCGCGTCGAACTACTTCTTCCAGCAAAACCTGAACGACGACAAGACGTTCAAGTCGCCAGAGGCGCTAAAGGCGCAATGGGCGCCCGTTCTGCAGGGGCGCGATGCCAAGGATGTGGTGGTTTACTGCGGATCAGGCGTCACCGCGTGCCATAACCTGCTGGCCCTGGAACATGCGGGCGTCCACGGTGTGAAGATTTTCCCAGGATCCTGGAGTGAATGGAGCGCTGATCCCGCTCGCCCGGTTGCGACCACCGACGATTAGTGGACTGGGGTCAGACCCCCATTTTCACCATTTGTTGGACTGGGGACTGACCGAGCCAACCCCGCAGCGAAGAATCCCGTCCAACTCCCCATGACTCTTCGCATCCTGTTCACCATGGCCATTCTGGCCGGGCTGGCCGCCGCGCCCGACGCACAGACCTTCCGTTGGGAACCAAACAACGGCAGACAGAACGACACTGCCAGCCGGGTAGAGCGCGCATTTGAACGCGCGCGCCAGCAGGTCGACCGTCAGTGGAACCGCATCGAGCAGCAGTGGAAGCGGCAAGTTCAGCGCTCGCTGCGGTCGCGGGACCACCGAGCCGCCCAGACCGACCGCCAGGTTCGCCAGCGCGTCGAGCGCCGGGTGAACGAGCGAATCCGCGCGGCCACCGAGGCCACCGGGATGTTCGGTCGCCGCTGGACAAATCGTTCGGCCGGCTCCATCGACCAGACCGGAACCGACGCGGACCCGTGCGCCGGCCAGGGCGACAATGGCGACGATCAGCGTCAGCACTGCGAGGTGCGCGAATCGACGCTACCGGCCGGTCCGCTGACGGTCGATGCCGGCGATAACGGCGGCATCTCGGTGGAAGCGTGGGACCGCAACGAGATCCGCGTGCGCGCGGTGGTTCGCGGCTCGGCCCGCACCGACGATCGTGCGCGTGAGATCGCCAACGGCGTGCAGGTGCAGTCGGGCGGCGGCCGCGTGTCGGCCACCGGACCCGACCGCGAGCGCCGCGAGTGGTGGTCGGTGAGCTACCGCATCAACGTGCCGCGCAAGAACGACCTCGACCTTAGCGCCAACAACGGCGGCATCACCGTCACCGGCGTGAACGGCAACCTCCGCTTCGACACCACCAACGGCGGCGTGCGCCTCACCGACCTGGCCGGCCGCGTCAACGGATCGACCCGCAACGGCGGCCTGACCGTCAACCTTGGCGGCAGCCGTTGGGAAGGTGAAGGCATCGACGTGGAAACCAGCAACGGCGGTGTGACCGTCGCGGTGCCCGAAGGCTACAACGCGCAGCTCGAGACGCGCACGGTGAATGGCGGCTTCCGCAGCGACATTCCCCTCACGCTGCAGGGCGTGCTGTCGTCGCGTCGCGGCATCTCGACGCAGCTCGGCTCGGGCGGACCGACGGTGCGGGTGCGCACCACCAACGGCGGGCTGAAGATCGGCCGGCGACAGTAACCATCGCGACTCGGGCGAGGCGCCGCTGATCTAAAATCGGCGTCATGAGCACGTTGAGCCAGATCTGGATCAAGCGGATGCACCGCGGCCCCATGGACCCGGCAGCATCCGCGAAAGTGGTGACAGGTCGCGGCATTGTTGGCAATGCCAACCAAGGCGGCAAGCGCCAGGTGACGATCGTCTCGAGCAAGAACTGGGCGGATGTCACGGCCCCACTTGGCGCGACGCCAGATCCGCGATTACGTCGGGCCAACCTGCTGGTTTCCGATGTCGACTTCGTCGACTCGCGCGGCAAGATCCTGAAGATCGGCAAGGTGCGCATCCGCATTTACGGCGAGACGCGCCCGTGCGATCAGATGGAGGCGGCGGTCCCAGGCCTGCAGAAAGCGATGAGCGTGCCGTGGGGTGGCGGCGCGTTTGGCGAAGTGCTGGACGATGGGGAAATAGCGGTGGGCGACGCGGTCGAACTGATCAGGGACCAGGGATCAATCTGATCCCTGATCCCCGATCCCCGATCCCTGTTAGAAGTTCACCTTCAAACCCAACTGGATAATTCGTGGGTCGTAGGTCGAGGTGATGGTGCCGAAGGCCACGTTGCTGCGGTTGCCGTTCGGCGCGCGGAAGTTCACGCGGTTCAGCAGGTTGAAGAACTCCCCGCGGAACTCCACCGAGCTGTTGCGCCAAGGCATCTGGAAGCGCTTCGATGCCACCAGGTCGACCGTCCACGTCAGCGGCCCGCGCACGCTGTTTCGGGGCGCATTGCCAAACGGCTGGCTGAGGTCGGTCGGGATGGTCACGTTGGTGCGGCTCAACCAGTTGTTGATGTCGCCGCCGCCCACCAGCACGTCTCCACTCACGTTCGGGCGGTAGTTGTTCGCGCCACGGAAGTCCTGCTGAATGCCCGACACCTGCTGCGCGGCGACCGGCGTGTAGGTGAGCGTCACCTGCTCGCCAGGAATGACGGTGTTGATGCCGGCAATCTGCCACCCGCCAAGCAGCGCGTTGACGAACGTATTGGCGTTCGACAGGTACTTGCGATCGCGGCCGAACGGCAGGTCGAGCACGAAGCTCGTCGTGCTATTGAACGGCTGGTGATACGCCGACAGGCCGTAGTCGGCGTCGAGGTTGTTGAAGTCCTGTGGCGCCGGGAAGTTGCCGTTGGCGTTCTCGAGCGAGCCCGCGCCGTTGTCCTTCGACTCCGACAGCGTCAGCGAGCTCAACACCGAGACACCCGCGCTCATGCGCCAGTTGAACTTCGCTTGCAGCGACTTGTAAGCCGACTTGCCGCCGTTGAAGGCGTAGGTGATGTCGGCAAACTCCGCGATCGGGCGCCGCTGCTGCAGCGTCAGTGTGCCGGCCGCGTTGTTGGGCGCCGCCTGGTTGTAGTTGGCGAACAGCAGCAGGCCTTCTGCGCGATTGCCGACATAGGCGATGTCGAGCAGCGCCCCCTGCCACAATTCGCGTTGAACTGACGCGAACCAGCTTTGCACCTGGCTCGAGCGATAGTCGCTCGGCATGTAGGTGATGTTGGCCGCCAGCGGATTGAACCGAGACGAGTCGGTCAGGTTCGTCGGGTAGCCCTGCTGGGTGGTCCGGAAGTCGGCTTGCGTTGCGGTCTGCACGACAACCGCGTTGATGACCTGCGGGCCGTTGATCGGCAGCACGTTGCCGCCGCCGGCGCGGTGGAAGTGCACGTAGCTGACGCCGTAGCCGCCACGAAGCACCGTCCTCGGCGAGAGCGTGTAGGCCATGCCGACGCGCGGGCCAAAATTATTGCGATCCGGATCGATCGTCGAGCGATCCTTCAAGGAGCCATCCTTCGCCAGCACCATCGTCTTCGTGGCCGGGTCGAAATTCGACAGCACGTTGTTCTCTTCCACCCACGGGGTGGCATATTCGTAGCGCAGGCCGGCGTTGAGCGTCAGCCGGTCGTTGACGCGCCAGTCGTCCTGCAGGTAGAGGAAGTGCATGTTCTGCACAAGATCGGCGACCAGGATGTTGCTGAGCGCGTACGTGGAGCGCAGGCCGAAATAGAAGTCGCCGAGGTTGTAGAGAGTGCTCGCCGCCGCGCCGGCGGGACGCGTAAACTGGCCGGCGTACTGGTCGCGCCCGTAGAGCGGGTTCACGTCCTGCACCTGCGTCTTGATGTTCTGGAATTCGTAGCCGGTCTTGAGCGAGTGCCTGCCGGAGAGCCACGAATAGTTTACTTTCGGGTTCAACACCGTAGGGTACTGCCACTGCGGATTCGTGGCCTGCCGGCCCAGGTCTGAGTAGCCGTTGATCAACTGTGATGGCAGGCCGCCAGCAACCCTGGGGTCAGTCGGCAAGCCGCTGATGCCGTAAGTCTCGAGCGCACCAGGCTGGCCGAGCGCCGCTGGGTCCTTGCCGCCTTCAGTGTTGGACCAGCCCATGCGCACCTCGAGCAGCGAGGTCCCGCCCGGCTGCCACGTCACGCCCCCTGAGAACTGCCGATTGTTCACATAGGTGTTGGCGTTGCCGCCGCCTCCGGAGGGCAGAGGAATCGAGGGCGTGTCGAAGATCGCGACGTCGCGCCAGCCGACGCGACCAAACGCCGACAGCCGTGGGCTGATCTGGAAGTCCACCTTGCCGCCGGCCTTCGGCGTGTCGTTGGTCTGGTTGCCGAGCAGCATGAAATTGTTGGCGGTACCGCTGGTAGTGGGCGCCGGCAGGTCGCTAAGAACCTTGCGCGCGAAGGCGCTCATCGGGATCGGCGTGCCAGATGGATACACCTCGCCGGTCAACGGATTGCGCACGTCGACCGCGAGGATGCCCTGACGTTGAGCCGCGGTCGGCAGCGTCGAAAAGACGTTGGCGCCGCGCGTCTGCTTCAGCATCTCGAAGTCCGCGAAAAAGAACGCCTTGCTCTTGACGATCGGGCCACCGATTACGCCGCCGTACTGGTCGCGATCGAACGCCGGCTTGATGCCGTTGGCCGGGCGGAAGGCGCCGGTGGCGTTGAAGTCGGTGCGACGGGCGAACTCCCAGACCGAGCCCCGATAAGTGTTGGTGCCGCTGGCATAGGCGACGTTGACCGTGGCACCGGCCGAGCGCCCGTACTCCGCGCTCATGTTGTTGGTCACCACCTTGATCTCGCCGACCGCGTCGGGCGGCGGCTGCATCACCTGGTTGGAAAACCCCTGGTTGCTGGTGCCGTAGGCGTTGTTATCGACGCCGTCGATCAGGAAGTTATTGAAGGTCGAGCGCAGGCCGTTGATGTTGAACGAGGCTTCGCGCGAGGCGCCGATCGACGACTGCCGCGCACCCGGGGACAGCAACGTCAGCGTGGAGTACTCGCGGCCGTTCAGCGGCAGCGCGCGGGTCTGCTCGGCGGTGATGATCTGGCTGCGGTCGCTCGAGTCGGTCTGCAGCAACACGGCGCGGGCGCTGACCTCGACGCGTTCGCTCAACTGGCCCACCGCCATGCTCAGATCGACGCGCTGGCGGGCGCCGACGGTCACCTGGACGTTGTCAACCAGCGCGACCGAGAAGCCGGCCTTCTCGGCAGCAATGACGTAGGCGCCAATGCGCACATTGAAGAACTCGTAGTTGCCGTTCGCATCGCTCGTGCGCTCGGCCGTGACGCCGGTCTGGGTGTTAGTGAGCGTGACCTTGGCGTCGGGCACCACGGCGCCGGTGGAATCCTTGACGACGCCAACGACCGTGGCGGTTTCGAACTGGGCCAGGGCAGGGGTTGCCATGGAAAGTAGTGCAGCAAGTACAAGTAGTGCTCGTCTCATCGTTTGATCCTCGCGAGGACGGTAACAGCCGGGTTTGAACTGGGTGTGACGCTTGTGTAACAGCAAGGTGACTATAGGCCGAGCATGGCCATCGGCAACCATTCTTTTAGCTTCGCGGCGTGAGGCTTCACCAGCGAGATATTGGCTGCCGGGACCTCGGGACGAGGCATGTCGGGAAGGCTGACGCCGGTCTTCCGGGCACCCTCCAGCGCCAACTCTTCAATAGCCGAGGTGTCGATGCTGCCGGCCAGCTCCATTCCTGCGGCTTCATAGACTCGCAATCGCACCCAGGAGAACTCATCGTCTGAAAACTTGTGGACGTTGAGCGCGTTGACGTGCACCTTGCGGGCCTCGGTGTAGATGCCCATGAAATTCGAGAACATGGTGCTGAGGTCGCTGAAGGTCCAATCCGACTGCCGGTTCTGCGCCTTCTGCCTGAGGGACTCGGCGGTCTTCTCGAACTCCGTCCAGCGATCGCCCAGTTCCGACCTGACGCGGGTTTGCACGGCGAGAAAGCGATCCACCTGCGAGGGCGTGAGCTGGCCATTGGCTGGAGGCGCGAAGGGACCCTGGTCTTTGACCTGGTCGCTCAGTGTTCCCAACTCTCGCGCGCGAGACACGTAGTCGGCGGCGTTATCGAACATCGGCTTGGCTGCGCGGTAGGCATAAAACCCAGCCACGCCAAATCCCACCAGCGCAATGACGAACACGATCAGGCAGCCGCCGAGAATTTTCTTCATCAACCGACTAGTCTAGCCCGAGATGCCGCGACGCATTGAGCGGCCGACGCGCAGGCGCTTGACCTGGGCCGCCGCATGGCGCTCAAACTGCCCGCACATGATGTCGCACAGCGTGAAGACGCTCGCGTCGGCAATCGCGTAAATCACGAACAGCCCCTCGCGGCGGCGGGTCACGAAGCCGCCGGCGTGCAGCAGTTGCAGGTGCTTCGACAGGTTCGCCTGGTTCAGCCCGGTCGCCTCGATCAGGTTGCTGACGTTGAGAGGGCCCTGCCGCAACGCGTTCAGCACCTCGAGGCGCGCCGGCTCGGCGAGCAACTTGAAGCGTTGCGCTACCAGCTGCAAGGTTTCAGGCGCGAGTGGCTTGTGGCTCATGGCTCGTGGTGTCCACCGGCAGTCCGGCGGCAGTCCACGCCGCGAAGCCACCGGTCAGGTTGGTAACGTTCGAGAATCCCAGGCGCTCGAGCAACGACGCGGCAATGGCGGAGCGGGCGCCGCCCTGGCACTGCGTCACAACGGGCTGGGTCGTGGAAAGGGTGTGACAGCGATCGGCCAGATAACCGAGTGGCACGTGCAGCGCCCCGGGAATATGACCACTGGCCCACTCGTTGGCGCTGCGAACATCAACCACCGTGACCGCTCCGTCCGGCAGTCGCGCTTGGAGATCAGCGACCTCCATCTGGGGCGTGCGCCGCAGGCCAGCACTCGCCGACACCGCCGACGTGCTGAGCCAGGCCGTCACGCGGTCGATACCAATCAGCGCCAGCAAGCGGGACACCTCGGGCAGGCGCGCGGCCGTCGCATCATCCACAATCAGATACAGATCGGCAGCGGCGGGCACCAGCCATCCCGCCCACGTCACGAACGAGGTGTTCAAGGGGATGTTCAGCGTACCCAGCACGTGCTGCGCGGCAAACTGTTCGGCCGGACGGGTATCGATGACGAGGTCGCCCGCGGCCAGCAGTTCGGTCAGCTTGGAATCGGGCAGCCGGGGTGGCGCGGTGAAGCCGCCCAGCAGCGCCGGGCCGGCTTTGTTCACGCGCTTCATGCTGGCAAAGTAGGCGGGCGGCTCGGGTTGCCCTTCAAGCACGCGCTGCACGAAGTCGGCCTCGGTCTTGACGTTGAAGGCCCAGTTGAAGCGTCGCTCGTAGCCGAGCGTGGACGAAGGAATGGCACTGATGCCCTTGCCGCAGGCGGAGCCGGCGCCGTGGCCCGGCCAGATCTGCAACCAGTCCTCGTGCTTCGCAAAGGTCTGCAGGCTCTGCCACAACGTCTTCGCCCCCACCTCCATCGTCCCCTTGATGTTGGCCGCGCGTTCAAGCAGGTCGGGACGGCCGACGTCGCCCACGAAGACGAAGTCGCCGGTGACCGCGGCAATCGGCCGGTCGGCGGCGGCGCCATCGGTGATCAGGAACGACAAGTGCTCGGGTGTGTGGCCGGGTGTGTGCAGCACGTCAACGCGGACATTGCCAATCTGCAGATGGTCGCCGTGGTGCAACAGCTGGCCCTCCGATGCGAAGGCGTACTTCCAGTCGGCATCACCCTCATCCGAGAGAAACAACGTGCCGCCGGTCTTGTGTGCGAGCTCACGAGAGCCCGACACGTAGTCGGCATGAATGTGGGTTTCGGTGATGTGGGTGATCTGCAGCCCTTCCTGCTCGGCGGCCTGCAGGTATTGATCGACATCGCGGTTGGCGTCGATGACGATGGCTTCGCCGTTGGCCTGGCAGCCGATCATGTAGCTGGCCTGCGCAATCGACGGTTCATAGAATCGTTTGACGAACATGATGACACCTCGCTTACGACCGAATGAGCACGTACGATCCCAGGACGACCAGGGCGGTGGCAAACACCTGCTGCATGCGTTGGTGCGGCAGGTGATGCGCGATCATGCCGCCAGCGACGGTCGCCGCGGCCGCGACCAGCGCGAACGGAACGAGGAACGACAGCGCCAGTGGCGTGTGCCCGAGATAACCGGCCAGCCCGGACAATGCGGCCATGGCCATGACGACGAGCGAGGCGCCCACCGCATCGCGCATGGACAGGCGCGCCACGACCACCAGTGCCGGCACGATCAGGAAGCCGCCCCCGACGCCGATCAGTCCGGTCAGAATGCCGAGGGGGAAGCCTAGCGTCAACAGGATCGGCACCGCTCGTCGCGGCGGCGATGAGGAATCGATCACTGGATGCCAGAACATCAAGGTGGCGGCCAGCAGCATGACGCTGCCAAGAATGCGAATCTGCGTCACGTCGGCGAGTTGTGCCCCCGCGAAGCCGCCAATCAGAGCGCCGGCAGTCGCGGCCACTCCGACGATCAGACCCACGGCCAGCGGTAGCGTGCCGCGGATAAAGCTGCCGATGGCGCCGGCGGTGGCGGCGATGGCCACCACCGACAGGCTGATCACCACCGCTTCCTTCGGCGTGAAGTGCAACAGCAGCGTCAACGCCGGCACGGCGAGAATTGATCCGCCGCCGCCCAGCAGGCCCATCACGACGCCGATGCCCATCGCCAGCGTCGCGGCCGTGAGCGTCATGATCGCGCCTGGCCCTCGTGGGTGAGGAACTGCTTGACGATTGATTCAGTGTCGCAGGTCTGGGCGCTGCGATTGTAGGGCAGACGCGCCAGCAGTAGGCCCATGGCGCACGTATCGGTGGCGCCGGCAAAGACGAGGCCGCTGCCGACGAAGGCTGGAATCAGCGCAAAGAGTGGCGAGATGAGCAGGGCGGCGATGGCACCGAGGGCGGTCATGGCCCCGGCGGCGATCCGCACCTGGCGCTCGAGCGACATTCGCGCCCGCAGGCGCCTCACCGGCATGCCCTGTTCCGTCCAGTCCTTGATCCCGCCGTCGAGCACGTGCACGGTGGCCAGGCCCGCAGCCCGCAGCAACTGCTCGGCCCGTGCGGCACGCGCGCCCGACTGGCAGACGAGAACCACCGGGCCGGGCGCCATCCTGACATCCTGGGTATGCTCGCCCAGCAGGTCGAGCGGCACGTTGTAGGAGCCGGCGATGTGGGCGCCCTCGAACTCGCCCGCGGTGCGGACATCAAGGACTCGCACGGAGGCATCTTCGGCAAGAAGGGTCGCGAGTCGCATGGCTTTCATATGTTCATATAACTATACAAGAATATAGAATGTCAACCTGCTTCACTTTTTCGGAACTCGTAAATGGGCCGATTTTGCTCGCCTCCCCATCTTCCGTGGCGCGCGGATCGGAGCTATGTCGACGGGCTGCAGCGGGACATTGACGATGGTCGTCCACCCGGCTGGTAGGTGGAGGGGCAAGGGCTGCAGCAGGTCACGTTCGCCGGTATCCCGTTCATACAGGCTTCCCCATTCCCACTCTTCGGCGCGGTCCACGAGTCCTGCCCTGACCGCGTTGGCTTCAACATAGCGAACGACGCAGAGCAGGTGCCCTTCTCCGGTAATTTCATTACTCCAATAGCGTCGCTGGAACACATGGCCGTTCCCTCGATTGCGGGCGACCAGTCGCAGATCGCAGGCATGGCTGCGTTCTACGAAATGCATGTACGCAGAAAGTTCAGACAGGTCGTCAGCTGCCACGACCAGGTGGAAATGATTCGGCATCAGGCAATACGCGTGCAACCGAACCGCGAATCGTTCGCGAGCTTCCCTTAGCAGCACGAGAAATGACGCGTAATCAACAGGCTCGGGAAAAATGCATCTGCGATCATTTCCGCGGTTCACGACGTGCTGGACGGACCCGGGCGAAACCGCACGACCAACTCTTGGCATATCGAACCCCCCTAGTGGGGGGACTAGTCGCAATCCGGATGCCAGCGGAGCCCACTCTTACGAAACCCGTAAATGTGAAGCAGGTTCACTTATCAGACGGCGAACACGTCGCGGTAGAACGCGAGCTCCTCTTCCAGCGCGCGGATGATGTTCTCGGCCTTCCGGAAGCCGTGCTGCTCGCCCTCGAACGTCACGTATTTCACCTTGAGGCCCTTCTTGCGCACGGCGTCGGCCATCATCTCCGACTGATTCGGTGGCACGACCTTGTCATCGAGTCCCTGGAACAGGATGATCGGGCACGACAGGCGATCGGTAAAGTGTATCGGCGAGCGTTGGAAGTAGAGCTCGCGCGCCGCGGGATAGGGCCCAATCAGCGACTCGTTGTAGCGCGATTCGAACTTGTGGGTGTCCTGCTGCAGCACCTCGAGGTCGCTGATGCCGTAGTAACTCGCGCCGGCCTTGAACGTCTGGTGGAAGGTGAGCGCCGCCAGCGTGGTGTAACCACCGGCACTTCCGCCACGAACAATCAGCCGCTCCGGGTCCGCTTTCCCCGCCGCCACCATTGCCAGCGCACCGCCCACCACATCGACCACATCGGCAATGCCCCACTGCCCGTTCAGCCGCTCGCGATATGCGCGGCCGTAGCCCGTGCTGCCGCTGTAGTTGACGTCGAGCACTGCAAAACCGCGGCTGGTCCAGAACTGGATCTTGGGATCAAGCACATCCAGCGTGGCGCCGGTCGGCCCGCCGTGTGTTAACACCAGCAGGGGCGGATGGCCGCCGGCAGGCGCGACCGCGTCAGGATTGGTTGGCGGGTAATAGAACGCGTGCACGTCGCGACCCGCGGCCGTGTAGGTCACCGCTTCCGCCACAGAGATCCACGCCACGTCGATCTGCTCCGCCGATGCCGACCGAAGAACCTCGAGCGACATGTCGTTGAGCGCGACACGAGTGATGGCGGTGGCCACGGTTGGCGATCCCCCAAGGAAATACATCGCCTTGGCGTTCGCGCGGATCGACTCGAGCGGTTGCAATGGCAGCTCCGCCTTAGCGAACTGGCCGGAGCGAGTGTCGATCAGCGCCAGGTGCCACCGTCCGTCACGCGTGTAGGTCGCCGCAACCTGATCTGCAGAGATGAACGCGTACGTGACCATGCTGAAAGTCCACTGCGGCTTGCCGAACTCTGCCGCCATGCTGTGAACGACCTCGACCTCGCCGTCGCGGAACCGGCAGAGGTTCCACCATCCCGATCGATCAGACACGAAATACAGCGTCCCGTCCGGCGACCATTCAGGCTGGAAGATCGATTCCTCGGGCCCACCGGCGACGATCCTTGCCTCACTGAGCCTGCCATCGGCGTTGAACTGCGCGACGCACAGTTCCGATCCGTCCCACGGCATGTTGGGGTGATACCACTGAAGCCACGCCATCGACGCGCCATCGGGGCTGACGATTGGGTCGGAGTAGAAATCTGCGCCGGCGACCAGCACCGTGTCGATCTCGCCAATCGCGACCACGGCGTTCGCGGGTTCCCCTGGCTCGGAGTGATCCTCGCGCACACCGATCAGGCGCTGGCGCGTGGCATCCCACCGGAAGTCGGCGTAGAAAGATCCTTCGGTGGTGATCGGTTCAGGAGCGTGTCCGTCGACCTGACGGTAGACTCGCTGGTCGGCAAAGTTCGAAAAATAGATCGTTCCGCGATCGACCGTGTAGGCCGCGCCGCCGTACTCATGCACGCGCGTCCGCACGTTGAAGGTCGGCGGAGTTACGTCGGCGATCGCCCCTGATGGCGAGCGCTTGACGATCACATAGCGACCCCCTTCCGACGCCCTCCCCTCCACCCAATACACATCGTCGCCATCCAGCTGGATGTGATCGAGTCGAAGCGTGCCAGCGGTAACGCGTGCGGCAGTGAGCGGAGACGGCCAGAAGCCGTATGGCAAGGTTGATTTCATCGTTGTACGCAGTTCCTGCGTCATTTTCCTACTTTCGGTGCCTGGCACCTTTACAATCTCCAGCAATGACTCGACGGGAACTGCTGGCCACGCTGCTCGCCAGCCCCTTTCTCGCAACGCGAATCGCTGCTCAATCAGGCGACCCGACGACGCTGACCATCGCGCAACTCACCGGGCGCTTAGCGAAGCGGGAGATCACCGGACTGCAGGTGACCGACGCCTACCTGTCACGCATCGCCTCACTCAACGGGGACCTCAACGCGTTCATCACGGTGACCGCTGCGCACGCGCGCGATGACGCAAAACGGGCGAACGACGGGCCGCTGCGTGGTGTTCCCATCGCGCACAAGGACCTGTTCGAGACCGCGGGTGTTCGCACCACCGCTGGCTCGATGCTGTTCGACGATCACAATCCGAAGCAGAATGCCGCCATTGTCGAGACGCTCGAGCGCGCCGGCGCCGTGATGCTCGGCAAGACCAACACCCACGAATTGGGCGGCGGCGTCACCACCATCAACCCGTTCTTCGGAACAACGCGTAACCCGGTAGACCGCATGCGCATCCCTGGCGGCTCCAGTGGGGGGTCAGCGGCCGCAGTGGGCGCGCGCCTGTGCGCGGCGGCAACCGGCAGCGACACCGGCGGCAGCGTGCGCATTCCCGCCGCGTTCTGCGGATGCGTAGGCTTCAAGCCTTCGTTCGGGCGCATCAGCACGCGTGGCCTGCTCGGGGCATCGCCGACGTTCGATCATGTCGGCTTTCTCACGCGCACGGTGGAGGACGCACAGATCATGTTCGATGCAGCGGTAGCCGTTCGGAGAGCGAACGATGCCGACGCGG
>JANMUX010000131.1:0-4453 GCA_031392125.1 Acidobacteriota bacterium | reverse complement strand
CCTGCCGGGACCGTGCGACTGACCTGCAACACCCATCCATGGATGCGCGGGTGGGTGGTGGTGACCGACGAACCGGCAATGGTGACCGGCGCCGATGGCCGCTTTTCTCTCGACAACGTCCCGCCGGGCACCTACGAACTGCGCATCTGGCACGAGTCGCTGAAGAGCGCGCCGCAGAAGTTCACGGTGGCGGCAGGCAAGCCGACCGAGGTCAATGTTCAGATGAAGTAGTGCCAGTAGAAGTAGCCAGGAGGGCGGCACTTCAGTGCCGCCGCGATCGTACCGAAGAGCCCCGATCCTACCGAATCGCGATCAGTGCCTCGTCTGTCCGCCAGTACCAGGTGCCATCCACCAGCGCCGGTGACGCCAGCGTGCGCGCGCCCAGCTCGTTGACATGCAGCAGGTTGAACTTGCGACCCGCCTGCACCACGAACGTCTGCCCCTCGTCATTGGTCAAGAAAATCTTGCCGTTGACATGAACGGGCGAGGCCGAAAATCCCTCGCGTTGCGCCACGCCCAGGCGGTCCTGGTAAACCAGTGCGCCGGTCGCAGCCTCGTAGACCGTCAAGATGCTCTGCATGTCGTTAATCAGGTACAGCAGATCGCCGACGACAATCCCCGACGGAACGAACGGTGAGCCCTTCGGCGAGTTCCAGGCGACGTGGGTGGCGGTGACATCACCGCTGCCGCCAGGCCTGATGGCGATGGTCGGACCCGCCCGGCCCGATGAGGCGAACACCAGTCCGTGACCGACCACCGGCGTGGGGATGACCTCGAAGCTCATCCCGCGCACCGTCCACAACTCCTTGCCCGTCTCGGGATCGTAGGCGGCGACCCGCCGCTGGCTGCTGACGACCAACTCGTCGCGCTCGCCCGTGTTGATCACGACGGCGGTGCCCCAGCCAACCGTCTCACTGCGCGGCGTTTCCCAAATGGTCTTGCCGGTTCTCTTGTCGAAGGCGCCGACAAAAGCTCGTTGACCAGGTGCCGGGTTCGCATCCTGGTAGATGAACACGCGGTCCTTGTAAAGCACTGGCGAGCCGGCCGGCCCGTGTTGGTTGTCGATGATGCCGAACTTGCGATGCCAGGCAATCTTGCCGTTCATGTCGAACGCGACCAGTCCGTGGCGTCCAAACGACGCATAGATCAGTTCGCCATCGGTCGCGGCGGTCGCAGAGGCGTATCCGTTCTTCTCGTGCGGATACTCGACGCCGTTCTGCGGGATGTCGCTTTCCCATAGCTTCGCGCCGTCCTTGCGAGAGAACGCGAGCATCGAGAGGCGCTGGCCTTGGTCGCGACCGGTGGTCAGGAAGATGCGGTCGCCCCAGACGATGGGCGACGAGTTGCCGCGGCCCGGAACCGCCACCTTCCACTGAACGCTGGTCGACGGTGACCAGCGGTCGGTATATTGCCCGGCGGGCGCCTGTCCTTGCCCCGACGGCCCGCGCCAGCGCGACCAGTACTTCGCGCCTTCGCCGGTGACCTCGAGCATTTTCACGTCGGCAGGGGCCGCCGCCACAGAGACCACCGCGAGGGCGCCCAAACCCAGCCATAGCGCGAGTTTCATGTCCACATCCTAAGGTACCGGCCCACGGTTTCGCCGTTCGGGCCGAGGCCAGTAGAATGAAGGGCTCCGGTTAGTGGGGACCAAATGCCTAACGTGATGACGAATCGAGTGATTGCCGCGCTGTCGGTGTTCGCGGCTGCAGTCTTGCTGTGGTCGACCGTGCCGGTCGCGACCCAGGCGCCATCCGAAGAGCGGTCCTTCCTGAGCAGGATTCGCCGGCTGACCGTAGAAGGCAAGCGCGCCGGCGAGGGCTATTGGGCGCCCGACGGGAAGAAGCTGGTGTTCCAGAGCGAACGCGATCCGGCCAACCCCTTCTACCAAATCTTCGTGCTCGATTTCGCCACGGGCGACACCAAGCGCATCTCGCCCGGCACGGGCAAGACCACGTGCGCGTTCTTCCGCCCCGGCAGCGACGAGATCATGTTCGGCTCGACCCACCTCGATCCCAAGTCAAAGCAGTACCAGGATGAGGAACTCGCCTTCCGCGCCTCGGGCAAGCAACGGCGTTATGCGTGGGACTACGACGCCGAGATGGATATTTTCGCCTACAGCGAGAAGACCGGCGGCATGAAGCGCCTGACCACCGCAAAGGGGTACGACGCCGAGGGCGGTTACTCGCCAGACGGACAGTGGATCGTGTTCTCGTCGATGCGCGATGCCTACAACCGCACGCTGTCGGCGGCCGAACAAAAGCAGCTCGAGCTCGATGCCTCGTATTTTGCCGAGGTCTACATCATGAAGGCCGACGGCTCGGAGCAGAAGCGCCTCACCGACTGGAACGGCTATGACGGCGGCACCTTCTTCACCAAGGACGGCCGCATCGTCTGGCGCCACTTCGAGGAGAACGGCTTAGTCGCGAACGTCTGGACGATGAAGCCGGATGGCAGCGAGAAGAAGCAGATTACCGACTTCGGCGCCATGAGCTGGGCGCCGTACGAGCACCCGTCGGGCGAGTACTTCGTGTTTGCCTCGAACAAGCTCGGCTTCGAGATCTTCGAAGTGTTCATGGTCGACAAGGCGGGCGCCAAGGAACCGGTCCGCATCACCTACACCGACGGCTTTGACGGCCTGCCGGTGCCATCGCCCGATGGCACACAGATGGCGTTCACCTCGAGCCGCGCCGGCGGCACAGGTGCGCCCGGACAGATTTACCTGGCGCAATGGAATCACGAGGCGGCAATGGCGGCGCTCAAGGCGGCCCCGCCGCGGAAGGCCAGCGGCAAGTAACCACGACGGACGCGAAGAGAACCGCGAAGGACACGAAGAACACCATGCGAAATCCACTCAGACTCTTGCTCGTTGCTGCCGCGGTGGCGCTATTGGTTGCCACTCCGCACGCGCAGACCCCGACCGCCGTGCAGTCGCGCACCAGGACGCATGTCGAAACGCTTGCCTCAGCCAAGTTCGAGGGCCGGCTCACTGGCTCGCCGGGCGAGAAGCTCGCGGCCGACTACATCATCAGCGAATTGAAGCGAATGGGCGCCAAGCCGCTGCCCGGCATGACCGACTTCCGCATGCCGTTCACGTTCACGGCTGGCTCTAAAGATGGCGGTACGACGCTCACGGTCACCAGGACCGGCGTGAGCCCGCAGAGCTTCTCGGGCGCCGCCAGTGTTCAGGCGTTGTCATTCTCCGACTCGTCCGAGGCTTCGGGCTCAGTCGTGTTTGCCGGCTATGGTCTGGTCGTGCCAGAGGCGCAGAACTTCGGCTACGACAGCTACGCCGGCCTCGACGTGAAGGACAAGATCGTGATCGTCTTGCGTTACTTCCCGGAAGACGCCGATCAGAAAACCCGGGGCATTCTCGCTCGCTATGCCGACCTTCGCTACAAGGCCCAGGCGGCCCGTCAGCGCGGCGCCAAGGGCATGCTGGTGATCACCGGTCCGCGGTCGCCCAATGCCGGGGCCGTGGTGCCAATGAGTTTTGATACCGCCATCGCAGGCTCCGGTCTCGTCGCCGCCAGCCTCAGCGCCGATGCGTTTGCTCCCTTCATGGCCGCGGCAGGCAAGTCGCTGGACTCGGTCCAGAAGGAATTCGACAGTGGCAACCCGCATGTCGCCGGCTTTGCCATTCCAGGAATCACCGTTTCACTGAAGGCAAACGTCATCCGGCAGCAGCAGACCGGCAACAACGTCGTGGCTTATTTGCCGGCCACCACGCCGACGACGGGCGTCGCCAAGCCGTGGGTTGCGGTAGGAGCGCACTACGATCACCTGGGCCGCGGTAGCGCCGGCAATTCACTGGCCGGTAAGGATGAGGCTAACCAGATTCATCACGGCGCCGACGACAACGCGTCGGGCACGGCGACGGTGCTTGCGATCGGCGACGCGTTCAGCAAGCAGGCGCGCAAGCGCAACCTGCTGCTCGCCTTCTGGTCGGGCGAAGAGCTCGGCTTGCTCGGCTCGAACGCCTTCGTCACCAAGCCGCCCTTTGCGCTCGACGCCATGGCGGCCTACCTGAACTTCGACATGGTCGGCCGTGTCGCCGACAACAAGCTGACGGTGCAGGCGACCGGCACTAGCGCCATGTGGCCGAAGCTGCTCGAGCAGGCGAACATCGTGGCCGGCTTCGACCTGGTCCTGCAGGAGGATCCCTATCAGCCGACCGACGTGGGCAGCTTCAACACCGCCAGCGTTGCGTGCCTGGCCTTCTTCACCGGCGCGCACCAGGAGTACCACAAGCCCGGCGACACCGCCGACAAGATCAACTACGAGGATCTGGTCCGCGTCGGCGAGCTCGCCTCGGGCGTCATCAAACGGTTGATGGATTCGACCGAAGCGCCGCTTTTCACCAAGGTGGAACAGAAGACCGACACCGGCGGCCGCGCCGGCCTGCGCTTGTTCACCGGCACCATTCCCGACTACGCGTCGGAAGTGAAGGGCCTGC
>JANMUX010000111.1:0-13499 GCA_031392125.1 Acidobacteriota bacterium | reverse complement strand
TAGGGTCCTAGGGTCTTGAGGTCTTGAAATCAGGCGGAGAACGACGTGCCGCAACCGCAGGTGCTCGTCGCATGCGGATTGTTCAAGGTGAAGGTCGTCGCCAGCATGTTGTGCTCGTCAAAATCGAGCACCGTGCCGTCGAGCAGCTTCAGGCTGCGCGGATCAACGAAGATCCTCGCGCCATCGGCCCCTTCGAACACCGTGTCGGTGTCCTTGGCCGCCGCGTCCCAGGCGAACTGGTAGCTGAAGCCGGAACAGCCGCCCGCCTTGATGGCGATTCGCAACCCGCCGCCGGGCTGCTGGTTCTTCGCCACCTGCCGGTTGATGACGCGCGATGCGCTTTCCGTGATCTCGATCATCTCTCTACCTTCGCCAAAGCGTGGTGCGCAGCCTCCACGGCCATTCGCGCGACGTGCGCTCGTTCCGGCCCCAGCTGCAGCGCCTGCGCGACGCGTTCCGGTGTCAGCGCCGTGGCCTCGGCCACCGGCAAGCCCTCGAGCCACTCGGCCACCAGGCTCGCGCTGGCAATCGCCGCGCTGCAGCCAAATACCTTGAACCGCGCCTCGACCACGCGATTCCCTTCCACCCGCACCGCGATGCGCGTGACCGTGCCTTGCTCCAACGTACCCGTCTCTCCCGTGCCGACCCCCGGGCCGGCTGGCAGCGCCCCCACTCGTTGCGGCTCGCGGACGCGTTTCAAGACCTCGTCCGAGTAGCGCACGTCCTACACCGGCGACATGGACCGGAGCCGCGCCACCACGTCGGCCACCTTGGCGGCCGCGTAATCGACCTCGTCTGCCGTGGTCGTCCGCCCGATTCCGAATCGCAGCGACGCGAGCGCGCGGTCTTTCGACAGCCCGAGCGCAACGAGCACATGTGACGGCTCGGCGGCGGTGCACGCGGCTCCCGACGACACCGCGATGTCGTCGAGACCGACCAGCAACGCTTCCCCGTCAATTCCGTCGAAGCTCACGTTCAGGTTGCCGGGTAAGCGCGCGTCGAGCGCGCCATTGACCGACAGCCCGTCGGTCTTCGCCAGCAACCGTTCGAGCAACCGGTCGCGCAGACCTGCCGTGCGCGGCGCCTCGCCCGCCATCTCCACTCGCGCCAACTCCGCGGCGTGTCCGAAGCCAACAATGCCAGGCACGTTCAACGTGCCCGAACGCAATCCGCGCTCGTGGCCGCCGCCGTCGATCTGCCCGACCAGCTTCACGTCCCGGCCCTTTCGCCGGACATACAACGCTCCGGCGCCCTTGGGGCCGTAAAGCTTGTGCGCAGTCAGCGATACCAGGTCGACGTCCAGCGCCTCGACATCGAACGGCACCTTGCCCACCGCCTGTACCGCATCGGTATGGAACCACGCACCTTTTGCGTGGGCCAGCGCCGCCGCGTCCTTGAGTGGCTGCAAGACGCCAATCTCGTTGTTCGCCGCCATCACACTCACCAGCGCCGTTCGCGCGGTGATGGCTCGATCCAGGTCCGCCAGGTCGATCAATCCTGAACCGGCGACCGGCAGCACCGTCAGCTGCCAGCCTTCGCGTTCGAGGCGCCTCATCGGATCGAGCACCGCCTTGTGTTCCGTGACCACGGTCACCAGGTGATCGCGCTCGCCTCGGCGTGACTCCGCGGCGCCCTTGATCGCGAGGTTGTTTGCCTCGGTTGCGCCGCTCGTGAAGATCACGTCTTTGCTGCCCGCGCCGACCAGGGCCGCCACCTGCTTGCGGGCTCGTTCCACCGCATCACCGGCCGCCCACCCGAACGCATGCTGCTTGCTCGCCGCGTTGCCGAATTGCTCGCTGAAGAACGGCAGCATCACCTCGAGTACGCGCGCATCCACCGGCGTGGTTGCGTGGTGGTCGAGGTAAATCATCGCTGCCTCATTCTCCGATCGGCGGCACGAACATCATGCGCGACACCGTGTGCGCGGACACTGGTACCGGCGCATCCGATTCCACCGACATCTCGGCCACACTCACGGTGTTGAGCGCATCGAGAATGCGGTTCTTGATCTTCCACAGCGGATCACGAATGCTGCACTTCGTGTACTGGTCGCACGTGTGATCGTCGGTCGAACACGCCGTGACGGTGACCGGACCGTCGACCGCTTGAATCACGTCGGCGATTGAAATGGCCGTCGCCTGGCGCCCCAGTCGATAGCCGCCTCGTGTTCCCTGCACCGACACCAGCAGGCGCGCGCGCACCAGGCGTTGCAGCACCTTCGCCAGTAATTCCAAAGGGATGTCGTAGGACTCTGAGATTTCGCGCGCACTCGACGAACCGCTGCCGTCGGGGCGCGTCGCCAAGTGCTTCATCGCAATCAGGGCGTAGTCGGATTTCTTCGAAAGTCTCAGCATATTTGACCGGCGGCCATATACGACCGCACGAGTCCTATTTTAGACCGTGCATCTCGGACATAGCAAGTCGGAGATAGGGGGCTGGGGCAGGGTAAGGCCGGTAGGCAGGGTAGGCTGGATAAGGCTGGTAAGCCGGGTGGGACAACTTACCCGCCCCACTCGCCCTACCCGCCCTAATACTTCGGTTGGCTGGGATCGACCTGGTCGATCCAACCCAGAATGCCGCCGGTGAGGTTGCGGACGCTCGTAAACCCTTTAGAACGAAGGAAATCCTGGGCCTTGGCGCTGCGCATTCCCGACTTGCACTGCGAAACGATGTTCGCGTTGGGGTCGAGCTCGACGTAGCGCTTCGGAAGGTCCCCAAGCGGGATCAGGATCGAACCCGGAATCTTGTTGATCTGGTACTCCTGCGGCTCGCGGACGTCGAGCACTACGACCTGGTCGCCACGGTCGAGTTCAGCCTTCAGCTCCACTGGCGTGATGGTCGCCAGGCCGGCGCCTGCGGCCGCCGTCTTCGCCGCCGCCTCGGCGACCTGGTGCGGCGCCACGCCGCAGAACTGCTCGTAGTCGATTAGTTCCTTCACGGTGGGATGGGTACCGCATACCGGGCAATCTGCATCCTTGCGCAGCTTCAGTTCGCGGAAGCGCATGCGCAGCGCGTCGTAAATCATGAAGCGGCCGATCAACGGCTCGCCGATCCCGAGGATCAACTTGATGGTTTCGGTAGCCTGGATCACGCCGATGATGCCCGGCAGCACGCCGAACACGCCTCCCTCGGCGCAGCTTGGCACGAGCCCGGGCGGCGGCGGCTCGGGGTACAGGCAGCGGTAGCACGGACCGTCTTTCGTCGCGAACACCGACGCCTGTCCTTCAAACCGGAAGATGCTGCCGTAGGCGTTCGGCTTGCCGCTCAACACGCAGGCGTCGTTCACCAGGTAGCGCGTCGGGAAGTTGTCGGTGCCGTCGAGGATGACGTCGTACGGCTCGAAAAACTTCAACGCGTTGGCCGAGCTCAATGCGGCGTCGTAGGTTTCGATGTGCACGTTGGGGTTGAGCGCGTTCAGCCGGTCCTTCGCCGAATCGAGCTTCGGCCGGCCGACATCAGGCGTCCCGTGCAGCAACTGGCGCTGCAGGTTGCTGAAGTCCACGACATCGAAGTCGACGATGCCGATGGTGCCGATGCCGGCGGCAGCAAGATACATCGCGGCGGGCGAGCCCAGCCCGCCGGCGCCGATGCACAGCACCTTCGCAGCCTTCAGCTTACGCTGACCCTCGACGCCAACTTCGGGCATGATCAGGTGCCGGCTGTAGCGCTTGATTTCGTCGCCAGACAGTTCCGGCAGCGTCGCCGGTTCCTTGATGACCGCGGTTGGTGCGCCACCGGCGACCGACGGAATAATGCTAATCGTGTCGCCCGCCTTCACGGCTGTCTGCTCCTTCTGCAAGTAGCGAATGTCATCGTCGTTGACGTAGACATTGACGAAGCTGCGCAGCTTCCCGTCGGCGGCATAGAGGTGCTGCTTCAGCCCCGCGTACTTGGTGGTCAGGTCGTGCAGCAGCTCACCGACCGTGGCGCCGGTTACTTCAATGGTATCGAGCTTGTCGGTGAACGGACGAAGCGGCGTGGGAATGAGAATCTTAATCATGATTTGGTGATCTGGTGGTCTGGTGATGTGGTGACTTGGACGGGCTGTTCGTCGAAGGCCGAGCGGTCGGCGTTCAACTGCCACGAGGTCAGGTGCTTGTCCTCGCCGGCCATGATCGAGACAATCACGTACGAGAACGACGGCCACGCGTGATCGAGGTCGTACTGCGAGGGCCGCGCCGGGTGGTCCGGGTGCGAATGGTAGAAGCCCAGCAGGTCGAACGAGGTATCGCGTGCGCGCTTCTCCGCGCCGCGATAGTCATCGGGGCGCACCAGGAAACGACGGCGCGGGCCTTCCTCGGTCGTGTTCGCCAGCGCGTAGGCTTCGTAGACAACGCCGTCGCGACCGAGCAGGGCACCACAGCATTCATGCGGAAAGGTTTCGCGCCCGTGTGCGCGAATGGCGGCGTCAACCGCTGGTGTTAAGAGCAGGCCCACCATCAATTGGTCCCGCAGATCGAGGCGCCTTCGGGAGGATTCTCCCAGAACCGTTCAGACAGGTAACGCTCGCCACCGTCGCAAAACACGACCACGACCACCGAGTCAGGACGCGCCACCTTGAGGGCCCCGGCGAGGTTGGCGCCGCTCGAGATGCCGACCAGCAATCCCTCTTCTTGCGCCAGCCGCCGCGTCATATCGTAGGCCTCTTCGGTGCCCACGCGAACGTCTTCGTCAGCCAGCGCCGCGTCGTAAATGCCGGGCACGATGGCCGACTCCATGTGCTTGAGGCCTTCGAGCCCGTGCAGCGGAGAGTCTGGCTGCACTGAGGCGAGCACGATGGCCGGATTGAACTCGCGCAACCGGCGGCCGGTGCCGACAAACGTGCCACTCGTGCCCAGGCCCGCGACAAAGTGCGTCAGCCGATCGCCCGCCTGCCTGATGATTTCGGGTCCGGTGGTGTCGTAGTGCGACTTCCAGTTGAAGTCGTTGTTGTATTGATCGGCGTAAAAGAAGCGGTCGGGACTCGCCTCGTTCATCTGTTGCGCGGCACGAATGGCGCCATCCGAGCCTTCAAGCGGATTGGTAAAAATCAGGTCTGCGCCGTACGCCCGCAAAATACGCTTGCGCTCGGGCGTGACGTTGTCGGGCACGCACAGCGTCACCTTGAATCCCAGGGCCGCGCCAATCATCGCGTACGCAATGCCGGTGTTGCCCGAGGTCGCATCCAGAATGGTCTTGCCGGCGACGAGACGGCCCGAGGCCAGGCCCTCCTGCACCATGCGCAGCGCCGGGCGATCCTTGACGGAGCCGCCTGGATTCTTCCATTCGGCCTTGGCGTAGAGTTCCACCCCGGGCAGATCGCGTTCGATTCGGCGCAAGCGAATGAGAGGCGTGTCACCGACCAGATCGATGATCGATGCACTCGCGCTCGCAGTCGAGGTGATGATGGGGATCGCCATGTCGGACTTTAACGGTCTTCGATTCTAGTTCAGGTTTTGATGCGTTCGGCTGGTGAAACCCGATTACTCCGCGTCGCCTCGCCGTCACGCACGCCAACCCCTGAGCGTGTGATGACGCTCACCGGCGATCAGATACGGACCGCCGGGTTTTTCGCGGCCCAAGGTCGCGTTCATCAACGATCTCGCGGGCCCGCGTACTCGACGGGCACCTCGACCTCAAGGGCCTCAGGGCTTGAGGTACTGGTGGGCAAGCCTGGCCGCGTAGCTACTTCAGCGACGCGGTGAGTCTGACCTGCGCGCGAATCTCCAGTTCACCGGCCGCCACCGGCGTGCCCGAGTCTTCGGCCTTCATCCGCATCGACATCATCGGCGGCTCGCCGCCGCGGCTGACCGAAGACTCTTCAATGCGAATGACTCGATCGATCGACCGCTTGGCGCCTGAGGCCAGCGCTTCAGCGCGGCCCAGAGCATTGGCCACCGCCAGCTGCATGGCCTCGCGTTCGATGGCCTCGCGGCGCTTGACGTCGAACCGCAGGCCGTGGAGGTTGGTGGCGCCGGATCCGACAGCGGCGTCGAGCACGTCGCCGAGTTTCGCAAAATCGTCGACCCGCACTTCAATCGTGTTGCGGGCAACGTAGCCACGAGGCGTCTGACGGCCGTTGGCGTAGTCGTACTCCAACTGCAGGTCGATCGCGAGCGTGCGGACAGCATCCTTGGGAATGCCGAGCGACGCGATCTTCCGCTGGACGGCAGTCATCGCCTCCGCGTTACGGGCCTGCGCTTCTTTCGAGACCTTCGCTCGGCTTTCGGCGCCAATGCGGACCCACGCCTGGTCGGGCACGGCCGTCACCACCCCTTCACCCGAGACGACTACCGAAGGCGGTTCCGGCGGCACGACCTGAGCGTTGGCGGATGAAGTGATGGCGAGCAACCCGGCGAGTGCGATGGTTAGAAGTTTCATGAATGCAGTCCTTGATTTAGTTAGACGCGAGCCGCGCCGATCCAGTCGAGCTCAGCTACTGCTGGATCCATCATCTGAGTACACGACGCGGAAACCGATGCTGTAGGCATAGGTGTCGGGCGGCACCTTGTGGCGGTGCGCACAGCGCAGTTGGTCAACGTCGTGAGTCACCCACGAGCCGCCTCGCAAGACCCGCAGCGTGCCGCTGCCAGGTCCACGCGGATTGCGGTTCTCGCCATTACGATAGGCGTCGGCGCGATACCAATCTGCGATCCACTGCCAGACGTTGCCCGCCATGTCGTAGAGCTGCAGATCGTTGGGCGGATAGCAGCCCACCGGCCGCGTGCCACGATGCCGCTTCAAGGCCGGATCGGGCAGAAAGTTGGCGCGCGAGGCATCGACATCGTCGCCCCACGGGTAACGGGTGCCGTCGCGGCCGCCGCGAGCCGCGCGTTCCCATTCCGCCTCGGTAGGCAGCCGCACGAGACGGCCGACGCGGCCGCTCAACCAGCGGCAATAGGCCGTGGCGTCGGAGTGCGTAATCAGCGTGACGGGGTGACGCGCTCGATCGAGCGGGGGGTCGCCGCCGCGCCAGACGTAGGGCGCCGCAAGCTCCCGGAACGTCGACTCGTGGGCAGGAGTCACGACCAGCGGCAGGTCGCGAATCGCCGGCGCGCCATAGCCCGCCTCGCGCGTGAACTCCGCGTATTGAGCAACCGTCACCGGGTGGATCGACGCGTAGAAGGCGTCAACGTGCACCGGATGCAAGGGGCGTTCGTCGTCGGCGCCCTCGTCCGATCCCATGGCGAACTCGCCTGCCGGGACGCGAACGAAGCGCGGTATAGGGTCGTCGCGCATCCGTGGGCCGCAGAAAGTATAAACTGCCGGGCATGCAGCTCGAACAATTCGCGATGGAACGCATGCAGTCCACTTTCGAGAATCTGGTTGAATACAACCTGTCTGAAAGTGGCGTTCGACCGCTGACGGCCCGCGAACTGATTGAGGATACCGCCGGGCTGGAGGGCCTGCTTGACCAGCCACTTGTCTATTCCCAGTCCAACGGCACCATCGAACTGAGGACGGCGATTGCCGCGCTTTACCCGGGCGCCGGCATCGACCATGTCGAGGTGACCAACGGCGGCTCCGAGGCGAATTTCATCACCACGTTCCGGCTGATTGAGCCGGGCGATGAGGTGGTGATGCTGGTGCCCAACTACATGCAGACCTGGGGCCTGGCGCGCGCCTTCGGCGCCACGATCCGCGAGTGGCGGCTGGTCGAGGATCGCGGCGTGGGCCGCTGGCGGGTTGACCTTGATGCGCTCGAAGGCCTGGTTAACGGCAAGACCCGGATGATCGTCATCTGCAACCCGAACAACCCGACCGGGGCTCGCGTGACGGCCGCGGACCTGGACGGCATCGCCCGCATTGCCGATCGCCATGGCGCGTGGATCCTGTCCGACGAGGTCTACCGGGGCGCCGAAATCGACGGCAACGAAACCCCGTCGATGTGGGGGCGATCAGATCGCGCGATCGTCACGAGCGGCCTGTCGAAGGCTTACGGGCTGCCGGGCCTGCGCATTGGCTGGATTGTCGCGCCGCCGCCACTGGTGGCCGCCTTCTGGTCGTACCACGACTACGTAACCATTGCGCCGGGGGCGCTGAACGATCGCCTGGCGCGGGTGGCACTGGCGCCGGCGCGCCGCGCGCGGCTGTTCGAGCGGACGCGCACCATTCTGCGCACCAACCTGCCCTTGATCGAGGCGTGGCTTCGCGACGCAGGCGGCTTCGAGTGGATCACGCCCGAGGCCGGAGCGATCGTGTACGTGCGCTACGGGCACGACATCAACTCGACGGCACTGGCCAACCGCGTGCGTGAGGAGAAAAGCGTTCTGATTGTGCCCGGCGACCACTTCGGCATGGACGGTTACTTGCGGCTCGGCTTCGGTGAGCCGCCTGAGTACAACCGCACCGGCCTGGATCGGCTGCGCGAGGTGCTGGCGTCAATACCGGCCGGCTCGACCTCGCCGCGCGCGCCGTCGTTCGCATGAGCCAGCCCGAGATTGCGCTCGTCCTGATTGGATTCGGCAACGTCGCGCGGCGATTTCTCCACCTGCTCGACGAAAGCGCCGAGCGACTCGACTTCACCTGGAAGGTGGTCGGCATCGCAACCAAGCACCACGGCTCGGTGATCGACGCCGGGGGCATCGATGTCGCGCGCGCGAGCGCGTACGTCGAGGGACGCCAGTCACTCGACCGCCTCGACCCGACGCCGCGCGAGCGCAGCGGCATCGACGTCATTCGCCAGGTCGCCGACGCGATGGCGGACGAAGCGGGCGAAGGCCGCCTGGTGTGCATCGAGACGACGGTGCTCGACATCGACCGCGGGGAGCCCGCCGTGTCGCACGTGCGGGCCGCGCTCGAGGGCCAGGCCCACGTGGTCACCGCCAACAAGGGGCCCGCGGCGTTCGCGTATCACGAGCTCGAAGCACTCGCGGAGTCGGTGGACCGCATCTTCTTCTTCGAAGGCGCGGTCATGGACGGCGTGCCGGTCTTCAACCTGGTGCGCGAGACCATGCCGGCGATTGCGATCGATGGCTTCCGCGGCGTGATTAACAGCACCTGCAACTTCATTCTGTCGGAACTCGAACGCGGCAAGGAATTTGATGTGGCGGTTGCCGAGATGCAGGCGCGCGGCATTGCCGAAGCGGATCCGTCCCTGGATATCGACGGCTGGGATGCCGCCGCGAAAACGGCGGCGCTGGTGAACGTGCTGATGGGCAGCGCCATGACGCCGCATCACGTCGCGCGCACGGGCATTCGCGAGGTGTCCGGTCTTGACGTGCGCGAGGCGATTTCCCGGAACCGGCGCATCCGGCTGGTCGCGTCGGCGACGCGGCAAGGTGGCAAGGTGCGCGCCCGGGTTGAACCCGAAGTGCTGGACCTCAGCGATCCGCTCGCCAACCTCGAGGACTTGCAGAACGCGCTCTATCTGAACACTGACCTCCTCGGCGAGGTCGGCATCGTCCAACGTTCCGGCGGCCTGACACAAACCGCCTATGCGCTGCTCAGTGACCTGGCGCGCATTTCTCAGCGTCTGCGAGAGATTTAGATGGCAGGTCCGCTGGCAGGTTTCACCGTTCTGGATCTGACGCGCGTCCTGTCAGGTCCCTATTGCACCATGGTGCTGGGCGACCTCGGCGCGCGCGTGATCAAGGTTGAACAGCCGCGCAAGGGCGACGACACGCGGGCGTGGGGGCCGCCGTTCGTAGGGGCCGAAAGCGCGTACTTCCTGAGTATCAACCGCAACAAGGAGAGCGTGACGCTGGACTACAAGCCGGCCGCCGGCCGCGAGGTGCTCGAGAAGCTGGTCGCGCGGGCCGATGTGCTGGTTGAGAACTACCGGCCCGGCACGCTCGAGCGAGTCGGGTTTGGTTGGGAGGCGGTGCACGCGCGCTTCCCGCGCCTGGTCTACGCCTCGATCTCTGGCTACGGCCAAACCGGGCCGCGGCGCGATGAAGCGGGCTATGACGCCGTGATGCAGGCCGAGGGCGGCTTGATGAGCGTCACCGGCGAGGCCGATCGTCCCGGCTACCGACTGGGCGTCGCAATCACCGACATGGTGGCGGGACTGTACTGCGCGCAAGGCATCACGGCGGCGTTGCTGGCGCGCGAGCGTTCTGGCGAAGGCCAGCGGGTGGACATCGGCATGCTCGACACCACGGCGGCCCTGCTCACCTACCAGGCCGCGAACTGGTTCACCACCGGCAAGACGCCGCTGCGCCAGGGCAACCGGCACGCCACGATCGCGCCGTACGAAACGTTCACGACCGCCGATGGTGAAATCGTGATCGCAGTCGGCAACGACGAGATCTGGAAACGCTTCTGCCCCGCCGCCGGTCTGCCCGAGCTTGCGGACGACCCACGGTTCGCAACCAACAAGGACCGCATGGAGAACTACCAGGACATGCGGCCACCAATCGACCGCGTCTTCCGAACCGCGACCAACGCGGAATGGATCGCACGGCTGAATGCCGCGGGCGTAGCCAACGGCGAAGTGCGTGACATTGGCCAGATGCTGAACGACCCACAGCTGGCCGCGCGCGAGATGGTGCAAACGCTGATGCACCCGACCATTGGCGCCACCCGCGTGATCGGCGCGCCGATCAAGCTCTCGGCAACGCCCGCCAGCCTGCGTTCGGCGCCCCCGGTGCTCGGGCAACACACCGATGCCGTCCTGGCCGAGATTGGCTACTCACCGGCCGACATCAGCAGCCTGCGCGACACCCGGGTCGTGTAGAAGGCTGTAAGATCAACCGAATGGCTGATGTTGCTGTCGTCCGGAAGCGCGTGAAAACTGCGATCGAGCAGGCCCGAAGAGACCAGGCCGAACGGCGAGGACGGGTCGCGGACGCCACCCGGTCGTACGAGACCTTCCTGGAAGGCGCCGCTATCCCGGTGTTCAAGATGTTCGCGAACATCCTCAAGTCCGAGGGCCTGCATTTCGAGGTGATGACGCCGGCCGGCGGCGTGCGACTGCAGTCCGAGCGCCAGCGCGACGACAGCATCGAGATGGAGCTCGACACGACAGCCGATCCGCCCCAGCCCCTGGTCACCATCACCAGAGTTCGCGGCAGCCGCGTTGCGCAGTCGGATCGCTCCATCAAGGGCAGCAACCCGTTGGTGCAGCTGACCGAAGACGATGTGATTGAGATGCTGCTGGAAGAACTACGGCCCTGGCTGGTCTAGCCACCGACGCCCGGCTGGCGCGCGCGGCCCGGATTAAGCGAGACGTTCTACTACGCTGGTATCGATTCCTTCACGCTTGAGGCCCGACAGCAAGCGATCGCGATCCGGCGACTTGCGGAACGCCTCCCGCACATCGACCACACCTGCCTGAACAAGCGCGACGATCGCGTCGGCCAGTGGCACCATGCCGTGCTTGCGTCCGCCTTCGAGCGCAACCTGAAGCTGGCCGGGCACGCCGTCGCTGATTACGCGGGTGACCGCCGCGGTCGCCAACAGCACCTCGCGTGCGGCGACGCGGCCACCGCCGGCTTTTTTCAGCAGCACTTGCGAGACGGCGCCGCGGAAGGTTTCCGCCAGCGCGGCTTCGACCCCAGCGCGCTCCCCGGCGGGCGCAAGGTCGACAAAGCGCTCAACCGCCTCGGTGGTTGACGGTGCGGTGATCGAGACAAAGACCAGGCCTTCGGTCGCCGCGTGCAGCAGCAGCGGCACCATCTGGGCCGACGCCAGGTCGTCGACCACCAGGACATCGGGATCCTCGCGCAAGGCCGCGCGCGCGGCGCTGAGCGCTTCGTCTGCACCACCTCGAATTTCGCGCTGGCTGACTATGGCGGTGCGGTTGTCATGAACGAGTCGAATCTGCCGCTCGAGCGTGACCACATACTCAGCACGCTGGCGATTGACCAGGTCGACGAGCGCCGAGACGAGGGTTGACTTGCCCGTGCCGGGCGCACCGGCAACCAGCACGAGCCCTTGCGGTTCGGTCGCCAGCGCCTGGACCTCGCGCGACAGGCCCAACTGTTCGGCTGTGGCCGCGCGGGTCGCGATCATGTGGATCACCACGCCCGGCCCGCGATGGTCGGTGAACGTGATGCAGCGGACCCGGCCCAGATCGGCGAACTCGGTAATCCACTCCGTGGACTCGCCGCGGCCGACGGCTTCCTGCTCCGCCTGGGGCACGATCTCCATCACCGCTGCGTCAACTTCCGCGCGGGTCATCGCCGCCTCGCCGTCGAGGGGCCGAATGTCGCCTTCGACACGAATCGAGGGACGGCTATCGCAAGTCACGAACAGGGCAGACGCGGTGCGGGCGGCAGCAAGACGCAGCAAGCGCTCGATCCCGGACGTGCGAACGGTTGTCGACCGCGGCGGAACTTCGATGCGCACCGAGTGCGTCATCTGCAAGACGGCCGCGAGTCCCGGTGCATCGGGTGCGTCGAGCGCTTCATCAGCAGCACGAACAGACGGAGTAGAAGGTGCAGCAGGAGCCGCCGGTGCAGCCATGACTTCGGCTGGCACGAACGCCCTGGGGACTTCGTGGACCTCCGGTATTTCGGTGCGCGCGTCTGTCAGTTCAACTGCGTCGGGGACCTCGAACGCCTCGGCGGCCTCGAGCGCAACGGGTGTCTCGATGGGGGCCTCTGCCAATGGTTCGGGAGCGAACGGCGGCTGCTGAGGCAGCCGCCGTTCTTCAAGCAACTCAGTGCCGGCCTCGACCGCTTCCGGTAACGCGGACACGACCATCGGCGGCTCTTCGACAATCAGAGCAGGTGCTTCGACGACCGGAGCCTGTGCTTCGACAACCAGAGCTGGTGCGACTTCGGGCCGCGGTTCTTCGACCGTCGGCTGCGGTTCTTCGGCAACCACAATCGGCTCTTCAACCATCGCAACCATTTCCTCAGCGACCGGTTGAGGCTCTTCTTCGGTGACCGGCTGCGGCTCTTCTGCGTGCTGCTCTTCGATGGCCGGCTGTCCCCCGAGCGGCTCCTCGCCTGGCGTCGCCTCGAAGACAGTCGCTGCGGAGACTGGCGTCTCGTCCACTGCAGCGACCATCTCGGGAATCTCCGCCATCTCGGGAATCTCGGGAATCTCCGCCATCTCGGGAATCTCCGCTATCTCGACATTCCCTACATCGGCTATCGCCGGCGCCAATTCGACGACTGGCGGGGGCGTCGGCTCGACCGCGGCCGCAGGCAGCGGCGCGGCGACGGCCTCGGCAGCCGCGGGCGCCGCGCGCCGGCGCCGAATCTCAATCCAGATGTCGTCGCCGCCGCGAGCCGCGACCATCGTGAAGTTGTCGGTGTTGTGCGACTGGAGGCGGTGTTCGACGGCGCCGAATTCCTCGAGCGAGTCTTGAACAGTCGACGGCAACAGTTGTTGCAGCATGCCGGTCATCGCATCGAGGTTCAGGATCTGGGTGGAGAGATCCAGGGTCCCGCTGCTCACCACGACGTAGGGGCGCTCACCGACGTGCATCACCAGCGCGTCGCCGTCGGCGCGAACCATCGCGGTGAGGAGTGATTCGACTAGGTTCACAAAAGGCTCAAGAGCTCAGTTTCGTCCGGTGCCTGACGGCCGGCCACCGGCATCGTTCCTAGGGTGCCACAGTGCCAAGG
>JANMUX010000511.1:0-7847 GCA_031392125.1 Acidobacteriota bacterium | reverse complement strand
GGTGTTGCGGACGGCGTTGTCCTTCGCGTGGCCGGCAATGAAAATGGTGTCGTTCGAGGCACGGTTAGCGACCGTCTCGAGCACCTTGATCCAGTTGTCGACGCGGGCGCCTTGTGCGCGATCGATGTTCGGGTGAGCGCGATTGAAGAGCAGGTCGCCCATATGCATCACGTTGGCGCGCTGGAAGTGATAGACCGCGTCGCCGCTGGTGTGTCCGGGCCCGAAGTAGCGGCCCTCAATCGTTTCATCACCGAATTTTTCGGTCCAAGTGTCAGTAAACGTCGCCGTGGCATAGGCCTGCTGGTCCACCGTCTTGGCCTCCTCGGTCACGGCCTTGTGTGACTTCAGGCAATTGGCGTGAGCGACGATCTTGCTGACGCCGTAGGCCTTGTTGCCGCCGGTGTGATCGCCGTGGTGATGCGTGTTGAGCAGCATGGCAATGCCCTTGGGCGCGCGCTGCTTGAGGCCCGCCGCGCAAATCTCGGCAGTATTCATGAACTGGCTGTCGACCGCGATCGCGCCGTCGGCGTTGACGAGGTAGCCGATCGTGCCGCCAGTGCCCATGAACATGCCGACGCCGCGTCGCAACTCCGTGAACGACGTCACCGGCGGAGCCGCCGGGGCTTGCCCACCATAGCCGACGCTCGTGCTCAGGGCGGTGGCGACGGTGGGCATCAGCGCGAGGCCGGCCACGCCGGCTGAAGTGGTCGAGATAAAGGCTCTGCGGTTCATTTATTTCCCTCCAAACAAGTAGTCGAGCGCGAGATTAGTCATCACCTTCACGCCGACCGGCAATGCCGACTCGTCCGCGAAGAACAACGGCGAATGATTCTGCGCCACTTTCGTGTGGTCCTGGTCACGGGGTGTCACGCCGAGGAACACGAACAGGCCCGGCACCTTCTGCTGGAAGTACGAGAAGTCTTCCGCGGTTCCGGTGAGGGGGCCCAGGCGAACGTTCTCGGCACCGGCCGCGCGTCGCAGCGTCGGCAGCATCCGTTCAGTCAGCTCGGGGTTGTTGACGGTGGTGGGATAGCTGGTGCCGCGGCCAATCTCAACCACGGCGGTTCCGCCCGCCGCTTCGGCATAGTGGGTGGCGATGGCGCGAATGCGGTCGTGGATGTTCTTGCGGACACCCTCGTCGAAGGCGCGAATGGTGCCCTCGAGTTCGATGCTCTCGGGCACGATGTTCGATCGATTGCCGCCGCTGAAGCGGCCGACGGTGACGACCGCCGGCGCCTCGGTGATGTTCACCGTGCGGCTGATAATCGTCTGGAGGCCGAGCACGACTTGCGAGCCGATCACGATCGGGTCGATGCCACCCCATGGCACCGCGCCATGCGTTTGCCGGCCGTTGATCTTGATCAGGAACGAGTCGGCGCTGGCCATGAGCGGTCCCGAGCGATACACGATGGTCCCGGCGGGATAGGGAAACACGTGAAGCCCGAAGATGGCGTCGACCTTCGGATTCTCGAGCACGCTCTCCTTGATCATCTGCTCGGCACCGCCGGTCTCGCCCGGAGGCGGGCCTTCTTCGGCCGGTTGGAAGATCACCTTCACCGTGCCCGGCAGGCGATCTTTCATCCGCGCCAGCGCGGTGGCGGTCCCCAACAAGATGGCCATGTGGTTGTCGTGACCACACGCGTGCATCACGCCCACCTCCTGGCCGTTCCATTGCGTCTTTGCGGTGGACTTGAACGGCAGGTCGCCCTGCTCGGCGACCGGCAGCCCATCCATGTCGGACCGGAGCGCTACGACCGGTCCCGGCCGTCCGCCGCGCAGTACGCCAACGACGCCGGTCGTCGCTACGTTGGTGGTCACCTCGAATCCGAGTTTTCGCAACTCTTCGGCGATGACCTTGGCCGTTCGGGTTTCGCGATTGCCCAGCTCCGGGTTCTTGTGAAAGTCGCGCCGCCATGCGACGACCATCGGGTTCAGCTCCGCCGACAGCCGGTCGGCCTCCGCAGCTAACGGATTGGTCCCTGACGCCGTCTGAGCTTGCATCGGTACCGGAATCAACAGCACGACAAGCAGTAACAGTGTTCGCATGGTCACGGGGATTCTACTCTGATGAACGACCTTCGCCTCGGCCTGCGCCTCTGCTTGCGCCACCCGGTGCTCTCGCTGGCGGCCATCTTTTCCCTGGCCCTCGGCATTGGCGCCAACACCGCGATCTTCACCGTGCTGAACGGCAGCGTCCTGCGGCCCCTGCCCTACCGCCAGCCCGATCAATTGATGGTGGTGTGGGAAACCCGCGCGGACAACCCGCGACGGTTTGTGGCACCCGCCAACTTCCTGGACTGGCGCCGCGAGACCTCCGCCTTCGACGGACTGGCCGCCTTTGACGACTTCTCGGCGACACTGACCGGGCAGGGCGAGGCTCAGCGTGTGCGAGCCGTCTCCGCTTCGGCCAACTTCTTCGAGGTGCTCGGCGCCCAAGCCCAGCTGGGACGCCTGATGACCGCCGCCGATGACCGGCCCGATGCACCACGAGTGGCGGTATTGACCGACGGCTTATGGCAGCGCTTGTTCGGGGGCGCTGCCGGCGCGCTCGGGCAGACGCTGATCCTCAACAGCATTCCTCACACTATCGTCGGTGTGCTGCCGCCAGCGTTCGACTTGCCATTGGTCGCGGGGGCTGAGGTCTGGATGACGGGCGACCGCGGCATTCCGCGCAGTTTCCCCTTCCCCGGCGACCTGACCGCCGTCCGCGATTCGCACATCATCGCGGTAATCGGCCGGCTCGCCACGGGCGTGACCGCGCAACAGGCACAATCACAACTGTCGAACGTGATGGCGCAACTGGCGGCCAGGTACCCCGACACCAATGCGGGCCTGGGCGTGAACGTGATGGCGCTGCACGAAGAGGTGGTCGGCGATGTGCGCCCTCTCGTGGTGCTGCTGCAGTTCGCGGTTGCGGTCTTGTTGCTGATCGCGTGCGCGAACGTCGCGCACCTGCTACTGGGACAGGCGGCCGGCCGGCAGGCTGAAATGTCGCTCCGGGTCGCGCTTGGCGCCGACCGTTCCCGGTTGGTGCGGCAACTGCTGGTAGAGACGCTGTTGATCGCCGTGCCCGGAGGCCTCGCCGGGCTCGGACTGGCCGCGCTCGGCGTGCGCGCCCTGATCATGGTCGCGCCGGCGAGCATTCCGCGGCTAGGTGAAGTGGCGCTTGATGGCAGGGTGCTCGCGTTCTCGATCACCATGACGCTGCTGACCACCGTGGTGTTCGGTCTGGGACCGGCCTTGCAGTCGGCGCGCAGTTCGGCCGGCGGACTCGGTGAGAACGGGACGCGCCTGGCGGGACACCGAGGCGTGCGCCGCAGTCACCAGGCCGTGGTGATTGGTGAGCTGGCGCTCGCACAAGTGCTGCTCGTCGGCGCAGGACTGCTGCTAATGAGTTTCATCCAGGCGACGCGGATCGATCTGGGGTTTGCCACTGAAGACCGTGTGACCGCGGAGATCAACCTGGTACCGGACTATGTCAAGACCATCGGCGAAGAAGGCCGTATCGATCCGGGGCGAAAGGTCCGCTACATTCACGCGGTGCTCGACAAGATGCGACAGGCGCCCGGCGTTCGCGGTGTTGCCGCGTCATTCACTGCACCACTGACCGGCGCGCCAAACCGTGGCATTCGGATTGAGGGCGACCCGGCCGCCCGGCCCGACGATCAGCCGACCGCCGACTTTCAGGTGGTCACCGCCGATTACTTCACGACGCTCGGCATCAGGCTGGTGTCCGGACGCTCGTTCGACAGTACCGATCGCGGTGGCACGCACGCGGTGGCGATCGTCAACCAGGCGCTGGCGAGCCGATACCTGGCGGGCCGTGATCCCGTGGGACAGGTGCTACTGTTCGGCGACAACCGCCGCCATCAGATTGTCGGCGTCGTCGCCAACGCGCGATACCGCAGCGTTGAACAGGCGGCCGATCCGACCTTCTATCTGCCACTCGAACAAAACGACGAGCGCTGGCCCTTCCTTGCCTTCACGGTGTGGGGCGGTTCGCCGGCGTCGCTACGCGAGGCCATCAGGTCGGCTGACCCGATGCAGCCGATCTCGCGAATCAGGACAGTGGACGAGATTCTCGCCGGCGCGCTGGCCCTGCGCCGGTTCAACACGTGGGTCGTCGGGCTGTTTGCGCTGACGGCGCTGGTGCTTGCAGCCGTTGGCACCTACGGCGTGATGTCGTTCTCGGTGAGCAGCCGCATGCGCGAGCTTGGCGTGCGCGCGGCGCTTGGCGCCAGCCCAGGCAATCTCGTGCGCATGGTGCTCGGCCAGGGCCTGGTGCTGACGGTGCTCGCCACCGCCATCGGCCTGACTGCCGCAGTGGCGATGACCCGGTTCATGGCCGCCATGTTGTTCAACGTCGCGCCTCGGGATCCGGTGACGTTCGTGGCGGTGGCAGCAGCGCTGAGCCTGGTGGCGCTAATCGCGACCGTGATTCCGGCGCGCAGGGCGATGTCGGTCAACCCGATCGCAGCGTTGAGGGAACAGTGAGCTAGATCTTGCGGCCCAGCCAGGTAAACGGGCCGCCCGGCTTGCTCTTCAGGTTCTTCCCCGCCGCCTTGGTGCTCACCTTCCAGACAAAATCCATCTCGCTGTGAATGGCGCTGAGCGCCATGCGGCTTTCGATGATTAGGAGCACCGATCCGTAGAGCATGAAGAGGGAGCCGAGCAACCCCAGCACGACGGCAATCCACGTGAAATTGCGGGCGGCGGCCGAGACGACGGCAATGGCGACGCTTGACGAGACGAACACGCCGAGCGCGGTGTAAAAGGCGGTCATCGCGCGCTGGATCAGCCGGGCTCGCGAGGTCTGGCGATCGAGCTGCGAAAAAATCAGCTCTCGACGTTCCTCGAACATCTCGTCCTTCTCTGGATTAAGCGCGATCTCCTGGAAGCGTTCCGAGAGTAATCGCACACGGTCGATGACCCTGCCAAGACGGGTACTGGTGGAGAAGATCAAGGTGCCGCACGCGGAGATCAGCACGGCCGGCGTGATCATCGCCGTCAGGATGGCGAGCGCGTTTTGCGGGGCCTCGAGTCGAGTCAGCCAGTCCATGGCGATCAGGGGATCAGCGCAATCTTGCCGTGCGCGCCGGGCTCCATCACCGCCACATGCGCCTTTGCGGCGTCGGCCAGCGGCATTTCCCTCGCGATTACTGGGGTGAGCGCGCCGCTTTCAAGTCCGGCGATGATGGCCTGGTGGGCGCGACCAATCTCGTCTTGCGGAATGCCCCATAGCGCGAGGCCGTACACCGCGCAGTCCTTGCTCATGATCTTGCGCGCGTCGATCTCGACACGGCCACGATTGCCAATCACGACAATGCGTCCGCCCGGAGCGACCACCGTGAGATCGTGATCGAGGTTCACGTTTGCCAGCATCTCGAGAATCACATCGGGCCCGCGGCCGCCCGTCGCATTGGTAATCTGCTCCAGGTATCCGGCTGACCGGTGATTGAAGGCGTGTCGTGCCCCTTGCTTGGTCACGACCGCGAGGCCCGCATCGGTTCCGGCCGTTCCAATCACCGTCAGTCCGGCAGCAACCGCGAACTGCGTGGCGGCAATGCCGACCGCGCCGCTGGCGCCATGCACCAGCACGGTGTCACCGGCGCGGGCGTTGGCCCGGCCAAAGAGCGCGCGCCACGCGGTGACGTACGGCACGAACAAGCCTGCGCCCTGCGCAAAGCTGATCCGCTCGGGAAGCCGATGAACTTGTGCCGCGTCGCAGACGGCCATCGCCGCGTAGGCGCCGTGTGCTTTTCCGGTGGCAGTGCCGCTGATGTAGACGCGATCGCCGATCGTCCAGCCGCCGGCATGGTCGCCCACCTGGTCGATGACGCCCGCCGCATCTGCGCCGGGGGTGTATGGCAGTTCGGGCTTGATGGCGTAGCCGCCGGCGCGCATGTAGGTGTCGTACGGGTTGACACCAACCGCGCGAATGCTGACCCTGACCTGGCCTTTGCCGGCTTGGGGATCGGCCACGTCTTCGAGCTTCAGGACCTCGGGGCCGCCGAACTCGCGCGCAAGGATTGCCTTCATGGCAGCTACTTCCGGGCCAGCTCTTCGTCGATGATCTGTTTGAACGCCTCGAAGGGCTGCGCGCCGATCAGGGGGCGCCCGTTGATGTAGAGCGTGGGCGTGGAGTTGACGCCCATCTTCTCGCCCTGCGCCAGGCCGGCGGCCACCACGCTGGCGTGCTTTCCAGAGTCGAGGCACTGGTTGAACTTCGTGGCGTCGAGGCTGAGCGCGACGGCGTACTGCTTCAACTCGGGCACGTTCAGCGCGCGCTGATTGGCAAACATCATGTCGTGCATCTCCCAGTACTTGCCTTGCTCCCCGGCGCAGTGCGCCGCCTCCGAAGCTTTTGGCGCTTGCGGATGGTTCGGGAGCGGAAAGTCCTTGAAGATGATCTTCACCTTGTCGCCGTAAGTCTTGAGTACCTGGTCGAGCGTCGGGTTGACGCGCGCGCAGAACGGACACTGGTAGTCGGAAAACTCGATGATGGTGATCGGCGCGGAGGCGACACCCCGCACGGGGTCGATCGCCGCAGTCGCCACCGTGAAGCGCGGCGGGTCCAGCATCACCGTGACGCCGCCGCTCTTGGCTTTTAGCTCCTGCACCAATTGGGCGCGCGCTTGCAGTGTGCGCTGGCTCTCGAGGAAGCCCTTGACCTGTTCCCGCAGCTGCTCGAGCGTGCGGCCCTGCGCGCGTTCGCGGTTGGCCTCGAAGAACTGGACAATCTCTGCTTCGGTCACGGGCACGGCGCGCTTCGCCGCGTCCTGCGCGACGAACGCGTCGGTTGACTGGCTTGCGGCCTTGGCCGCGTTCTCGATCAGGATGTCGCCGACCACCTGGTCCAGCATGTTGCGACGATTCTGGTAGAGCAATTGCGTCACGCGCGCGCGTTCCGCGGCGTCGAACTGCTCCCACTTCCCGTCCACTTCCTTGAGCGTGACCTTGCGCCCCGCCACCTCGGCGACCACCTGGTCAGGGTTGCTGGCTGGCGAGGGCGACGATTGCGCCGCCGCGCTGGACGATTCGGAGCAGGCAGTCAGCGCCAGGGCGGCCACACAGGCCGGCGCCACTCCGCGCAAGAGTCCGGAAAATCTCATCTGGTGAGCTTATCATCCGGCTCCGGAACGGCTGGGGTGCCGGGTCCATTCCGAACGTATCCCGGGCAGGCCAGCACTGGCAGCGGTGGGTACTTACCAAAGCGCGGGTCGCTGAGCGCGCGTTCGCACAGATAAAAGGTCGATCGTCCGCTGTGGACGAGCCGGGCGTAGGTGCAATTGCCGCACAGGCCTGGAAACGGTGAGGACATTGTCCACCGTTAGTTTAGGCCCGCAAGGCACGACCTTTGCTAAAGTTGATGTGTGATGAACAGGTTGTCCTCGATCGTGTCCGCCGGCATCTTGCTCGCGGGAACCGCTGTGCTGGCCACGTCAACCCTTGAGCCGACGGCGTCGGCACAGGATCAGCCCATTTTCAAGTCGTCGGTGCGCACCGTGCCGATTTACGCGACGGTCATCGACGGCAGTGGCCGCCTCGTGCCCGACCTCGAGCGCGCCGACTTCACCATTCTCGACAACGGTAAACCTGCCGACGTCTCGCTGTTTTCCAACGATTCGCAACCCTTCAGCGCCGTGGTCATGCTCGACACCAGCGCCAGCATGACGGCCAACCTGAAGCTGCTCAACCGCGCCGCTGAGCAGTTCCTGCTGCGGCTGTTGCCGGTCGATCGCGCGCAGGTTGGTGCCTTCAACGACAAGATCCAGTTGAGCGGCACGTTTACCAACGACCGGGACGAACTAATAGGGGCGTTGAACGATCTTTACTTCGGCAACCCG
>JANMUX010000483.1:0-8738 GCA_031392125.1 Acidobacteriota bacterium | reverse complement strand
TGTACTCGCAAGTCTCGTACTCATGCCCGCGATCGCGCGTGCACAGAGTGTGTTTACCGGAACGGTGAAAGACACCTCGGGCGCGGTGATGCCCGGTGTAACGGTGGAAGCGGCGAGCCCGGCGCTGATCGAGGGCGTGCGTTCGGCGATCACCGACGAGAACGGCAGCTACCGCATTGCCGACCTGCGGCCCGGTACCTACAAGTTGAGCTACACGCTTCCCGGCTTCAACACCGTGATTCGCGACGGCGTCGAACTGCAGGGCAACTTCACCGCCACGATTAACATCGACCTGGCCGTCGGAACCTTGCAGGAATCGGTGACGGTTTCCGGTGCTTCGCCCGTGGTGGACGTGCAGAGCAACGCCAAGCAGCAGGTGCTGACGCGAGACGTGTTGAGCGCAGTGCCGACCGCCGGCACGATCCAGGGCCTCGGCCAGTTGGTGGTCGGCGTGACGCTGAACGTGCCCGACGTGGGCGGCTCGCGCGCCATGCAGCAGACCTACTTCGCCGTGCGCGGCCAGGGCGGCGCCCAGACCGTGGTGCTCGTTGACGGCATGATGACCAACGGCCTGATGGGCGACGGCGCCGTGCAGGCGTATCACAACGAAACCATGACGCAGGAAGCCGTGTATCAGACCGCCGGTGGCAACGCCGAGACCCTGACCGGTGGCGTCAACATGAACCTGATCCCGAAGGACGGCGGCAACCAGTTCCGTGGTGGCGCCAAGGGCTTCAAGTCGCCCAAGCAGTGGCAGGGCGACAACCTGACCGCCGACCTGCGCTCGATCGGCGTGAGCGCGGTTGACAAGATCGACAACTTCTACGAGTTCAACGTCGAGCAGGGCGGCCCGATCATGAAGAACAAGCTGTGGTTCTTCAGCGCGTTCCGACGCGCCAAGTACGACCGCCCGATCGCCAACACCTTCTACACGCCGGACGGCGTGTCGTTCCCGGTCGGCTTCCAGCAGTGCCGCACCGGCGCCGTGCAGTGCGAGCAGGGCATCTCGGACGAGAAGATGAATAACCCGGTGGTGCGTCTCACCTGGCAGGCGTCGGAGCGCAACAAGGTGGCGATGTATATGGACCGCGCGTTCCGCCTGCGCGGCCACGCGATGGGCGCCAACACCGACCCGAAGACCGCCTCGGTAATCTGGAACACGCCGAACTTCTCGACCGGCTCGTTGAAGTGGACGTCAACGGTGTCGTCGAAGATGTTGCTCGAATTGGGCACCTCGTACAATCGCGAGCGCTACGACAACCTCTACCAGCCCGGCATTCTCGCCGAGCGCGGCACGGCGGATTGGTACCGCAACGTGCGCCGCAACGACACCAGCACCGGCCTGCTGTGGGGCGCCTCGGGCGCGCAGCTGGGCAACTACCCTGACCGCTACAACCTGCAGGGCGCGCTGTCGTACGTGACGGGTGCGCACGCCATCAAGGTGGGCGCGTCGCACCAATTCGGCAAGTATCCCCGCTACAACAACGCCAACGGCGACCTGTACCAGACCTACAACAACGGCGTACCCACACAGGTCACCGTGTTGAACACGCCGCTGCGCGTCGAAGAATCGCTCGACACCAACTTCGGCGTCTACGCGCAGGACACCTGGAGCATGGATCGGCTGACCTTGAACGTCGGCCTGCGCTTCGACCTGAACAAGCAGAAGATCATCGGCCAGTCGGCGCAGGTTGGCCGCTTCGCCAACGTGCCCGCCTACGGCGACATCGCCTTCCCAACCTGGGCGGACGTCTCCCCTCGGGTGTCGGCGGTTTACGACATTTCTGGCAACGGCAAGACCGCCATCCGCGCCGGCTTCAACAAGTTCGTGACCGCGCAGACCACGGGCTTTGCCCAGCTCTACAACCCGACGGCGCTGACCACCTTCGTGCTGCCGTGGACCGATTCGAACAGTGACGACATCGCCCAGGGCGAGCGCGGCTGCGCTTACCTGACGGCCGGCTGCGAGATCAACTTCGTCAACCTGCCGGCCAACTTCGGCGTTCGCTCGTTGGCGCAGTTCGATCCCGACATCAAACGGCCGTATTCGCAGGCCATCAACATCGGCGTCACGCGCGAGCTGTTCAGCGGCTTTTCGCTGGCGGCCGAGTTCTACCGCATCGACTTCAAGAACCTCACGGTGCGCCAGAACTCGCTGTTGAATGCCGACAGCTACAACCAGTTCAACGTCGTCAGCCCGCTCGACGGCAGCGTGATTCCGGCCTATGTCATCAAGCCGGCGTTCCGTGGCCAGGTTGCCAACATCGACAGCACCAGCGACGAGATGAAGCGCAAGTACAACGGCTTGGACATCAACTTCAACGCGCGCCTGCCGCGCGGGGTCCGCGCCTTCGGCGGCTTCAACCTCGAGCGCTCGATCAATGACGTCTGCGTCTCGGCAGCCAGCGACCCGAACCGTTCGCTGTACTGCGACCAGTCGGAGAGCGGCATTCCGTGGCAGAAGCAGTTCAAGGCGACGGTGCTCTATCCGCTGCCCTTCTTCGGCCTCACCGTAAGCGGTTCCTGGCAGAGCCTGAACGGCTACCTGGCGGGCACCGCGGCGCAGGCCTATGGCGGATTCACCGCCGGCACCGGCTTCGACCGTCCCAATGGGCAGGGCACTTACTGGCAGCTCACCCCGACCACCCGCTACGCCGCCAACTGCACTGGGCCCTGCACGCCTGGCGCCCTCGTGTTGCCGGAACTGGCGGCCAGCGGCTTGGCCAACCTCCAGGTGCCGCTCGTGGCCCCGGAGACCGAGTTCACCCCGCGCATCAACCAGGTCGACTTCTCGGTCAGCAAGCGCTTCGAGTTCGGCGCCTTCCGCATGACCCCGAAGATGGACCTCTTCAACGCGCTCAACTCCGATGACTACTCGTCGGTGAGCACCACGCAGTTCGGTGCCCAGACCTATAAGCAGCCTTCCGTGATCATCCAGGGCCGGATTATCCGGGTTGGCGTCGACGTAACCTGGTAACACCCGTTCGCTGACCACGACCGCAAAGGGCGGGGGCTTAGGCTCCCGCCCTTTGTCTTTCTGCCGTCTTTGCCGCCTTCCAGCGTGCAGGCTCCCGCCCCGTCAGGGCCGTATACTGGTCATGAAACCGCCATGCTCGCCCCATTGCTTCTGGCTTTGCTTCTTGCGACCACGGGTCCGGTCGCGGCAGACCCGGTTCGCGTCCTGGACCTCGCCGGCCGGGTGGTTAATCCCCTTGTGCTGTCTTCGCCGCAGGTCGCGACGGTCCTGGTGTTCACGGCCACCGACTGTCCCATCTCGAGTCGCTATGCGCCAGACATCCAGCGCCTGGCGGCACGGTTCGAGAAGCGCGGCATCCACTTCACGCTGGTCTTTCCCGCCGCCACCGACACGCCGGCGGTGATTCGCAATCACCTGGCGAAGTTCGGCTACGCGCTGCCGGCGGTCCGCGATACCGCGCAGGAGCTCGTCAAGCACACGGCCGTGCAAGTAACGCCGGAGGTTGCCGTGATCGGCGCCGGCGGCCGCCTGTTGTATCGAGGCCGCATCGACGATCGCTATTTCGAGCTTGGCAAGGATCGCCCGCAGCCGACCGAGCGCACGCTTGAACTGGCGCTCGATGCGATCGTGCAGGGCAGGCCGGTCGCCGTTCGTGAAACGCGAGCGGTCGGTTGCTTTCTCGCGGATCTCGTCAAGTGATGCTAGGGGCTGGGGTGCTGAGGTGCTGGGGTGCTGGAGCGCTCTTGGTGCTTTTGTGCGCACCAGCCAACGCGCAGGAGGTGACGTTCACCAAAGACGTCGCGCCCATTGTGTTTACGTCATGCGTGTCGTGCCACCGTAAGGGTGGTCCCGCGCCATTCAGCCTTACCACCTACGACGAAGTGCGGCGACGGGCGACGCAGATTGCCGCCGTGACGAAGAGCCGGTTCATGCCGCCGTGGAAAGTGGAACCTGGACTCGGTCATTTTGTCGGCCAGGATCCGCTCAGCGACAAGCAGATCGCAACTCTTGAAGCGTGGGTGGCCAGTGGTGCGCCACAGGGCGCCGGTGCGCTACCGCCGGTCCCCGTCCTGCCAGACGGATGGCTGCTCGGCAAGCCCGATCTGATCGTGAAGCCCCCCAGGCCCTTCACGCTGCAGGCGCAACCGACTGACGCATTCCGCATTTTCGCCATCCGGTTACCGGTCACCAAGCGAACCTATGTCCGCGGCATAGAGTTCCACCCGGGCAATGCGTCGGTGGTGCATCACGCCAATATCCGGATCGACCGCACCGCCGCCACCCGGCAACTGGACGAGGCCGATCCGCTGCCCGGCTACGACGGCTTGATGCCGCGTTCAGCCGAGTATCCCGACGGCCACTTCCTGGGGTGGACGCCCGGCCAGGTTGCGCCGCTCGTGTCGGCGGACCTGGCCTGGACGCTCGAACCCGGAAGCGACCTCGTTGTGCAACTCCACCTGCAGCCGAGTGGCGCCGTCGAGCAGGTGCAGCCGGAGGTCGGCCTGTTCTTCAGCGACCGTCCACCGACGCGCACGCCGACCATTCTCCGGCTCGGCTCACAGGGCATCGAGATACCGCCTGGCGAGTCGCGCTACGTGATTCGCGATGCTTACACCTTGCCCGTGGATGCCGACCTGCTGGCCATCCAGCCGCATGCGCACTACCGGGCACGCGAGATCCGCGGTACCGCCCACTTACCCGACGGCACCACTCGGCTGGTAATGCACATCACCGACTGGGATTTCCGCTGGCAACATGTCTACCGTCATGTCGCGCCCATTCGCCTGCCATCCGGTACTCGGCTGTCGATGGAATACACCTACGACAACTCCGCCGAGAACGTGCGCAACCCGCAGCTGCCGCCCGCCCGAGTCTATTGGGGCCAGCGCTCGAAAGACGAGATGGGCGACCTCTGGTTCCAGTTGCTGGCGACCAACGATCGCGACCGGCAGATAATGAGCGATCAGATCACCACCAAGATGACGGTCGAGGACATTGCTGGATACGAGACCATGCTGCGGGTCGATCCCAAGGACGCCGAACTCCACGACGATGTGGCGCTGCTGTACATGGGCGTTGGGCAGATGGCGCCCGCGGTGAGGCACTTCGAGGCGTCGGTAGCGCTCAAGCCAGAATCGGCGGCGGCGCACTTTAACCTTGGCACGGCGCTGGCGCAAGCAGGGCGCCTCGATGAGGCCATCGCCGCTTTCCGCGCCGCGCTGGCACGGCGCGCCGACTACGCGCTCGCGCATAACAACCTGGGACAAGTGATGCTGGCGCAGGGCAAAACCGGCGATGCGCTGAAACACCTGCAGGAGGCGGTTCGCCTCGATGCCGCGAACCCGCAGGCGGTGTTTGGACTGGCCGAGGCGTATGCGGCCGTCGGCTCCTACGACCTTGCGATTGAAACGATCGATCGCGCACTGCGGCTGCCCATGCCTGAAGCCCTGGCCAAGCAGGTGGTGACCAAGCGCGCGGGCTACTTGCTCCGTCGGCCCTGACGCTTACTTCGCTGAACCGAGCGGAGCGACGATCGCCTGGAATAATGGTTCCAGCTGCTCGAGCGGCAGGCGCCCAGGGTTGTAGCGCGTGACGTTACCGGCGCGGTCGATGAACACCAACGTCGGCGTCGTCGACACGCCGTACTGTGCGAACACGTTGTCGCTGACCGGCACCGCGTAATCCCTGAGCCACGGATAGAACTTGTCGCGCGTCTCGGTGATGTAGGCCACTTCTTCCTGCGGCGTCGCCGGCTTGCGCTGCGCCACGTAGCCATACAGCTTGGTCGGCGCCACGATCGTCAGGCCGGTATTCTTGTACTTGTTGACGAGACCCTCGAGCAGCGGCCCGGCAATCTTGCAGTCGCCGCACCAGTGCGCCCACAGGTAGAGGACGACCGGCTTGCCCTTCAGGCTGGCCAGGCTGGCACGCGCGGGTCCGATCCACTCGCTGCTTTCGATCGGTAGCGCCGGCGTGCCTTCCAGGCCAAGCAGGTTGATGTTCTTGTTCAGCCGTTCGACGATCGAGGAGCCCTTGTAGGTGTCGGCTTCGCGCCGCAGGTAGACGATGGCTTCTGAGCGATTGCCCTGGCCAGCAGTGGCAAGCGCCTGCACTTCGATGGCCGCGCCGAGGGCGATCGGCAACCGCGGTTCGTCATCCAACTTGCGCGTCTTCAGTTGCTCTTCAACGATCGCGTAGGTGCGGTTCGCGTAGGCGATGGCCTCGTCGTAGTTCTTCGCCGCCACCGCGCCGCGGCCGAGCCACGAGAACGCCTCGATCGCAATTGGCGTGGTGCCGTTCGCGGCCATGTCGTCAAGCACCAGCTTTTCCGCCTTCTTGAAATCCGGTTCAGCAATCGCCTCGCGCACCTTCTGCACGATGGTCGGTGGCGGCGCCGGCTTCGCAGTGTCTTGGGCAAGGGCGGGCTTGTCCGACGTAGCTTGAGCGAAGGCGGAAGTAGCGACAACTAAAGACAAAACTGCGGCCGAAAGCGTGCGCGTCATGCCGGCGAGGATACCCCAATAGACGGTTTATAGTTGCGTAATGCCGCGACCTCTTCCGTTGGCCCTGGTAGTTGGCTTTGCACTAGCGCCATCCTGACGAAATACGGCGCCTGACCGAACAGTAGTTTCCCGTCTCATCCAGAGGATCACCCATGCGTCGTCTTGCAACCGTTGCCGTTGCCATCATCCTTGCCGTCGTTGGCCTGACGCCGTCACACGCGCAGTCGCCGGGCCTTCGTGGATTCCCCGATGACGCCGTCGCCGCGCAACGCCTGCGCGAGCAGCAGTTCCGGAAGGTTCCGGACGCGGCGCGCCTCAAGGAATACATGGAGGCGATGGCCGGCGACTCACACGTTGCGGGACAACCTTCCTCGAAGAAGGTCGCCGATTGGGCCCTGGCCAAGTTCAAGTCATTCGGCCTGGACGCCCACATCGAAGAGTTCGAGGCGATGATGCCGTGGCCGCTCGAGACCAGCGTCGAGCTCGTGGCGCCCGAGAAGTACGCGCTGAAGCTCAAGGAACCGGTCTTGCCCGAGGACCCGGACTCGGGCGACCAGACGCCGCTCTACAACGCCTATTCCGCCGACGGCGACGTCACCGGCGAAGTGGTGTACGTGAATTACGGCATGCCCGCCGATTTCGAGCGCCTCAAGCAAATGGGCATCAGCGTGAAGGGCAAGATCGTGCTGGCGCGCTACGGCGCCGGCTGGCGTGGCATCAAGCCGAAGGTCGCCTACGAAAATGGCGCCATCGGCTGCCTGATTTATTCTGACCCGCGCGACGACGGCTACTACGCGGGCGATGTCTACCCGGCCGGACCGTATCGGCCGGAGTATGGCGCGCAACGCGGCAGCGTGATGGACATGCCAGTGCACCCGGGCGACCCGATCACTCCCGGGTGGGGCAGCGAGGCCGGCGGCAAGAAGAACCGCCGCGAAGACTCGCAGACCATCCTCAAGATCCCGGTGCTGCCGATCTCCTACGGCGATGCGCTGCCGATCCTGAAGCAGCTCAAGGGACCGGTCGCGCCGGCCGAGTGGCGCGGTGCGCTGCCGGTGACGTATCACCTCGGACCGGGCCCGGCGCAGCTCCACATGAAACTGTCATTCGAGTGGAAGAACCGTCCGCTCTACAACGTCATGGTGACCATTCCCGGCACCACGCGCGCTGACGAATGGGTGATTTTCGGCAACCACCACGACGCCTGGGTGATGGGCGCCGACGATCCGATTAGCGGCGCTTCCTCGCTGATTGAAACCGCCCGCGGCCTCAGCGAACTGCTAAAGAGCGGCTGGAGGCCGTCGCGAACAATCAAGCTCGCGCTGTGGGACGGCGAGGAGTGGGGCCTGCTCGGCTCCACCGAGTGGGCGGAAAAGCACGACGCCGAGCTGAAGCGAAAGGCTGCGGTCTACATCAACACCGACGGCACCGGTAAGGGCTGGCTGAACGCCGGCGGCTCTCACGGGCTGCAGCAGTTCCTGGGCGAAGTGGCGAAGGACGTGATGGATCCGCGCACCGGCAAGCCGGTGTTCGACGAAGCGCGTCGCCGTGCGGTGCTTGGCGAAGCCGAAGGGGACCGCAAGGCAGCCGAGACCGACCCGTCGCTGCGAATTTCGCCGCTCGGCTCCGGCTCTGACTTCACGCCGTTCCTGCAGCATCTCACCCTGTCGGCGCTGAACGTCAGCTTCGGCGGCGAGAGCCCTGGTGGTGTGTATCACTCGGCGTACGACACCGTGAAGTGGTACCAGACTTATTCAGACACCGACTACAGCTACGGGCGCACTTTGTCGCAACTGACCGGCACGCTGGTGCTGCGCCTGGCCGACGCGCCGGTGCTGCCGTTCCAGTTCACCGACACCGCCGACACCCTGCTGCGCTACGTTGTCGAGATCGAGACCCTGGCAGAAACCAAGAAGGAGTCGAAGGTTGACATGCGCCCGGTCCGCGCAGCGGTCGAGAAGCTGCGCGACGCCGGTCGTGCCTTCGAAAAAGCCTATAGCTCCCTTGGCCGCACCAACACCGCGACACTGCTCGGCCGCAAGGAACTGCAGGCGCTCAACCAGTTGCTGCTCACGTCGGAGCGAAAGCTCGGTAACACCGAAGGTTTGCCGCGCCGCGAGTGGTTCAAGCACCAGATCTATGCGCCCGGCTTTTACACCGGCTACGGCGTGAAGACCATGCCGCAGATCCGCGAGGGTCTGGAAGAAGGACGCTTTACCGAGGCGCAGGGCGGCGTGCGGACGGTGTCGTCGGCAGTC
>JANMUX010000126.1:0-2746 GCA_031392125.1 Acidobacteriota bacterium | reverse complement strand
CCACGATTATCGGTCCGCGCCGGCGCGCCGGGCGGCCAGGAACTGATCCAGCGCTGCGAACAAGAACGATGGATCGTCCAACATGATGAAGTGCCGTGCCTTGTCCGCCATGATGACACGCGCGTCCTTGATGCTCGAGACTTGCGATTCGTAGGCCTTGGCCATGGCCGGCCGCATCGCCTCTGGCGCGGCCCCCGTCGCCCCGATCAACAGTGTTGGCGCCGTAATCGCCGCGGTTGCGCCCCGCAGGTCGGTGGACGCCAGTTCCGCCACGGCCAGTCCTGCCGTCGCCGAATCCGACCTGGTGGCCCACGCCACGGCCTGCTCGACGTGTGCAGGCGCGGTAATCATCGTCGTCAAGGCCATGCGCGTCTGCGCCACCAGTTGAGCATTGGACAGCGAGGCGTAGATCGCCTTGATCTGTTCTGCCTGCGGCTTGGCGGTCGCTGCCGTGGCGGCGGGGTTGCCAAGCGCCGGCAGGAACGGTACTCCGTCGACAGCGACCAGGCCGCCGACGAGCTCGGGCGCGGTCGCCGCAATCCAGAAGCCGAGAAACCCGCCCAGGCTGTGGCCGACGATTACGGTTTTCTGCAGTTGCTGCTCGCGTAGGTAGGTGATCACCTCGTCTCGGACGCGCGCGAGAAAGGGCGCGCCCACCGGTGCGGGCCCGCCAAAGCCGGCGAGGGTGAGCACATGCAGCGAATAGCGGTTCTTGTAGCGTTCAACCGTGCTGTCCCACACTTCGCCCGTGGACAAGAGGCCGGGGATCAGCAGCATCGCTGGCCCCTGCCCGGTGACGGTCACTGTAAAGGAGGGATGGGGAGTCTGGGCGCCCGCCGCGGCACCAAGACTCAACACAAGAATGAGCGCACCAAGGGTGCGCGACCGCAGGCGATGACACATTTCTGGCTCCATGGCAACTTAGGAGCCGCTCGGGTCGCAGTGTGACAGCGCTAGCGAAGGGCGCTCCAGATTTCCTGGCGGACGAAGTCGCGCAGGCCGGCTGAGCGCTCGCTGTTGCGCTTGCGCTGGGCTTCGTCTGGCACCACGCGAATGGTCGCCGCGTCCAGGCCCTTGCCGAGCGCTTCGGCCGCGGCACGGTTCTTCAGCTTGAAGATCCGCAGGTGCGTCCAGTCGGCAATCGTCGCCGAGGTGCCCATTTGCGACGGCGTCACCGTCACCACTTCCTCGAAGACGCCGGCCTTACGGGCGTCCTCGTCGATCTTCTCCGCGGTGCCCTTGATGTAATCGTTGTAGCCGTCGATCTGTCCGGGCTTGGCCCGCCAGAAATAGGCGACGTAGACCGGGCCGTCGGCAGCCTGCGCGAATGCGGGCTGTGGTGCCCCGGCCTCGAGAACGAACAAGGCGACAAACAGAGACGAAATCACACGATTCATCCGCGCATTCTACTCGTATGCTATGGGCCATGTCGCAGCCGTGGTACCGCGAGGTCAGCCGTCAGCAGTGGAAGACGTTTCTCACCACCTTCGCGGCGTGGACGCTCGACGCCTTCGACTTCACCATCATCACCTTCGTCCTGACCGACATCCGGCGCAGCTTCGAGGTCAACCTGGCGCTGGCCGGCGCACTCGCGACCGTGACGCTGATGTTCCGGATGGTTGGCGGCATTGGCGCGGGCATGTATGCCGACCGCTACGGCCGGAAGGGCCCAATCTTGTTTTCGATCGCGTGGTTCACAGCCTTCGCGTTCTTGAGCGGGATGTCCACCAGCTACCTGATGCTGTTTGCCTGCCGGGGCCTGTTTGGCATCGGCATGGGCGGCATGTGGGCTGCCGGCATGCCGCTGGCCCTCGAGCAATGGCCGGCGAAGCATCGCGGGATCGCGTCCGGCATCTTGCAGGGCGGCTACTCGACCGGGTTCCTGTTGTCGTCGCTGGTCTATCAGCTCGGCTACCCGCTGATCAACGACGACCCCGATCGCGCCTGGCGGCTGATGCTGTGGGCCGGAGTGCTCCCGGCGATCGCGATCTTCTACCTGATGACGCGCGTCAGCGAGAGTCCATTGTGGCTCGAGCAACAACGGCTTCGCGCCGGCAAGCCCCAGCGCCTGTCGCTGTCACGCCTGTTCGATCGCGACTTGCGATGGGTGACGATTCACACGTCGTTCCTGATGGGTGCCTTCGTGTGGATGTACCAGTCGACCACCATCTGGTACCCGACGCTGCTCGGCAACCTGAAGCAGCAGCCCTTGGCGTTTCTGCTGCTGCTCAACGCCGGTGGCGTGCTCGGCTCGATCGCCTTCGGGACACTTTCTGAAAAATGGGGCGGCCGGCGCGGCGCCGCGACGCTTGGCATGGTGGCCGGCGTGCTGTCGGCGCCCGTCTACCTGTTCTCGGAAACCAGCGGCGGCTTGTTGCTTGGAGCCTGGCTGATTGGTTTCTGCGCGTCTGGCGCATGGGGCATCGTGCCGGGATATTTGTCGGAGCGGTTTCCGACCGAGGCTCGCGGCGTCGGGACCGGCTTTTCGTACCACGTGGGTGTTGGAATCGGTGCGTTCGCGCCCTACTTGATCGGCTCGCTGACCGACGCGGGCACCGCGCTGCAGACGGCGATGTTCTGGTGCGTGATTGGCGGCGGCATCAGTGTGATCACGCTGCTGTGGCTTGGTCCTGAAACTCGCGGCCGCGAGCTGGAATAGGCCTTTAGGCACCCGAAGCACCCGAAGCACCCGAAGCACCTGAGGCACCCTGGGCACCCTAGGCACCCTAGGCACCTTTCTATTACG
>JANMUX010000337.1:0-1856 GCA_031392125.1 Acidobacteriota bacterium | reverse complement strand
AAGAGATCCGCACGCCGCTCAACGGCGTGCTGGGCATGATGGACATCCTGCTCGACACCGTGCTGACACGCGAGCAGCGCGATTACGCGGAGACGGCGCGGCAGTCGGGCGACGCCCTGCTGACCGTGTTGAACGACATTCTCGATTTCTCGAAGATCGAGGCCGGCAAGCTCGATATCGAACACGTCAACTTCGACGTCCGGCAGATCGTCGAAGAGGTCGGTGAACTGGTCGCGGGCCAGGCGCAGCGGAAGGGCTTGGAGTTCGCCTGCTCCATCGCCGACGAGGTGCCCGCCGGTGTCTGCGGAGACCCGACGCGCTTGCGCCAGATCATCACCAACCTGCTTGGAAATGCGGTCAAGTTCACTGCGGCTGGAGAGGTCGTTCTCAGCGTATCGCTGGACGCGGGCGCCAATGACCGCGCCGTGATTCGCTTCGAGATTCGCGACACCGGCATCGGCATTCCGCCCGAGGTTCAGGACAAGCTGTTCCAGTCGTTCACGCAGGCCGACGGCTCGACGCGACGGCGCTTTGGCGGCACCGGTCTCGGCCTCGCCATCTGCCGGCAGCTCACGCTGCTGATGGGCGGTACGATCGGCGTGCGAAGCGTCGCTGGCGAGGGCAGCGTGTTCTGGTTCACCGCCTCGTTTGGCGTGCAGCACGGCTTTGTTCGACACGGGGTGCAAGCCGTGGCGCTCGGCGATCGCAAGGCGTTGCTGGTGGATGACAATTCGACCAACCGCACGATTCTCCGCCGCCAGCTGTCAGGCTGGGGCATGCGCGTGGTGGCCACCGACAGCGGCGTGCGCGCGCTGGATTTGATGCGCGAAGCGGCCGCCGGCGGCGAGCCATTCGACATCGCCGTTGTCGACTTTCAGATGCCCGAGATGGACGGCCTCATGCTCGGACGCGCGGTCAAGAGTGAGCCGTTGATCGCGGACACCCCATTGGTGATGTTGAGTTCGTTGGCGCTTCGCGCTTACGCCGACAGCGCCCGGGAGATTGGTTTTGCGGCCTACCTGACCAAGCCCACCCGCCCGCACAACCTTTACTCCTGCGTCTCAGAGGTGCTCGCCGGCACCTTCAAGCACGACGCAACCTCCGTCACGCCAGGGCATGGCGAGCTCGCGCCGGACGCGGCCGCCGGTAAGCGGCCGGTTTCGAGCCACCTCGGCGCGCTCCGGCTGCTGGTCGCCGAAGACAACCTGGTCAATCAGAAGGTGGCGGTGCTGGCTCTCGGACGAATGGGATACGAAACCGACGTCGTCGGCGACGGCGCCCAGGCTGTCGCCGCTTTCCAGCAAGGCTCCTACGCCTGCATCCTGATGGACTGCCAGATGCCCGAGATGGACGGCTACCAGGCTGCGGCGGAGATTCGCCGCCTCGAGAACGGCAAAGGGCACGTCCCGATCGTCGCCATGACCGCGCACGCAATGAAAGGCGATCGCGACAAGTGCCTGGCAGCAGGGATGGATGAATATGTCTCTAAGCCGCTCAAGCCGCGGGAGCTGCAGGCGATCCTCGAACGCTTGCTGCTAGCCGGCGACCAGATGACGACTGAGGGCGATGATCAGGTGACGCCGGACGACGCGAGTTCGCGAACGGCGGCGGAGTCGAGCGCGTGCCTGCCACCACCACTCGACCCGACCATACTCGACACCCTGCGCTCATGGCGTCAGCCGGGAGGTCCCGACCCGGTCGCCGACCTGACCACGGCGTTCGTCGAAGATGCGACCGACCGAATCGGCAAGCTGCGCGCGGCCCTGTCCAGTGGAGACGACGTGAGCGCGCGCAAGGCGGCCCACAGCCTGAAGGGCATGTCTGGCGCGATTGGCGCGAACCACCTGAGCACCCTG
>JANMUX010000331.1:0-6233 GCA_031392125.1 Acidobacteriota bacterium | reverse complement strand
TGTCGGCGCGTACCTCTTTCCGAAGCGCTACGTCATCACCGTTGTGCCTGGATCTGCCAAGGTCAGGGCCGGCCAGCCGTTGACGGTGCTCGCGCGCATTCCCGGCATTGATGGCGGCCTCGCACCCGAGATCATGGTGGGCACCGGCGACGCCGAGCGGTCCGCGCGCATGGCGCCGGGCGCCGCCGCCGGCGAGTTCACCATCACGCTGAACAACATCGACACCTCGTTCCCCGTACTTGATTGCGCTTGGCTCCGCGCGGTCGGCGCAGTTCCAGGTCGAGGTCATTCGTCCCGTTCGCGTCGCCCGCGTCGACGTGCGCTACGAGTATCCGAAAGGTCTTGGCCTGCCACCTCAAAGCGAAGCAGACACCGGCGACATTTACGCACCCGCAGGTACCAAGGCTCACCTCACCATCACGACCGACAAGGCCGTAAAGCAGGGCCAGCTCACGCTCTCGGATGGCGCATCCGTGGTGTTGGCCGGTAACGGCACGGTGCTGTCGGCCGAGCTCACGGTTGCGAAAGATGCGTCGTACCGCATTGCGCTGAACGACATCGACGGCCTGTCGAGCGAGGGGATCGAGTACTTCATCCGGATGCTGAACGATCGGCCTCCCGACGTTCGCATTCTGCGTCCGGGCGGCGACAAGCACGTCTCACCGCTGGAGGAAGTTGGAATCGAAGCGCGCGCAGACGACGACTACGGCGTGCAGTCGCTGGAGCTGGTGTTCAAGACCTCGGCTGGCAAGGAAACCGTGGTGCCGCTGGGACGGCCGATCACGGGCTCGGTCGCCGCCGGTGCGCACACGGTGTTTCTGGAAGACCTGCGCGTGACGCCTGGCGACTTCGTGACCTACTACGCGCGGGCGCGTGATGTCGGCCGCGGCCGCCGGCCGGCCGAAGCGCGTAGCGACATTTTTTTCCTGGAAGTGAAGCCGTACGAGGAAGAGTTCACCGCCTCCGAGAGCCAGGCGATGGGCGGCATGCAAGGGCAGCAGACCGGGCTCGAAGACCTGATTGCCCAGCAGAAAGACATCATCGTTGCGACCTGGAAACTTGATGCGCGTGCCCGCCGCGCCCGCGATGCGCGTTCCGAGCGCGACATCAAGGCCGTCTCGGTGGCGCAGGCGGGCGTGAAGGACAAGGCCGAAGAGATTGCCGGCGATCTGGCAGCGGCCGCGATGGCCCAGCAGCGGCGCCGTCGCAGCGCGCAGCCCGGCTTGTCGCGCGCCGGCACGGAGGAGCCCATCGCCCAGGCTGTGACCGCGATGACACAGGCCGTCACCGAGCTCGATCGCTTCAACACCGCGAAGTCGCTGCCGTTCGAGGAAACCGCTCTCGGTCACCTGCTGAAGGCGCAGGCGGAGATTCGCCGCCGCCAGGTAGCCATGCAGCAAGCGCAAGGCGGCGGTGGCAACGGCAATCGTCAGTCGCTCGACCTGTCGACCCTGTTCGAGCAGGAGCTGCGCAAGCGCCAGCAAACCAATTACGAGACGCCGTCCACGAGCGAAACCCGCTCGGAGGATGCCGCGAAAGAGGACGACCCCCTGGCCGGCATTCGCGAACTGGCGAGACGGCAAGAGGCGCTGGCGCGCCAGCAGCGTGAGCTGGCGAACAGCCAGGCTGGGCTCAGCGCCGAAGAAATGAAGCGGCAGCTCGAGCGACTGACCCGCGACCAGAACGAGTTGCGCGCGCAAGCCGAAGAACTCTCGCAACAGCTGCAGCGACAATCGCAATCCACGCCCAGCCAGAATGGTTCGCAGGCGCCGCAACCCCAGGGCGGGCAAGGCCAACAAAGCCAATCGCGGGGGGGCGCGCAAGGTCAAGGCGGGCAGGGTGGGTCGAGTTCTTCAGCGGAGCAGCAGAAGCTGAAGGAAGTGTCGGACGAGATGCGCAACGCCGAGGGCGACCTGCGCCGCCAGGACCCGCAACGAGCGAGCGCGCGTGGCGACCGCGCCTCGCAGCAGTTGCGAAGCCTCGAGCAACAGATGCAGGGTGCGCGGCCCGATGAACGGCGCCGCGCCATCGGCGACTTGCAGATGGAAGCGCGCCAGCTGGCTGATGCCGAGCGGCGGCTTGGTAACGAAGCGAATCGCACCGGGGCCGGCCCCGCCGGAGAAGATGCCCGTCGCCGGTTGGCCGCCGAGCAGGAACGGCTGGCCGATCGAACCGACCATTTGGGGGAGTCGGTGCGGCAGCTCGCGACTGGCGCCGCTGGCTCCAAGGCGGACGATCGCCAGGCCATGACAGAGGCCTCGCGCGAACTCGATCGCCAGAAGATCGGTGAGCGGATGCGTCAATCCGCTCAAGCGATGCGGCAACCGCAGGCGTCAGCCGCGAGCGCGTCTGGTAGGCCCGATGACCTGGCGCGCGCCCTCGACAAGGTCGCTGAGCGGCTGGGGTCGGCAAATGGCTCCCAGGATGGCGAGGCCGCAAAGTTGTCCGAGCAGCTGGCGCGCACACAGGAACTGCGCGACCGCCTCGGTGAACTGCAGCGCACCATGGACGCCCTGGCGCAGTCGGGGGCATCGCGCGACGGCCAGCCCGCTGAACGCGGCCAGCCGGGCCAGCAGCCAGGACAGCAAAACGCCCAGGGGCAAGCCTCTTCGCCGGGGCGGCCGGGTGCCAACGGGCAGCAGGGCGGTGCCGAGGGCGGACGCGGCGAATCTGTGTCGCGACTGCAGCGCGACGCCGGCGACCAGTTGCGCGATGCCCAGAGGTTGACCGAGGAGGTGCAGCGCGAGAATCCGCAGATGCCGCGCGGCACGACGCCCGAGCAGTGGTCGCGCAGTGTGTCGGCGCCTGGAACCGAAGCCTTCAAACAGGATTTTGCCAACTGGGAGTCGCTCAAGAAGAACCTGCTGGTCGCGTTGGAGAAGACCGAGTCGCAGCTGTCGGATCAGTTACGCGCCCGAGAGAACAAGGAGCGCCTGAACGCCGGCCGGCACGACGCCGTGTCAGAGACCTATCGCGAGCTGGTTGACCGCTATTTCCAATCGCTGGCGTCGCCGCGAAAGCCCAATCAATAGGCGCGTGAACCAGTGACACTCGCATGAGCTTTGCCGTCGTCCTCCCATGGTGGGGATATGCGCTGGTCTTTGGCAGCGCCCTGGCCCTTGCGTGGCTGGCGTACGCGCGCGTGCCAATCGCGTTGCCGGGCGGCCAGCGGCTGTTGCTGACTGGCCTGCGTGCAGCGACGTTGATGCTGCTGATTGCGATCCTGCTAAGGCCGATCGTGCTGGTGCCGCCCGCATCGGCGACCAAGAGCGTGGTACCTGTACTCGTCGATATTTCGCGCAGCATGAGGCTGACCGACGGCGGTGGGACGTCGCGGCTCGAGCGCGCACGCGGGATTGTTCGCGACCTTCAAGCGCAGGTGTCGAGCGAATACAAGATCGAGCTGCTGACGTTCGGCGAAGCGCTGGCACCAGGCACGCTCGATCAGTTGTCGGCGACCGCGCGGCGTAGCGACCTGGGCGGCGCACTTGCCGACCTGGCCGATCGGTACCGGCGGGACCAGGTGTCGAACGTGATCGTTCTTTCTGATGGCGGCGACACCTCGCCCGCCGAACGCGATGCCGGCGCGCGGTTGGTGGATGCGCCGGTGCTCGCCGTGGGAATTGGCGGTCTGGAGGCGCCTCGTGATCGCGAGGTACTCAACCTGACCGCCGGCGAGCCGCTGCTGGCGGGCGCCTCGATCGACCTGAGTGTCTCGGCGGCCAGTGGCGGCTTCGGGACCGATCCGGTGGAGCTGCGCATCAGCGCCAATGGCCGGCCCCTCGAAGTGCGACGGGTGACACCACCCTCCGATGGCGCGCCGATTCACGAAGTGTTCACGGTGTCGCCATCGCTCGACGCTGCCACCGTCTACTCGGTCGAAATTCCGGTTGCCGACGGCGAGCTCTCGGCCGAGAACAACGCGCGCAGCGTGCTGGTCCCCGCGCAAAGCGGACGCCGCAAGATCCTGATGGTGGAAGGCGCTCCCGGCTACGAGCACACGTTCCTCAAGCGTGCGCTGGCGCAGGATCCAGGCCTTGATGTCGACGCCGTGGTTCGCAAGGGCCAGAATGACGATGGTCGGGATACGTTCTACGTGCAGGCCGCCGCAGGGCGGGTTGCGGCATTGGCGAGCGGCTACCCGGCGAAGCGCTCCGAGCTGTTCGCCTACGACGCCATCATCTTCGGCAACATCGAAGCCGATTTCTTCACCCGCGAGCAGCTGGAACTGACCCAGGCATTCGTAGCCGAGCGCGGTGGCGGGTTACTGGTGATCGGCGCGCGTTCATTCGAGCGCCAGGGATTATCGGGGACGCCGCTAGCAGAGGTGTTACCGGTCGACCTGACCGATCGCGGCCCGGCCGTCGCACTGGCCTCGAACGCCGTCGACGCCGCGGCGCCCAATTCACCGGTCCTGACCCTTGACGGCGCGCAGCACCCGGCGACGCGCCTGGCAGTGACCAGTGACGAGAGCCGACAACGGTGGGCGCAGCTTCCGGCGCTGGCGTCGGTGGCGCCGGTTGGCGGACCGCGCCCGGGTGCCCAGGTGCTGGTGATGGTGAGCGCCCCCGGTGGTGCGCCACAGCCCTTGTTGGCGGCACAGCGCTACGGCCAGGGCCGGTCGATGGTGTTTGCCGGCGAAGCCTCATGGCGCTGGCGCATGATGCGGCCGGCAGCGGATCAGAGCTACGAAACCATCTGGCGGCAGATGGCACGCTGGATCACGGCCGGCGCTGCCACGCCCGTGGCGATTGCCGCGATGGCGCCAACCGTGCCTGGAGTGACCGAACGCATCTCGGTCACCGTGCGCGACGACGACTTCGCGCCGGTTGCCAACGCCGAGGTGACGTTGGCGGTGACGGCTCCCGACGGCCAGTCCCGCTCGCTGACGCCAGCGCTATCGAGTCCGCGGGATGGTCGGTACAGCGTGGGCGCGCGCTTCGATCAACCGGGTGTCTACCGTCTCGACGCGACCGCCGCGCGCGCTGGGGTGCGCATCGGCTCGGCGTCCCGACAGGTGCTGGTGGGCGGAACCGACCTCGAGATGGCACAACCGCGATTGAACGACGCGGTCTTGCGCCGGCTGGCGGCCGAGACCAAGGGCAGCTACCTGCCGGCCGACCGCGCGGGGGAGCTGCCCGCGCTGCTGCGCGAATCGCGAGCCGAAGCCGGCGCGCCCGAACAGCGCGACCTCTGGCAGAATGGTTGGAGCTTTCTCGCCCTGGTCGCACTGCTCGGCGCCGAGTGGCTGCTACGCAGACGAGCAGGACTGGCGTGACACAGCTGACGCCGATGACCAATGCAGGGCCGCGGACCTGTCCGCCGAAGCGCGGAGTGCGAAGGTGGATGACACAAATGACTCAGCTCAAATGCCTTGCCGTGCTGTTCGCGGTGCTGCTGTACTTTCCTGCGTCGGCGGCCGCGGAGGCGCGGTGGGCCGTCATTATTTCGGGTGCCTCGGGCGGTGAGAAGTACGCGGAGCAGATGCGCGACTGGCGCGAAGGCCTGCGTTCGGCGATGGTCGATCGCTACGGTTTCAAGGCCGAGCAGGTGCGCCTGTTGGTTGACGAATCGGTCGCCGCGGGTGAAAAAGGCTCGGCCGAGAACGTGCGGAAGGTATTCAGCGAGATCAAGAAAGCCGGCAGCAAGGACGATTTCGTTCTCGTGATCCTGCTGGGCCATGGCACCTACGACGGCGCGGTGGCCAAGTTCAATCTCGTCGGCCCCGATCTCACCGCCAAAGACTGGACTGACATCTTGTCAGGTGTGCAGGGGCGCCTGGCGCTGGTCAACACCACCGAGGCGAGCTTTCCGTTTCTCGAATCACTGACCGCCAAGGGCCGGGTGGTGATCACGGCCACGGATTCAGCGGCCCAGAAGTACGCCACGGTGTTTCCCGAGTACTTCGTGAAGGCGATGCGCGAAGCGTCGACCGACCTCGACAAGAACGGCCGCACGTCGCTCTTCGAAGTGTTCGCCGCCGCCAGCGCCGCCGTGAAGCAGCACTACGACCAGAAGGGCCAGCTGGCGACCGAGCGGGCGGTGATCGACGACAACGGCGACGGCAAGGGACGCGAGGCCACGGCCGACGGTCCCGACGGCAGCATCGCCCGCATTGCGTATCTCGATGCGGAGAGCGCCGCTGAGACCGCAAGCCCGGAGCTTGCATCCCTGGCGAAACGCCGGCGCACGCTCGAAGCGCAGGCCGAAGAGCACAAGCAGCTCAAGGGCGT
>JANMUX010000295.1:0-4115 GCA_031392125.1 Acidobacteriota bacterium | reverse complement strand
GCAACCCCCACCTGCTGGTGGAAGGCTGCCTGATCGGCTGCTACGCGATTGGTTCAAAGGCTGCCTACATCTATATTCGCGGCGAGTTCTACCACCTGTTCCCCGCGATGCAGAAGGCGATCGACGACGCCCGCAAGGCGGGGTTTGTCGGCAAGAACATCATGGGCTCCGGCTTCGACTGCGAGGTCTACCTGCACCGCGGCGCCGGTGCCTACGAAGCGGGTGAAGAGACCGCGCTGCTCGAGTCGCTCGAAGGCAAGCGCGCGCAACCGCGCTTCAAGCCGCCGTTCCCGGCCGTCGAAGGTGCGTGGGGCTGCCCCACGGCAGTGAACAACGTCGAGACGCTGTGCAACGTGCCGCTCGTGATGACGCGCGGTTCAGAATGGTTCGCGGCGATGGGCCCCGAGAAGAACGGCGGCCCGAAACTGTTCTGCGTGAGCGGCGCCGTCAAGCGACCGGGCGTATTCGAAGCGCCGATGAAGGTCACGCTCAAGGAACTGATTTACGACTACGCCGGTGGCCCGCTCGACGGGCGCACACTGAAGGCCGTGATTCCGGGCGGCTCGTCGGTGCCCATACTGCTGCCGGATCAAATCGACATTCCGGCGAGCTTCGACGATGTGCAGAAGGCGGGTTCGTTGCTCGGCTCGGCCGCCATCATGGCGCTCGACGACACCACCGACATGGTGTGGCTCGCCGACAACCTGCTGCATTTCTACCGCCACGAGTCGTGCGGCAAGTGCACGCCCTGCCGCGAAGGCACCGACTGGCTTTATCGCATCCTGCATCGCATGATGGCCGGTCAGTCGACAGAGAAAGACATTGCGCTGCTTGGCAGCGTGGCGAACCAGATCAACGGCAAGACCCTGTGCGCATTCGGTGACGCGGCGGCGACGCCGGTGCTCACCACGCTCAAGTTGTTCAAGCCGGAGTTCGAGGCCTACGTCAAGGGCACGCAGCCCAAGCCGGCGGCCTACCGCGGCAAGACCACGGCGGAGACTCACTAACGTGGCCGACATCATTACCTGGGTCACCTCGCCGGCGTTCATCGTCTACGCCAGCATCGTTGGTGTGGTGTTCGGGGGCCTGCAGATTTCAGCGGCCGTGATGGTCTACGCCGAACGCAAGGTCGCGGCGTTCATGCAGCAGCGCCTCGGTCCGACGCGGGTCGGTCCCAAGGGCCTGCTCCAGCCGGTCGCCGACATCCTCAAGCTGTTCTTCAAGGAAGAGTTGCGGCCCAAGGCGGCCGATGCGTTCCTGTTCACGCTGGCGCCAATTATCTCGGTTGCCACGGCGTATGTGGCCTTTGCGCCCGTGCCGTTCGGCGCGCCGACGACGTTCTTTGGACTGCTCGATGAGCCGATGGCGTTGCAGGTGTCCGACGTCAACGTGGCGGTGCTGGTGATCTTTGCCGTCGCGTCGATGGGCGTCTACGGCATCGTCCTCGCCGGCTGGGCGAGCAACTCCAAGTACTCGCTGCTCGGCGGCCTGCGCAGTTCGGCGCAGATGATCAGCTACGAACTGGCCTACGGCATGTCACTGGCGACGGTGGTGATGTTTGCCGGCTCGATGTCGCTGCGCGAGATTGTTGACCTGCAGCAGGGCTACTGGTTCGGCTTCATCCCGAAGTGGTACATCTTCATCCAGCCAATTGCGTTCTTCGTATTTGCCTGCGCCGGCATTGCGGAAACCAACCGCGCGCCCTTCGACTTTCCGGAAGCGGAGCAGGAACTGGTCGCCGGTTACCACACCGAATACAGCTCGATGCGCTTCGCCATGTTTTTCATGGCCGAGTACATCAACATGGTCACGGTGTCGGCCGTCGCGGTCAACCTGTTCCTGGGGGGCTGGCACGGTCCGTTCATCCCGCCCGAATACGGCTGGATCTGGTTCCTGATCAAGCTTGGGTTCCTCTTGTTCTGTTACCTGTGGCTGCGGTGGACACTCCCGCGCTTCCGGTACGACCAACTGATGTCGTTTGGATGGAAGGTGCTGCTGCCGTTGGCGACGGTCAACCTGCTTCTCACAGCCGCGGGGGTGCTCTATTTTGGGCTCTGACGCGTTGCTCTTCTACATGTTCGCCGGCGCTGCCGTCGTTGGCGCGCTGCTGGTCGTGACCCAGAAGAACCCGGTCTACAGCGTGCTTGCGCTGATTGGCTCGTTCTTCGGGCTGTCGGGCCTCTACGTGCTGCTCGAGGCGCCGTTCGTCGCGGTGGTGCAAATCATCATCTACGCGGGCGCGATCATGGTGCTGTTCCTGTTCACCGTGATGCTGCTCAATGTGCCGCGCGAAGACGCGGCGGAATGGGACCAGGCCCACCCGCTCTATCGTCCGATGGCGGTCCGCATCGGTGGCGCGCTCGCGTTGCTGCTGGCGCTCGAACTGGGCTGGGCGCTGTCGCGCACGGCCGGCCTTGGCGGCGCTGTCGCCGGCGACAAACCGGCAGTCTCGTCGGTCGCCGAGCTGGGACGCGTGCTGTTTACCGACTATATGTTTGCCTTTGAAGTGACGTCGATCCTGATCATCGTGTCGATGGTCGGCGCCGTCATCCTCGCCAAGAAGAGGGAGGACTGACCATGTCGATCGGCCACTACCTGGTGCTGTCGGGCCTGCTGTTCTCGATCGGCGCGGCCGGCGTGTTCCTGCGCCGCAACCTGATCACGCTGCTGTTATCGGTGGAAATCATGCTGAACGCGGTCAACCTCGCGTTCGTCGCCTTCGGCCGCCAGCTCGGCACCGTCGATGGCCAGATCATCACGTTTTTCGTGATGACGGTCGCGGCCGCCGAAGCCGCGGTTGGCCTGGCGCTGGTGATCGGCCTGTTCCGTCACCGCGAATCGCTCAACCCCGAAGCGTTCACGTCGCTCAAATGGTGACCCGGTGCTAGCCCTCATTCCGCTCCTTCCGTTTGCCGGCTTCCTCGTCAACGCGACGATGGGGCGGCGGCTGCCCAAGGCGGTGACTGGCGGACTCGCCTCCGCCGTGATGGTGATGTCGTTCCTGCTGGCCGCCATGCAGGTGTGGTCGCTCTCTGCCATGCCGCCCGAGTCGCGGCAGATTAACCAGACGCTCTTTACGTGGATCACGGCCGGCGACTTTTCGCTCGACCTGGCCCTGCGCCTCGACGCGCTGTCGGCGGTGATGATTCTCGTCATCACCGGCATCGGCTCGCTGATTCACATCTATTCGACGTCCTACATGCACGAGGAAACCGACGCCGACTACGGCCGGTTCTTCTCGTATCTGAACCTGTTCTGCTTCTTCATGCTCATGCTGGTGCTCGGCTCGAACGTCCTGGTGATGTTCGTCGGCTGGGAAGGCGTGGGCTTGTGTTCGTACCTGCTGATTGGCTTCTACTACCAGAAGCAGGCGGCCCAGGATGCCGCCAAGAAGGCATTCGTCGTCAACCGCATCGGCGACTTCGCGTTCATCCTGGGCTCCCTGATGCTGGTGGTGACATTCAACTCGCTCGACTTCACGACCATTGCCCTGGCCGCCAAAGAGATGCCGGTCGAGGTGACCTTCGGCACGCTGTCGCTAATCACCTTGCTGCTGTTCGTCGGCGCCACGGGTAAGTCGGCGCAGATTCCACTGTATGTCTGGCTGCCGGACGCGATGGAAGGCCCGACCCCGGTGTCGGCCCTCATCCACGCGGCGACCATGGTGACGGCGGGCGTTTACCTGATCGGCCGCAATGCGGTGCTGTTCGAGCACGCGCCCATCACGATGACCATTGTCGCGGTGATCGGCGCGGCGACGGCGCTAATGGCCGGCACCATCGGGCTGGTGCAGAACGACATCAAGCGGGTGCTGGCATATTCGACCGTGTCGCAGCTGGGTTACATGTTCCTGGCCATGGGCATGGGCGCGTTTGGCGCCGGCATTTTCCACTTGATGACCCACGCGTTCTTCAACCGACAACGAGTCGCCGGAGGAGGCCGACGAGATCGCCCGCGTCGCGCGATCCCTCGTCGAGGCCGGCACGACCTGGGTCGATGAGGAGGGCAACCGGCACCCGGTGACATGGGACGAGGTCCTCATCGTCGCGCCCTACAACGCCCAGGTCGGGGCCATCAAGCGGCGCCTGCCGCCGGAGGCCCGGGTCGGGACGGTC
>JANMUX010000265.1:0-9594 GCA_031392125.1 Acidobacteriota bacterium | reverse complement strand
TATGCGTGATCTGGCTGCCGAGGTGGAAGTGGAGCAGCTTGAGGCAATCGCCCATGCCGCGCTTCTTCAGCTCCTCGAATCCGCGCAGGATTTCGGTAACCGTCAGGCCGAACTTCGAGCGGAAGCCGCCCGACGACTGCCAGCGGCCCGACCCGCGGGCGGCCAGCTTGACGCGCATCCCGATATTCGGCCTGACGCCGATCTTCTCCGCATACTCGAGCACCATCTCGAGCTCGGTGTATTTCTCGACCACCGGAATGATCTGGCGCCCCATCTTCTGGGCCAGCATCGCCATCTCGATGAATTCGTAGTCCTTGAAGCCGTTGCAGATGATCGGCGTGTCGTTGTTGGCCATGGCCGACACCGCCAGCAGCTCCGGCTTGCTGCCCGCTTCGAGGCCAAAGCCGTACTGGGCGCCGAAGTTCAGCACCTCTTCGACGACCTGGCGCTGCTGGTTGACCTTGATCGGGTAGACGCAGATGTACTTGCCCTGGTACTGGTTCTGGGTGATCGCGCTCTGGAACGCGCCGTGAATTTCGCCCAGCCGGTGCTTGAGGATGTCGGTGAAGCGCAGCAGGATCGGGACGGCCAGGCCGCGTAGCTGCAGCCGGTCGATCAGCCGTTTCAGGTCGACGCCGTGCAGCGGATCCTTGTTCGGGTGTACTTGCAGGTGGCCTTGTTCGCCCACCGAGAAGTAGCCTTGGCCCCAGCGTGGGACGTCATATAATTCGCCGGCTTCGGTGACCGACCAAGGAGTGCTCCCGGGGCTGGTGCCCGCGCTCAGGCTTCCGCCTGCGACTTTGTTCATCTTCTGGTTAAACAGAATAAACGGAATAATCCCGGCTCGTTCATTTTTTTCGACCGCCGCGAAAAAAAGCGTGACCACCGGCTTTGGCCGGGGCGTTAAGCTCTTGTCATGTCAGACCGGGTTCCCGCCATCAAGGTGCTGCTGCTGCCGAAGGACACCAACGCGCTCGGCACCATCTTCGGCGGCGTCATCCTCTCCCATATCGACCTGGCGTCGGCGGTCGAGGCGCGCAAGACGGCAGGGCACCGCTACGTCACCAAGGCCATGAACGCCGTGGAGTTTCACGCGCCGGTGTTCGTCGGCGACCTGGTGAATTTCTTTACCGAAACGACACGCGTCGGCCGCACGTCGATCACCGTCAAGGTTCTGGTGGAGGCCGAGCGGTGGGGCGCCGGCCACGGTGAACGCGTCAAGGTGACCGAGGCGGAAGTGGTGCTGGTGGCGATTGGCGCCGACGGCGTGCCCATCCCGATTCGCGGCGAATGATTGCCGCCTACGCTCCCGGTTCCGTCTCGAACGTGGCCTGCGGCTTCGACGTGCTCGGCTTTGCCCTCGACGAACCTGGTGACGTTGTGACTGCCGCGCCCCAGGACGGTCCCGGGGTGACGATCGCGGCCATCGACGGCGATGCCGGCCGCCTGCCCCTGGATCCCGCCCGGAACACCGCCGGCGCCGCCGTCCTGGCCCTGCTGCAACGCCTCGAGACGACCCGTGGCGTCACGCTGACCATCCACAAAGGACTGCCACTCGCCAGCGGCATTGGCAGCAGCGGCGCCAGCGCCGTGGCCGCCGTGGTTGCCGCGAACGAACTGCTGGGACGGCCTGCCTCGCTCGAATTGCTGCTGGCCTGCGCCATGGCCGGCGAGCAGGCCGGCTGTGGCGCGTCGCATCCAGATAACGTCGCGCCCTCTTTGTATGGCGGGTTCGTCCTCGCTCGCAGCGCCAATCCTCCTGACATCGTCCGGCTGCCAGTGCCGAGCGGACTGGCGTGCGCGGTGTTGCATCCACATGTGGAGGTGCAGACGGCTGCGTCGCGTGCGCTGCTGGGCGACGAAGTAAAGCTGAAGGATGCAGTGCGCCAATGGGGCAATCTGGGCGCCCTGGTGGCCGCGCTATTTAACGGCGACCACGCCTTGTTGTCGCGGTCGCTCGAGGACGTTATCGCCGAGCCGAAGCGTGCGTCCCTGGTCCCCGGCTTTTTTGCCGTGAAAGCGGCCGCGCTGGCTGCGGGCGCGTTAGGCTGCAGCATTTCAGGGTCAGGGCCATCGGTCTTCGCTCTGGCAAGCTCGCTCGATGTCGCGAGGCAGGCCGGCGAAGCCATGAAGAGCGCGTTCAACAAGGAGAGCGCCGTCGGCGCCGACTTGTGGGTGTCGCTCGTGGGCCGGCAAGGCGCGCGGGTGATCTCGTGATTTGCATCAGCACGAGGGGACGCGCACCCGCGGTTCCCTTCCGCGAGGCCGTGGTCGCCGGACTTGCGCCTGATGGTGGCCTGTACGTTCCTGCCAGGCTCGAGCGGCAGCCAATTGAATGGTGGCAGTCATATAGGGGCGGATCATTCCAGGACGTCGCCGTTGCCATGGCGCAGGCGCTTCTGGGCGACGAGTTTGAACGGGCGGAACTGGCCGCGCTGATCAAGGACGCGCTGAATTTTCCCATCCCGATTGTTCGGCTCGATGACCGATTACACGTCGTCGAGCTGTTCCATGGACCGACGTTCGCGTTCAAAGACGTCGGCGCGCGTACTCTGGCCCGGTTTCTCTCTCACCTCGAAAGTGTGTCCACCGGAGCGCCTCGCGCGACGATCGATGAGACGCCGCTCACGGTGCTCGTGGCAACGAGCGGTGACACCGGAAGCGCCGTCGCCCAGGCGTTCTGGCGCGTGCCGAACACCCGCGTCGTCGTGCTTTATCCACACGGCCATGTCAGCCAGGTGCAAGAGGCGCAGTTCACGACACTGGGCGGCAACATTACCGCCGTGGCGGTGTCGGGTTCGTTCGACGATTGCCAGCGAATGGCGAAGGAAGCCTTCGCCGATGGCGCGCTTCGCCAGCGAATCCGCCTGACGTCGGCCAACTCCATCAGCCTTGGACGGCTGGTGCCGCAGATGTTTTACTACGGGTATGCCGCCCTGCAGGCGCCAGCAGGATCGCGCGTCGTGTTGACGGTGCCGAGCGGGAATTTTGGGAATCTCGCGGCCGGCGTACTCGCGTGGCGCATGGGCGCACCGATCGACGGATTCGTGGCAGCCACGAACGTGAACGACACGGTGCCGCGGTACCTCGCGACGGGCGCCTACGAACCGCGGCCCTCGGTGGCGACGGTGGCCAACGCGATGGACGTCGGCTCGCCGAGCAACTTCGAACGCTTGCGCTGGTTGTTTGATGGCGACCTCAACGCTATGCGCGCAATGATCTCGGCCAACGTCCATACCGATGACGATGTGAAGCGCGCGATCGGCGAGCTGTATGAGCGCTACGGATATGTCGCCGACCCCCATACGGCGATTGCTTACCTCGGGACCCAAGCACCTCAGCACCTCAGCACTTCAGCACCCCAGCCCCCCAGCACCCGAGCACCCCAGCACCTGTTCCTGAGCACCGCTCACCCGGCCAAGTTTGCGGAGATCGTCGAGCCGATCCTCGGCGCGACGGTGCCGCTGCCCGCTCCTTTGGCGCAAGCGCTCGCGCGGCCCCGCCACGCGGAACGGATTGGTCCAACGCTGGGGGAGCTCGCGAACTTGCTATGATCGGCGGATGCCTTCGCCAGCCGCCCCGTCCCCAGCGACACAGGTCCCGCCCAGGGAGTCGCTCGACCCGCGCTACACCTGGGATCTGACCTCAATTTTCCCGAGCTGGGAAGCCTGGGAAGTCGCGTTTGCCGACCTCGACGCGGGCATTGCCGCCTACCAGCAATATGAAGGCACGCTCGGCCAGGGCCCCGAGCAACTGCTGCGCGCGCTCAAGGACCGCGACGCCTTGGGTCAGCTGAGCTACCGGGTTTGGTATTACCCCTCCCTGCAATACGACGAAGATCAGAGGAACAACACCCTCAACGCCAGGCGCCAACGCGTGCAGTTGCTGATGGCGAAATGGCAGCAGGCGACGTCGTGGTTCCAGCCAGAGCTGTTGAAGCAGCCGATCGCGACGGTGCGCCAGTGGCTGTCGTCGTCAGACGAATTGTCGGTCTACCGCTTCGCAGTCGAAGAGGTGTTCCGCTTGCAGGCCCACGTGCTCGACGAACAGGGCGAACGGCTCTTGTCGCTCTCGGACCGCCTGGGCAGCGTGCCGAAAGACGCGTACGCCGCGTTGTCGACCGCCGATGCCCGGTTTCCCACCATCACCTTGTCGAGCGGCGAATCGACGCAGGTCAGCTACGGCCAGTACCGCAAGCTGTTGTCCACCTGTCGCGCCCAATCGGATCGCCGTCTCGCCTACGAGGCGCTTTACGACACCTACGCAGCCAACATCAACACCTATGCTGCGTTCTACAACGGCGTCTTGCAGGGCGACTGGTTCGAGGCGCGCGCGCGCGGCTACCAGACGACGCTGGATGCCGCGCTGTTCGGCAACGCGATACCTACCAGCGTGGTCGAGAACCTGATTCGCGAGGGCAAGAACGGCGTTGCTCCTTTCCGCCGCTACCACCAGCTCCGCAAGCGGGTGCTCGGCCTTTCGGATTACTACGTGTTTGATGCGTTCGTTCCGCTGGTTGATTCCGACCAGCGTTATCGCTACGACGATGTCCTCGACTGGATCATCGAGGCGGTCGCGCCGCTTGGGGCCGAGTACCAGGCGCGCGTACGCAAGGCGTTCACTGACCGCTGGATTGACGTCTACGAGAACCAGGGCAAGCGGAGTGGCGCCTATTCGGCGCCGGTGTATGGCGCCAATCCCTACATGCTGCTCAACTACAACGACACCCTCGACGCGGTGTTCACGCTGGCGCACGAGCTCGGCCACTCGATGCATACGCTGCTGTCGCAGGAGACGCAGCCGTTCGTGTATTCCGGCTACACCATCTTCGTAGCTGAAGTGCCGTCCACGCTCAATGAGGCGCTGTTGCTCGAGTTGCTGCTGGCGCGAGCAACGACTCGCGAAGAGCGGGCGGTGCTGCTCCAACATGCCATCGACAACATCGTCGGCACGTTCTACAACCAGGTGCTGTTTGCGGATTTCGAGCTCGAGGCCCACCGCCTGGTGGAAACCGATCAGCCCGTCACGTCCGAGACGCTCAGCGGCATCTACTCGCGGTTGCTCGGCGAGTACTGGGGCGACGCGCTCTCGGCTGACACGCGCGCGCAGCACACCTGGGCCCGGATTCCGCACTTCTTTCAGTCGCCGTACTACGTCTACCAGTACGCGACCTGCTTCGCCTCGACCGCCAAGCTGATGGCAGAGATCGGCGGCAAGAGTGACGCGGGCCGTCCGGCCGCAGTCGCCCGTTACCTGGACCTGCTGCGGTCCGGCGGCTCAGACCATCCGATGGCGCTGCTCAAGCGCGCCGGCGTCGACCTGTCGCAGCCAGATACGGTGCGGGCGGTGGTGTCGCAGCTCGACAATCTGGTGACTCGGCTGGAAGCCGAACTGGGATAGGGCGCGAGCCTTTCGGCTCGCGTGGGGCTCGCTTCGCTCGTAGGGAGTTGCCCCATGAGGCGCGTAGCGCCGGGCCCCACGAGTGCCGAAGGCATGAGCCCCACGCTGGCTCTCGGCCAGCGTCCTACTCGATCCGCAGTGCAGCCAGCGGATCGATCCGCATCGCGCGGCGGGCAGGCACGAGCGCCGCGAGGGTTGCGACCAGCAACAGCGCGGCCGGCACCAGGATAAAAGTCATCGGGTCGAACGACTCGATGCCGTAGAGCTGACTGTCGAGCAGCGGGGCCAGTGTCAGCGAGATGGCCAAGCCGATGGCGACGCCGATCCCGCTCAGTTTCGCCGCCTGTCCCACGATCATGCGCAGTAATTCAGACGGCTGGGCGCCGAGCGCCAGGCGTACCCCCACTTCGCGCGTGCGTTCGCTGACAATCAACGACATCACACCGTAGACGCCGATTGCGGCAAGGCCGAGGGCTAGCGCACCGAAGGCGCCGACGATCAACAGGATGAAACGCCGCGTCGCCACCGCCTCGGAGCGCAGCGTCGACATGGTGCGCATGTCGTAGAGCGGCAGATTCTTGTCGATGCGACGCGCCTCGGCCCGCACCGTTTCCGTGAGCGCCGCCGGATCGCCGACGGTGCGCAGTACGATGAACGGAGACACTGGTGGGCCCTGCAGGTAGCTGATGTAGAGCTCCGGCTGGGGCTCTTCCTCGAGACCGCCGTGCCGGATGTCGCCGACGACTCCGACGATCGTGGTCCACGGGCCGGTGGCGTTCGGGCCCGTTCTTACGCGCTGGCCGACGGCCTCGTGCCCGGGAAACAACCGGCTTGCCATGGTTTCATTGATCACGGCTACCGGCGGCGCGGTGGCGCTGTCTTTCGGATCGAAGTTGCGGCCGCGACGGATCGGCATGCCCATCGTCTCGAAGTAGTTGTGCATGGCCCGGCGGAACTGGACTTCTGGCAGTCCGGAGTTCGGGACTGGGCGCCCGTCGATCTGGACCGTGGTGGTGACCGACGTGCTGCCAAGCGGCACGCGCGTGGTCCCGCCGACCGACACCACGCCCGGAAGCGCCTCGATGCGGGCGAAGAAGTCACGATAGAAGGCGAGGCGTTCGGGGCCGGCGGTCAGGCGCGGTGGCAGGTTCATTTGCCAGGTCAGGAGCTGAGTGGTCTCAAAGCCTGGGTCCACGTTGGTCACCGAGACGAAGCTGCGGAGGAGCAGTGCCGCACCCGTGGTGATGGCTACGGCCAGCGCGACTTCGGCGATCACCAGACCGGCGCGTAATCGGCGACGCATCGCTCCGCCAACCGTGCCGCGGCTGGCATCCTGCAGGCTGGCCTGGGGGTTGACGCTGGCGGAACTTAGTGCCGGCAGCACACCAACCACGATGCCGGTCAGCATGGTCGTCAGTCCGGCGGCGAGCAGCACTTGCCAGTTCACGGCGACTTCGTTCATGCGAGGAAGGTCAGCGGGCGCCAGCGCGATCAGGCCGCGGACGCTCCACCACATCACCACCATGCCGGCCAGTCCGCCGGCGACGGCAAACAGCACGCTCTCGGTCAGCAGTTGGCGGGCGATGCGGGCCCGCCCGGCGCCGAGGGCCGCGCGGGTCGCCATCTCCTTCTCACGCGCGATGCTTCGCGCGAGCAGCAGGTTGGCCACGTTCACCGAGGCCATCACCAGCACAAACCCGATCCCGGCCAATAGGATCAGCAGCGCCGGACGAATCGTCCCCACCGATTGATCGATCGACGAGACGACCGTGGCGCTCCAGCCCCTGTTCGTTTCGGGATAGCTTTGTTCGAGCTGTGACGCAATCGTTCGCGCATCGGCCCCGGCCTGCAGTTCTGACACCCCGTTCTTCAGGCGCCCGATCGCGCCGAACCAATGCACGTTTCGGACGACCTGACCGGCCTGGTCCAGCATCCGATTGTTCACGGCCATCGGACCGGAGAAGGCAATCGGCAGCCACATATCGACGCCGGTGACGCGGGTGAAGCCGCTTGGACCGAGCATGCCGCTATAGGGGAAAACGAAATCCGGTGGCATGACGCCGAGTACTTGGAGCGACTGACCGGACACCGACAGCACCTGGCCGACGATCTTCGGGTCGCCGCCGAACCGTCGGCGCCAATAGCCGTCGCTCAACACCACGACGCCCGAGTCCTCGCCGATCGTGAAGGTGCGGCCGAGCGCGGCGGTGCGCCCAAGCATGTTGAACATGTTCGAGGTGACGAAGAACGAGTAGGCGACTTCGGTGCCGCTGTCGGTCTGCAGCTGCGCGGGCGTGACGAAGGTGAAGTAGCCTTCCAGGCCGTCGAGCGTCGTATTCAGCCGCTGGAAGTCGAGGAAGTTGGCGGGCGACAGCGGATTGCGCGGGCGGTCCTCGCTCGTGTTGTTGCTCCACAGGTTTACCAGCCGGCTGTCGTCGCGGTAAGGCAGTGACTGCAGGAGCACGCCGTTAACCACGGCAAAAATCGCGCTGGTTGCGCCGATCCCAAGCGCCAGTGCCAGCACTGTGAGTGCCGTGAACACCGGCGTCTTGACCGCGAGCCGAAGCGCGTGGCGAATGTCGGCGCGAAGAGTGTCAAGAAACATATGGTGCCTGCCTGTCGGGACGTAAAGATGTGGTGTGGCGTTGGGGAACATCGTCCAGCGGACAATCGAAGAACCGCGTTCCCTTATGCCGTTTAAGAACAAGGTGCCTAGGGTGCCTAAGGTGCTGCGGCGGAAGTCGTCGCGCATCTCGGCGCCGAAGTGACGACGGAAAGCGCGGGGGTAAGCCAGCAGGGCGAGGCTGAACAGCGCTTCCGCGATCCGGGAGCGTGGTCGGGCGTTCATACCTTGGCGCCTCGAAGCAACCGTCGCGCCCGGGCCGCCGCGACTTGGCCTTCGAGCCGGCCGGCTTCGGCCCGTGCTACCGCGATGCCACGAGCGGTGAGGCGGTAGTACCGCCGTCGCTCGTCTACGCTCGACGGGTCCGGCGATTCGTTCAGTTCTTCGATCAGGTCGCTTTCGAGCAAGCGCGCCAGGGCTCGGTAAAGCGTCCCGGCGTGCAACGCCACGGCCCCGCCCGACCGCGACTCGACCTCCAGGAGGATGCTGTAGCCATGGCGCTCGCCATCGGCCAGCGCAAGCAGAATCTCGAAGGCGACCGGAGTCAGCGGGAGAAAAGATTCGGCCCTGAATTTATCCATACGTGCCCCGAAACTATACGCTCAACGCACATAGACGAGTCAACCGGCAAAAAGGTTGTCTCGGGGCCTGGCACGGTTACATCGAATCCGGCGCAATTTCTGCCGACCGTGCACTTCGTCGGGTTGCAATTGGTGAGTGTCTCCGCAATCTGCTGTGGATATCCTCCAGGTCCGCTGGCGCCAAGGCATGATCCACTGACTCAACCCAGTTAACGGGTAGGGGAATGGGGCCTGGGTCCAGAATGCCCCGGTCCACGCCGATTCGCTCTGCCAGACTCGACCAAGGCCATTCGGCCGCGGAGCCCACAAGACCGGCGCGGACCGGGTTCGCCTCGACGTATTTCAGCGCCCGGAGGTAATAAGCCTCTGACTCGATGAGAAACGCGTGATAGCGATGCTGGTACACGTGCCCCTCTCCCAATGTTCGCGTCGACCTCCGCCTTCGGAGCGCATGCGTCGTGCAAAGGCGGTGAAGAAATGACCTCATCGACGTGGCTTCTTCGGGCCACAGGACAAAGTGCCAATGATTCCGCATCAGGCAATAGCCCACGATTCGGATGGGACAGCAGTCTTTTGCCCACGAGACGAGATCCAGGAAGTCGGTGAAGTCACTGGATGAATCAAAGAGACAGCGCCGATCGTTGCCGCGATTGATGACGTGATGAAGGCTGTCGGGTGGGGAATAGCGAACGGCTCTCGGCATGGAGGTCCTCCAAGCGCACCGATCGCAAAGGTGAGGCCATGCACAGTGAGGTGGACGAAGTTGCAAGAACTGCTTCTCGTCGGCCCCCCCGACTGGCAGGAACTGCAGCAAAAACATATCTAACCGTGCCAGGCCCCGACACAACTTGACGGGTGCTTGCGTTGCGGTTATTATCTCGTTCATCCGGATTGACGGATTGATGACCCAGATCCTTGACCACATGGCCGCGCTGGCCGACCCGATCCGCTGCCGGATGCTTCTGCCCCTCGAACGGCACGAGCTGACCG
>JANMUX010000203.1:0-2688 GCA_031392125.1 Acidobacteriota bacterium | reverse complement strand
CTGCCGATGGCGTTCTTCATCGGTGTCGGCCTGTTCGCGGCCGCCAAGCACCGCGCCGAGCCGGTTCATCGCATTGTGCTCTGGGGGTTCGTGAGTGCACCCCTGGCCGCGGCCATTCCTACCGAGCAGAACGCGATCTTCCGGGCGTTGGGCCTGCTGCCATTCGGCGTGATCCTGGCCGCGATCGGTGCGCGGCACCTGTGGCGTCACCCGCTCAGCAACCCGCTGGCAATCGGCCTGCAACTGGCGGGCTGGGCTGCGACCATCGGCGGAATCGCCTACGGTGCGTGGACGCTCGCCACCGCGCAACGCCTGACCAGTTCGACCGTGCCACTGGTAGCCGCCGGCGCGGCCGCGCTCGCCCTCGCGCGCCTTACCAGCCGGCACACGCAGATGAAGGCGATCACGGTAGCGCTGTTGGCAGTGATGCTGCTGCAGTTCAACAGCTTCTGGTCCGACTACTTCGGCGATTACCGTGTGCGATCGGCGTTCTGGATCGGCGGCAACATCCGCGGCGCGATGGAAGACATCATCGGTCGCACCGAGGGGAATCAGACGCCGAACGTGTACTTCGGCACCCTCGCGTCAACCAGCGGTCAACTGGATTGGCGCAATGACTTTCTGGACACCTACTGGCGTTTTTACCTGCTCAAGCACAATCGCCTCGACCTGCTGAACCACACCAGCCGGCTCGATTCGGCCGCCATTGAGAGCGTGCCGCGCGGCAGCCTGATTCTCGCCAACCTCGAGGACGCGGCAACCAACGCGATGGCAGCCAGCGGCGTCCTGACGCGCCTGGCGACGATCGACGAGCTGGACGGGCGAGATTACTTCGTCATCTACCAACGCTGACATGCCGGTCCCTGCCTCACAGGCGCGGCCGTGGATCGTGGCGGCCGAGCCATGGCTGCCACTCGCGGCGGGGCTGGTGTGGTGGGTGGCGATGTATCCGGGCCTGTTTGGCGAAGACTCGCTGATCACGCTGACCGAGGCGCGCGACGGCCCCATCAGCGCCTGGTTCACCGCGTGGTGGGTCATCATCATCAAGACGCTCTCGGCCGGCACGCGCGCCATTCCAGCGCTGACGCTCGCCGGCGTGCTGGTGCTGGCGTGGTCCACCAGGCAATGGGCCGCCGCCACGTTTCCAAGCGGCCCGGCCCGGGCGTGGGCGGTGGTGGCCGTCTGCGCCACGCCGCTGGTCGGTGCCCTCGGCATCCAGGTGCGGCACGACGCGTGGATGACGGCAGGGCTGCTGCTGTGCGTGGCGGTGTTGGCGCGCACGGGAGGACGCCTGGCGAATTTTGGCGCGGCCGATTACCTGCAATTGATCCTGGCGGTGCTGCTGATCCCGACCCGCCATAACGGCCTGGTCACGGTGATACTGGCGGCGCTCGGCAGCCTCTGGGTCTTCCGCCATTCAGGCGCGCGCTATCAGCTTAGCGTCTTGGCCGCGGTGGCGGTGGGCGTCGCCGGCGTCACACAGCTGGCCACGCGCAGCGCGGGCCTCCCGCACAGCATCGACCCAGCCCAGGCGGTCGAGTGGGTCATGGCCGATGTGTCGTGCCTGTTGACCCAGGAGGGTGTGACGCCAACGCCGGCGGAGTGGAGCGCGCTCGAAACCATCGCGAGCCGCGCCGACTGGCCACAGGCGCGGGCCTGCAACTTCGTCAGCCCGTTGTTTATTGCACCGTCGTTCCGGATCGGGCAAGTCGAACCCCATATTGGCGCGCTGGTGCGGACCTGGCTGTCGCTCGGTGGCCGCTATCCGTTACGCATGACGCTGGTGCACCTGCGCCGAGTGTCGTTGTTCCTGCCGCCCTTCATGGTCGGCATGCCGGACCACGACTACACGCCGTTCATCCACTCCACGATTCTGCCGAATGACTTCGGGCTGGCGTGGGCACTTCCGCAGGCGGCGAACCTGGCCCGGCTGCCGGCGCGGGCGTGGAATGCACTTCGCCTTGTGCTGGCCAACTCGGCGCTGTGGCTGGCGGTGCTGGCGATCGCGGCCTGGCGGCTCCTCGCACTGCGACAGCGGCTGTTGCCCACCGTGGTCATGGCAGCCGCACTCAATGCCGGCCTCCTCGCCACGGCGCCAATCTCCGAAGGCCGCTATGGCTTGTTCATCCTCATCTGTGGCCAGGTGACGTTCGTGTACTGGTGCCTGGCAGCGCGGCTCGCCGACCGAGGCTCAGGGGCATGACCGGCGTGCCCGTGCGCGTGGCAATGGCGGCGGTTTTGGCGCTGACTGCGGTGCTGCATCTCAGCCGCCTGAACATCGCGCCCATCAACGTGACCACGGACGAGGCGCGGTTTGCGGTCCAGGCCCACGCCCTCGCCGAAACTGGTCGCGATACGCGCGGCAACCGCCTGCCGTTGTTCTTTTTGATTGCAGATCCTTTGATCGCCAATCACTCGAGCGTCGCGTGGTGGCAGCCGCAGTTGTTCTACCTGATGGCCGGCTCCTTCAGCGTCCTCCCGGTCTCGGCGTTCTCAGCCCGCCTGCCGATTGCGTTGATCGCGCTGCTTAATGTCTGGTTGATCTACGCCGTCGCGCGCCGCGCCTTTAAGAACGAGTGGTACGCAGTGGCGGCAGGCCTGGCGCTGGCGTTGACACCCGCGCACTTCATCATGGGGCGGCAGGCAACTGACTATTTCCTGCCGCTCGCCTTCGCGCTGGCCTGGCTG
>JANMUX010000183.1:0-12642 GCA_031392125.1 Acidobacteriota bacterium | reverse complement strand
CGGCCGAAGTCGATCAGCTTGCCCTCGAGGCCGTAGCGCGCGGCGCGCCACTTGTTCTCCATGATCAGCGCGCGGCTGTACATGCGGAAGCCCTGGTTGCGCGAGTGCAGCTTGTAGAGCTTCGCCATGGTGGCCTGGATCAGCGCGGCGAGCGCCAGCGTTTCGTCGACGCGCATGGGGATGTCACAGATGCGCACTTCGACGGTTGAGAAGAACGGATGCGGCCGCACGTCCCACCAGATCTTCTTGGCGTTATCCATGCTGTTGGTCTTGACCAGCAAGTTGACGAAGCTTTCGTAGTCGGACCAGCTTGTAAAGGTGTCGGGAATGTTGGTACGCGGGAACTTATCGAACACCTTGCAGCGGTACGACTTGAGGCCGGTGTTGAGGCCGATCCAGAAGGGCGAGTTGGCCGACAGCGCGAGCAGGTGCGGCAGGAAGTAGCGTACCTGGTTCATCAGGTGGATGGCGACCTCGCGGTCTTCGATGCCAATGTGCACGTGCAGCCCGAAGATCAGGTTCGAGCGGGCGACCAGCTGCATGTCTTCGACGACCTGGCGATAGCGTTCGTCAGGATAGATGTCCTGCGCGCGCCAGTCGGCGAATGGATGCGTGGCGCCGGCGCACAGCAGCAGGCCATTGTCCTGGGCCAGGGTCACCATGGCGCGGCGCAAGTTGACGATGTCGGCGCGGGCCTCCTGCATGTTGCGGCACACGCCGGTACCGACCTCGACCACCGACTGGTGCATCTCGGCCTTGATCCGCTCGTCGAGCTGACGCTTGCCCTTGGCGATGATCTCGGCGTTGATGTGCGATCGCAGGTCGTAGGTGACCGGATCGATGGTCTGGTATTCCTCTTCGATGCCAATGCTGAATGAGGGCTTCATCGCCAGGAGGGCGGCACTTCGGTGCTGCCTAGCCTTTCAGGAAAGCATCCCACCGGTAGGTGGCCGGCGGTGCAGGTTCAGTTGCCTTCTTCACGGCCAGCGTGGCCACCGCGTCGACAATCCAGTCGAAGTTCTGTTGCCCGACGGAATGGAGGTCGGCATCGGGCGCCGGGTTCATGAAATCGATTGCATACGGCACCCCGTCTTCGACCGCGAACTCCACCGTGTTGAGGTCGTAGCCAAGCGCCTTGCACAGCGTGCGGGCATCACGCTCGACGCGCGCCAACAGGTCTTTGGGATAGGCGGGCGGATTCATGACGTAGCGCTCGTGAAACGGCGCCCGCGGGTCGTAGGGCATGATGTGCACCTGCTCCTGCCCGACGACGTAGCAGCGGAAGTATTCCTTGAAGTCGACGCCGCGTTGCAGCGTCATGCACAAGGTCTTGGTCTGGTCGTAGGCGTCGAAAAACTCTTCGCGCGTGTTGATCTTGTAGACGTCGCGCCAGCCGCCGCCGTCGAAGGGCTTCAGGAAGGCGGGGAAGCCGACGTAGTCGAAGATCGCATCCCAATCGAGCGGGTAGCGCAGGTTGCGCAGCGACCGCTCAGTGGTGCCGGTCGGGTGTTCCTTGTGCGGCAACAGGATGGTTGGCGGAATCGCCACGCCAAGCTTGGTGGCGAGCGCGTAGTTGAAGAATTTGTCGTCGGCGCTCCACCAGAAGGGGTTATTGATGATCTGGGCGCCGCACAGCACCGCGTTCTTCAGATAGGCGCGGTAGTAGGGAATGTCGTGCGAGATGCGATCGACGATCACATCGTAGCCGCACGGCTCGGCCATGCGCACGTCGGCGATCTGCACAAACTCGGCCGTCACCCCGGCCACACCCAGCCCGTTGATGCGCTCGACGAGAGCGGCGGGGAAGGTGTTTTCCATACCGAACAGGATGCCAATCTTCTTCATATGAGACCTGCCGGGAGTTGGGAACCGGGAACCGGGAAACGGAATCTGGCGCTCATGGGGCTTAGCTTACTCCCGACTCCCGACTCCCGACTCCCGTCAAGGAACGTAAGCCTGCGCCATGGGCCGCCAGTACGGCCAGTCGTGCTTGGACTCATTCCAGACATGCAGGGCGTGCGGAATGCCCTTGGCCTGCATGATCGCCGAGAACTGCTCGTTGGGAGCGCGACAAATATCGTGGTCGCCGGTCACGATCACCCACTTGTTGCGCCGGTATTGATCCAGGTAGTACGCGTCTGACAGCCCCGGCAGGAAAGCCGGCGGGTTCAGGAAGTAGCAATCTTCGTCGTGGTAGCCGTCGAGGAACTGCGAAATGTCGAAGGCGCCGCCCATGGTGATGCACGACGTAAACGTGTATGGGTGGCGCAACGCCAGTGCCATGGCGTGATACGCGCCGAAGCTGCAACCGGTCACGCCGATGCCGTCGTGCCGCGTCAGGTGACGCACGAGCGGCACCGCCTCGTTCAGAACATAGTCCTCGTAGTGCAGGTGGCGTTCGACCCGGTGGCGCGGGTGAATCTGCTTGCAGTACCAGCTTTCACTATCGACCGACGAGAGGCAAAACAGGCGGAGACGCCCGTGCTCGAGCTTATCGGCGAGCGCGCTGATCATTCCACGGTCCTCGTACTCGAAGAACGCGCCCATGGACGAGGGAAACACCATGACCGGCGGGCCGTCGTGCCCGAAGATCAACATCTCCATGTCGCGGTTCAGCGAGCGAGAGAACCACTTGTGGTGGTCGCGGGTCATAGGCTTATGTGCTGCGGTGCTGGCGTGCGGAGGTGCGTAAGTGCAGTCCCAGCCCTTCCGCACCCGATTGTTCCGGCACCTGAAACATATACCGTTCCGTGAGGCCTTGACACTCAAAAACAGGGTCGAGTTGGCCTGATTCCAGCAATTTTCGCCTTTTCATCGCCTACACTTAGGCATGGATGTCGCCCGTAAACTAGCCATTCTTGCGGACGCGGCCAAGTATGACGCCTCTTGCGCCAGCAGCGGTGCCAAGCGTGCTGGCAACGGCAAGGGTATCGGCCACTCGACCGGTAACGGCATTTGTCATAGCTACACGCCCGACGGCCGCTGCGTGTCGTTGCTCAAGATCCTGCTGACCAACGTCTGCATCTACGACTGCCTCTACTGCGTGAACCGTATCTCGAGCGACACCCCGCGCGCCCGTTTCACGGTCGACGAAGTGGTCACGATGACGCTCGACTTCTATCGACGCAATTACATCGAAGGATTGTTCCTCAGTTCGGGCGTGATGCAGACGCCTGATTACACAATGGAGCAACTGGTCGAGGTCGCGCGCCGGCTGCGTGAGACGCATCACTTCGGTGGCTACATTCACGTCAAGGCAATGCCGGATGCATCGCCATTGTTGCTGGCCGCCGCCGGACGCTATGCCGATCGTGTCAGTGTCAACATCGAGCTGCCGACGCCGGCGGATCTGCATCGACTGGCGCCGGACAAGTCGCAACCAGCAATCATCGGGGCGATGAGCCGGCTCAAGGACGGTATTGATGAGGCCAGGGCCTCGAAGCGATCGCGCTATCAGCCTCCAGTGTTCGCGCCTGCGGGGCAGTCCACCCAGATGATTGTCGGCGCGACCGAAACCACCGACAGTTCGATCCTCGCGACCGCATCGGCGCTCTATACGACTCAGCGCCTGCGACGGGTTTACTACTCGGCCTACAGCCCGATTCCCGAATCTGACCCGTTCTTACCCGCGAAGCCGGCGCCGCTCGTTCGGGAACATCGCCTGTATCAAGCCGATTGGCTGTTGCGTTTCTATGGCTTTCGCGTCGACGAGCTGACGACCAGTGAGGAGCCGAATCTCGACATGCGCGTCGATCCCAAGACGGCATGGGCGGTACGTCATCCAGAGCAGTTTCCGGTCGACATTAATTCCGCCCCGCGCGAGATGCTGTTGCGCACGCCCGGGCTCGGCCAGCGCTGTGTCGATCGCCTGCTGCGCGCCCGGCGGCTGCATCGGCTGTCGCTCGAAGACTTGCGGAAGCTGCGCGTCCGACTAGGCCTGTCGAAGCCGTTCATCGTTGCCGCAGACTGGAGGCCGTCAGCGACGGCCACCACCGTCGGAGCCCCGGCACTTCACCAGCCGCTGCTATGGAGCGCGTAGCCGAAACCGTTCACGTCAACGGCAGTTACGAAGACTGGCGTCGCCACGCCCGCGCCTTGCTCGCCCGCGAGGTGCCCCCAGACGCCGTGGCGTGGACCGACCCGCACTCGTCGCAGCCAGCTCTTGCCGATCTCACGATCCACGTCGAACCAGCTCGCGCGACCCCGTCATCACGTTCGGTGCCGCCACGGTTTCTCGAGCGCGCCCGGTCGGCGTCGTATCATCGCGACCCGCGCCGATGGTCGGTCTTGTATCGACTGGTGTTTCGATTGACGCACGGTGAGCGCCAGGTGTTGTCGGACGACCTCGACCCCGACGTGATCTCGCTGAACACCATGACCAGGCAAGTCGCCCGCGACATCCACAAGATGCACGCGTTCGTGAGGTTTCGCGAAGTGCAAGAGGATGACGCCCTCCGCTACATCGCCTGGCATCGTCCCGATCACTACATCGTTCGCCCTGCCTCATCGTTCTTCGCCGAGCGGTTTCGGGTAATGCGATGGTCGATCCTGACGCCTGACGAATCGGTGCATTGGGACGGCCGGGCGCTGACGTTTGCCGCGGGAGTGCCACAAAGCGACGCCCCCCAGGACGATCGCCTCGAGGAGTTGTGGCGCACCTACTACGCGTCGATGTTCAATCCGGCGCGGATCAACCCCGTGGCGATGACGCGCGAGATGCCGGTGCGGCATTGGGCGACGCTACCCGAAGCCCAGTTGATCAAGCCGCTACTGTTGAACGCCTCCGCTCGTGTCGGGCAGATGCTGGCGCAGCCGTCGGCGGCGACCTCGGCACGCGCATTCGTGCCAGACGGTGCCGGCATCGACGAGCTGCGGCAGGCAGCCGCCGGGTGCCATGGCTGTCCGCTTCATGCCACGGCTGATCGCGTCGTGTTTGGGGAGGGCGCCACGACGGCGACCGTGATGCTGGTGGGCGAGCAGCCGGGCGATGAAGAAGACAAGCAGGGCCGTCCCTTTGTCGGTCCGGCCGGCGACGTCTTGAACCGTGCGTTGGCCGAGGCGGGCGTGAACCGCGCTGAAACCTATCTGACCAACGCGGTGAAGCACTTCTCGTTTCATCGCGAAGGCAAGCGCCGCATTCATGACAAGCCGCGAGCAAAGGACGTTCGCGCCTGCCGGCCCTGGCTCGAAGCCGAGATCGATCGAGTGAAGCCCGCCGTGATCGTGTGCCTCGGCAGCACCGCCGCGCAGGCGTTGCTTGGGCCGTCAATCCGTATTCAACGAGATCGCGGACAGGAATTTCGGGCGGCGTGGGCGCCCCGCGTGATGGTCACGTACCATCCGTCGGCGGTGCTGCGCGCCGACGATCCTGAACACGCCGCCGAAATCTATGCCTGGCTGGTCGAGGACCTCAGGCGAGCTCAAGCGCCCAGCACCTGACACATATACTGTTCGTGCCGCAGATGCCCCCCTCCAACGCTACGCTCCACCGGCACGAACGGTTTCACTCCGAGTTTCTCACCGACGACCGCGATGTCCTCGTCTGGCTGCCCCCGGGCTACGACGTCAACACCGACCACCGGTACCCCGTCCTTTACATGCACGATGGGCAAAACCTGTTCGACCCCGACACCGCTTTCCAGAAGGGCGAGCATTGGCGGGTGGGTGAGACGGCGGCCGAGCTGATCTCCACCGGCCAGCTGGAGCCGCTGGTTATTGTCGGTATCCACAACACAGGCGAGGAACGCATCCACGAGTACACGCCGACGAAAGATGCGCGGCTTGGCGGCGGGCTGGCCGGCGCGTATGGCCGGCTGATTATCGAGGACTTGAAGCCGATGGTCGATCGCACCTATCGCACGCGGCCCGACGCAGCGCACACCGGCCTCGGAGGCTCATCACTGGGTGGGTTGGCGACGCTGCACCTTGGCTTCACTTACCCAGAGGTGTTCAGCCGCCTGGCCGTGCTGTCGCCATCTGTGTGGTGGGATCGGCGCGCGATTCTCACGACGGTTCGGCAGACGCGCCCGAAGCCGTCGTCACGCTGGTGGGTGGACATGGGCACAGCCGAAGGCCGCCGTGGACTGGATGATGCGCGGTTGCTGAAGGCCGCGCTGGTGGGAGCGGGATACGTGGACGGCGTGGATCTGCACTACGCCGAGTACGAGGGCGCCACCCACAGCGAAGGCGCATGGGCGGCGCGTGTAGGACCGATGCTGAAGTGGTTGTTTCCGCCGGCGCCATGAGCCATCAGCTGCTCGCCCTGGGAGCCGTGATCACGGTCACGGTCTTGCTGTTGCTGGCCAGCCCGATCGCCAATGCCACTACCGTCGCGCTCTGCTACTTGCTGGTCGTGCTGTATGTCGCGCGCGGTCTCACGCGAGCGGCCGCCATTACCGCGTCGGTCACGAGCGTGGTGGCGTTCAACTTCTTTTTCTTGCCGCCGACCGGCACCTTCACGATCAGTGACCCGCTCAACTGGGTGGCCCTGGCGTCGTTCATGCTCGTGGCGCTGACGGTCAGCCAGTTGTCGGCACGCGCGAAGCGCCAGACCGCCGAGGCCCAGGCCCAGGGGACCGAGGCCCGGCGGCTCTACTCGGAGTTGCAGGCGGCCTTCGATCGCGAAGCCGAGACCGAAGCGGCCCGGCGCAGCGAGCGCCTGAAAAGCGCGTTGCTCGACGCCGTGACGCACAATCTCCGCACTCCGATCACTTCGATCAAGGCTTCGACGACGGCCCTCTTGTCGGCATCGCCTGGCAACCTGACGGACGAAGTCCGGAGCGAATTGCTGACAGTTGCCAACGAGGAAGCCGACCGGCTGGATTTGTTGGTCGGGGACTTGATTGGCTTCGCGCGCATTGAGGCCGGCGAGATCGGCCTTCACCTGGCGTGGTGCAGTCTGGAAGATGTGATTGGGTCGGCCGTTCGCCGCGCCGAGCGCATGACGAGAGCCCACACCATTGAGGTGTCGATCCCGCCAGAGCTGCCACTGGTTCGCGCCGATGCCCGTTCACTCGAAGAGGTGTGTTTCCAGCTATTGGAGAATGCCACCAAGTATTCGCCGCCCGGCACCACGATCAGCATCGCAGCCCAAGCCAGTGGCGACGACTTCGTCGAGTTCTCGGTTGCCGACGAAGGGCCCGGCGTGCCCGCCGCCGAGCGCGCGCGCATCTTCGACAAGTTCTATCGCGCACCCGCCACCCGCGCGGCGGCCAGTGGCACCGGCCTCGGCTTGGCGATCGTGCTCGGCATCGTCGGCGCACACAGCGGCGGAGTGGTCGCGGCCGACCGCCCGGGCCGGACTGGCGCACGCTTTGTGGTTCGCATTCCAATCGGCGACGAGGACGGGAAATGACCAAGCCCTTTCGAGTGCTGGTCGTCGACGATGAATCGCAAATCCGCCGGGTTCTTCGGCTCGCATTGACCGCGCAGGGATTCGATGTGCGGGTCGCGGCGGACACCGAATCGGCCCTTGACACGCTGCGCGACTGGCCGCCGGATCTCGTCATCACCGACCTGTCGATGCCGGGCTCGGACGGCCTGGACCTCTGCAAGCGGGTGCGCGAGCAGAGCACTGTGCCGATCATCGTGCTGTCGGTTAAGGGCGAAGAACAGACCAAGGTGGCGGCGCTTGACGCCGGGGCCGACGACTACGTCACCAAGCCTTTCGGCACCGACGAACTGCTGGCGCGCGTGAGAGCGGCGCTCCGCCGGGCACCCGTCGCGTCATCCGCGAGTGCGGTGCTGGCGGTTGGCGACTTCCAGATCGACGTCGCCGCTCACACCGTGACGGTGGCCGGCCGCGATGTGCATCTGACCCCGAAAGAGTTCGAGTTACTGACTCACTTGGCCCGGCACGCCGGCAAGGTGTTGACGCACCGCGCGCTGCTTGGCGCCATCTGGGGCGGCGACAGTGTTGAGCAGGTCGAGTACCTGCGCGTATTCGTCGGCCAGCTCAGGAAGAAGATCGAGCCAGACCCGGCTCAGCCACGCTATCTCCTTACGGAGCCATGGGTTGGCTACCGTTTAGACCCCGGCGCCTAGCCTTGGCCCCCCCTGGCCCCTTTGCACCCTAGGCACCCTTATCTTTCCCTTACGCCTCCCTTAGCCCACCCTTACGACCGCCGCGGCACCATGGGTTCATGGTTATCGGCAGTCGGCGACTCACGTTCTCATTCATCGCGGCACTCTTCATCCTTACGGCTCCTTCGCTCGCAGGGGCGCAGACGCCCACGCCGGCCACTCCGCCGGTCGCCCACGACTGGAGCTACGGCGGGTTTGCCGATGCCTCGTACTTGTGGACACCGAACGACCCGCCCAACAAGCTCTTTCGCAGCCGAGGCACGGCGTGGCACGTCAACGATCCGCACCTGAATATGACGGCGGCCTACCTCAGGAAGCGCGCGTCGGCGAACTCGCCTTGGGCCGCCGAGCTCACTGTGCAAACTGGCAAGGACGACGAGATCTTCGGGTTCTCGGCAACGGCGCCCAATCTCGATGGCGCCAAAGTGTTGCGTCACTTTGGACCGACCAACGTGTCGTACGTGGCGCCGGTGGGCAAAGGCCTGACGGTGCAGGGCGGCATCTTTGGCAGCCTGATCGGGTACGACGGCTTGTACGCAAAGGACAACCTTAACTACACCAGGCCCTGGGGCGCCGATTTCACGCCGTACCTGATGCTCGGTGTGAACGCGAGCTATCCGCTCACCGAGAAACTCACGGGCACGCTTTACGTCGTCAACGGCTACTGGCATCTCGCCAACGCCAACGGCGTTCCGAGCACGGGCATCCAACTCGCCTACAAGGCGACTCCGCAGATCACGGTCAAGGAATCGGCGTTGTGGGGACCCCATCAGTCGAGCACCGCTCTCGAGTTCTGGCGTTTCATCTCCGACACCATCGTCGAGCGCAAGACTGAACGGGTGACGGTGGCGTTCAACGGCCACTTCGCGACCGAGCGGGTCGACGATTCTGGAGACACGCGTGCCTGGTGGGCGGCCGCGCAACTGCCCGTCCGCTGGAACTTCCAGGGTCCGTGGAGCATTGCCGTTCGTCCGGAAATTGCCTGGGACTCAACCGGGCGCTGGACGCTGGCTGAGCAGACCGTCAAGGCCATCACCACCACGCTCGAGTATCGCGCGCCGTTCAAGTGGTCCAGCACGATCCTGCGGGCGGAATACCGCTACGACGACTCGCGAGGTCCGCAGGGTGGCTTCTTCGCGAAAGACGACCGGCGGCCCGGGGAGAACCGGCTCAAGCCCGGGCAGCCGCTATTCATACTTGCGGCGATCGTCACCTTCGACGCGCCGTTCGAACGCTGAAGGGCTTTATGGCAATGGGATCTCTCGTCGGTTTGATCGTGTCGGGATTGGTACTGGTGTATCTCGTCTACGCGCTGCTCTATCCAGAGAAGTTCTGAGCGTCAGTCATGACATTTAACGGTTGGCTTCAAATCTTCTTCTTCATGGCGGCGATTGTCGCCGTGACCCGCCCGCTCGGCCGCTTCATGACCCGGGTGTTCTCGCGGCAGCGGACGTGGCTCGACCCGCTGTTGGTGCCGATCGAGCGGCTGATTTACCGCCTGACCGGTGTCGACGAGAAGCGGGAGATGCGCTGGACTGAGTACGCGCTCTCGATGCTGGCCTTTAGTGTTGTCTCGATGGTGGTGCTCTACGCCATCCAGCGCCTGCAGGCGGTACTGCCGCTCAACCCGCAGGGGTTGGCCGGCGTTGGTCCGGACCTGGCGTTCAACACCGCCGCGTCCTTCACGACCAACACCAACTGGCAGTCGTACGTCGGCGAGACGACCATGAGCTATCTCACGCAGATGGCCGGGTTGGCGTACCACAACTTCGTGTCGGCGGCGACCGGCATTGCCCTGGCGATTGCCTTTGTGCGCGGCATTGCCGCGAAAGAACGCGATTCGATCGGCAACTTCTGGGTCGACTTCACGCGCGCCAATCTCTGGGTGCTGCTGCCGTTCTGCCTGGTCGGCGCGTTGCTGCTGGTGTCGCAGGGCGTCGTGCAGAACCTCAAGCCTTACGACCGGGTGCAGGTGATTGACCCGCAAACGGTGGTTGGCGCTGATGCACAGGGTGCGGAGACCAGGACCGTGGTCACCGAGCAGGTGATCGCGCAGGGCCCTGTGGCGTCGCAGGAAGTGATCAAGCAGTGGGGCACCAACGGTGGCGGCTTCTTCAACGCCAATAGCGCACACCCGTTCGAGAACCCGACCCCGTTCTCGAACTTCATTGCCATCTTCTCAATCTTCGCAATCTCGGCGGGGCTCACGTACACCCTCGGCCAGATGACCGGCTCGCAGCGTCACGGCTGGGCCGTCTTTGGTGCCATGGCGCTATTGTTCGTCGTCGGCGTCAGCGTCGCCTACTGGGCAGAATCCCGCGGCAACCCGCTGCTGGCCGGCACGGATCAGGCGGTCGGCGCGCTTTGCCCGGGCGGCAACATGGAGGGCAAGGAGGTCCGGTTCGGCATCGCCAACTCCGCGCTCTTTGCGACGGTGACTACCGCCGCGAGCTGCGGCGCGGTGAACGCCATGCACGACTCGTTCACGCCGCTCGGCGGCATGGTCCCGCTCGTGAACATGATGCTCGGCGAGGTGATCTTCGGCGGCGTCGGCGCCGGGCTTTACGGCATCCTGATCATGGTCGTGCTCACGGTGTTCATCGCCGGCCTGATGGTCGGGCGCACGCCGGAGTATCTCGGCAAGAAGATCGATGCTTTCGACGTCAAGATGGCCATGCTCGCGGTGCTGATCTTCCCGCTGGTGATCCTGGTCTTCACCGCCATCTCGCTGACCTCGGCTGAGTTCGGCACCACCAGCATCTGGAACCCTGGTCCACACGGGTTGACTGAAATTCTCTACGCCTACACCTCGGGCACGGCGAACAACGGCTCGGCGTTCGCCGGCATCTCCGCGAATACCAAGTGGTACAACATCACGCTCGGCTTCTCGATGCTGATGGGCCGCTTCCTGATCATCCTGCCGATGCTGGCGATCGCCGGCAGTCTCGGCCGCAAGAAACAGACGCCGCCCTCGCCTGGCACTTTTCCGGTGACGACCCCGTTGTTTGCGGTCTTGCTGGTCAGCGTGATCGTGATCGTCGGCGTGCTGACGTTTTTCCCGGCGCTCAGTCTCGGGCCGATCGTCGAGCACTTCCTGATGAACGCCGGCACGACGTTCTAGATCGGGGATCAGGGATCAGGGATCAGGGATTCGAAGACAACCGTTATGGCAAAGACACAGACGCTTAGTATCTGGGACGCCGGTATCGTTCGCGGGGCGCTGGTTGATTCCCTTCGCAAGCTCGATCCGCGAGTGATGTGGCGCAACCCGGTCATGTTCGTGGTCGAGATTGGCGCGGTCATGACCTCGGTGCAACTGGGCGTCGACATCGCCGCCGGTCACCCCGACGTGGGCTTCGAGCTGCAGATCACGATTTGGCTGTGGTTGACCGTGCTGTTCGCCAACCTCGCCGAGGCGATGGCAGAAGGTCGCGGCAAGGCCCAGGCCGAAACGCTGCGCAAGTCGAAGACCGAGACGGTGGCGTTTCGACTGACGGCCAGTGGCCGCACCGAACAGGTGTCAGCCACCCAGTTGCGCAAGGGCGACGTCGTCCTGGTGACCGCCGGCCAGTTCATCCCGTCTGACGGCGAGATCATCGAGGGCGTAGCGTCGGTGGACGAGTCGGCGATCACGGGAGAGTCGGCGCCGGTGATTCGCGAGTCGGGCGGCGATCGCTCGGCGGTGACCGGCGGCACCAAGGTGCTGTCTGATCAGATCAAGGTTCGCGTGACTTCGAACCCGGGCGAGACCTTCATCGATCGCATGATCGCGCTGGTCGAAGGCGCCGAGCGGCAGAAGACGCCGAACGAGATCGCCCTCAATATCCTGCTCGCCGGCCTGACGATCGTATTCCTGCTGGCGGTGGTGACCCTGCAGCCGTTCGCGGTCTACGCCGGCGCGCCACAATCGCTGTTTGTGCTGATTGCGCTGCTGGTGTGCCTGATCCCGACGACGATTGGCGGGTTGCTATCGGCGATTGGCATCGCCGGCATGGACCGCCTGATTCAACACAACGTGCTCGCCATGTCGGGCCGCGCGGTCGAAGCCGCCGGGGACGTCCATACGCTGCTGCTCGACAAGACCGGCACCATCACCCTGGGCAATCGGCAAGCGACGGAATTCCGTCCGGCGCCTGGCGTGACCATCGCAGAACTCGCTGATGCCGCGCAACTGGCGTCGCTGGCGGACGAGACGCCCGAAGGCCGCTCCATCGTCGTCCTCGCCAAGGAGAAGTACGGCTTGCGCGGCCGCGAGATGGCGCAACTCAAGGCCACGTTCGTTCAGTTCACCGCCCAGACCAGGATGTCTGGCGTTGACCTCGACGGCCGGAGCGTGCGCAAGGGCGCCGGCGATTCGGTGGCGAAGTTCGTGAAAGACAACGGCGGCACCATGCCGCCGGAAGTGACGACCATGATCGAGCAGGTCGCGAAAGCCGGAGGCACTCCGCTGGCGGTGGCCGACCGGTCGCGCGCACTCGGCGTGATCTACCTGAAGGACATCGTCAAGGGCGGCATGCGCGAGCGGTTTCACCAGTTGCGCATGATCGGCATCCGGACGGT
>JANMUX010000514.1:0-4532 GCA_031392125.1 Acidobacteriota bacterium | reverse complement strand
CTGCCGCAGACCGGGCAGAACTTGTACGGCGGGTTCATGTCGTGGGAGTGCATCTTTAAAGGTGCTGGGGTGTTCAAGTGCTGGGGTGCTCAAGTGCGACGGTGCTCAAGTGCTGTGGTGCAGACGCGCTCAAGCCGCACCTTAGCACTTCAGCACCCCAGCACTCCAGCACCCCAGCACTTCACCACTCCAGTATAAAATCCATCCATGTCGATCCTTAAAGTCGCCCGGATGGGCCATCCCGTCCTCCGGACCAAGGCCCGGACCGTCGACAAACTCGAGATCAAGACCCAGGCAGTGCAGGACTTCATCGACAGCATGGTTGACACCATGTTCGAGTATTCGGGCGTCGGGCTGGCTGCCCCGCAGGTGCACGAAAGCATCCGCGTATTTGTCGCCATGCTCGATTCTGATGGCCAGGGCGACGGCGACGCCACTGTCTTCATCAACCCCGAGATCACCGTCCTTGGCGACCAGACGGTCGAAGGCTGGGAAGGCTGCCTGAGCATTCCCGACATCCGCGGCCGCGTGCCGCGAGCACACCACATCAAGGTGTCGGCCCTCGACCGCAGCGGCAAGCGCTTCGAACTCGACCTGAAGGATTTTCCTGCGCGGGTCGTGCAGCACGAGGCCGATCACCTCGACGGCGTGCTGTTTTTCGACCGCATGAAGGCGCTTGGCACGCTTACCTACCTTGAAGAGTACTCGCGCTACCACGCGCGCCGCGACAAGGATGATGCCGATGACGAAGACGATGAGTAGGGCGGTCGTGGTCACCGGCGGTGGCCGGGGCATTGGCCGCGCGGTGGCGCTGGCGTTTGCCGTTCCCGGTAACCTGGTTGCGATTACCGGCCGAACGCTTGCACAGCTCGAGCAGACCGCAAGAGAGATCGAGGCGAGGGGCGCCACGGCGATCGTCATCCAGATGGATGTGACGGACGAGGCGAGTGTCGCCAGCAGCCTGGGGTCGCTGCACGGCCGGATGCCGTCAATCGATGTGCTGGTGAACAACGCCGGTGTTGGCGGGGGAGAGAACGTGCAAGGGTCCGACGTGGCCCGCTGGAAGAACACCATCGACACCAACCTCACCGGCATGTTCCTGGTGACTCGGGCACTGCTGCCGATCATCGCCGAGGGCGGCCGCATCATCAACATGTCGTCGGTGCTTGGCAGGTTCGGTGCGCCGGGTTACACCGCCTACTGCGCGTCCAAGCACGGCGTCATCGGCTTTACTCGTGCGCTCGCGCTGGAAGTGTTGAAGCGGAAGATCACCGTCAATGCTCTCGCCCCCGGCTGGGTCGAAACCGACATGGCGGTGCTCGGCATGACGCAGGGCGCCAGCCACAGCAATGTAACCTACGAGCAGTTCAAAGAACGCTCGCTGGCGGCCGTGCCGATCAAGCGGATCATCCAGCCTGAAGAAGTGGCAGGACTGGTCAATTACCTGGCGAGCCCCGAGGCTGGCGCCATCACGGGGCAGTGCTTCAACATCGACGGCGGCCAGACCATGGGCTAGCGAGCCGGCGCAGTCCTCGAGCCGCGAGGCGGCTCGGGACCCGCCTCACAGCCACGCAATCTCTCGACGGCGCTATTTCTTGACGCCGGTTCCGCTCATCGAAAACTGGCCGCCGTTGACGTCGAACAGCACCTTGACCTTATCGGTGCCGTCGGGTGTCATCGTGATCACCGCGTCGAACGGGTTGCCCTGAAAGTTGCCCGCGAATTTCAGCACCAGGTTGTCTTTGTCCTTGGTGACGTCGGTGACCTTCTGGGTTTCGGGCTGAATCTGGCTGCTCATCTCGGCGACGACCTTGCCGCCCTCATCTTTCAGCACGACTGACTGCTCCATGGCGCCCTGCGGCGAGTCCAGGGTGAGCACCCAGTTGCCCATGAAGCTGCCGGCATCGGACGGCGCCAGCTGCGCAAAGGCTGCGAGAGGAGAAAGCACGAGCGCCAGGGTAAGTGTTCCGATCAGGCGTGCCATGGTGACGTTCCTTGATGTGTCCCCCGGGAGCATCCCGGTGGATCCCGCGAATATTAACACTGGCCCGCCAGAAGAAACGCCAGGCGAGCGCGTATAATTGCGTGCATTCCGATGCCCGCCCTGGCGCTCGACACGGCACCTCCCAAAGTCACGCTGCTCTCGTCACCGTCGGTGCCGTACGACGGCGCCATTGCCGCGGCCCGCACGTGCTATTCACCCCGCGTGATTGCGCGCAGCGAAGTCACCGACAAACAGCGTGATTCCATCGGTCCCCTCACCTTCGAGGGAGGTCATCACACGGTCTTCCAGCACGCCCACTTCGAGTTCGGCCTCGAGAACATCTCGCGCCAGCTGGTGTGGAGTGTCCTGCACTCGTATCCCTTCTACAACTCGGAGCAGTCGAGTCAGCGCTACGTCAAGCTGAACGAGCCGCGCGCGTTCGTGCCCCCCATCACCGGCGAAGCGCTCGACATCTACGAGCAGCACGTACTCAAGGCGTGGGACGCCTACGCGAAGCTCTCGGCGCTGCTCAAAGACGACGCGTGGGCGATTTTGAAGGAGCTGCGCTACGTCCGGCCGACCAACTCACCGGCGCGGCTCAAGGCCGTTGAGCGCGAGGCCGAGAAGAAGGCGATCGAAACGGCGCGCTACGGGATTCCGATCGGCGCGTTCACGTCGTTGGTCCACACCGTGTCGGGCATCGTGCTGCATCGGCTGTATCGCATGCTGAACGCCGGCGACGTGCCGTACGAGGCCGCGATGGTGATCGGCGCGATGGTCGACCTGGTCAAGGAAGTCGATCCCATGTTCTTCGAGAAAATCGGCCTCGAGACCTTTGCCCGCGAGTCGATGCCCGAGCTGCAGTTCCCGAACACCCGCGCCTCGGGCGACGCGTTTGCCGTCGAGTTCGACCGCCGCCTGCAGGGCCGGGTCTCGCGGCTGCGTGACTGGTCGGCGGGCGCCGAACGCGTGGTCGCCGACGCCGTGCGCGCCACCTTCGGCATCACCACGGTGGAAATGGACGATGCGGAAGCGATCGATCGGGTGATGAACCCGGCCCGCAACCCGTATCGCGTCGACATGCTCGACGTGGCGTATCACTCGCCAATGATGCGCACGCTCCACCACGCCAACTACGTGTTCGAGAAGAAGTTGAGCCACACGGCCGACTCACAGGACCAGCGCCACCGCATGGTGCCGGCGTCGCGGCCCATGATGACGCTGGCCGACACCACCCGGCCCGACTACATCACGCCGCGGCTGATTCGTCAGAATGCCGAAGCACTGGCGGTCTACGAACAGGCCATGGCCGACGCCTGGGTGGCCAAGAACAAACTGCTCGCACTGGGTGTGCCGCTCGAGTACGCGCTCTACGTCGTGCCCAACGCCAAGGCGCTGCGGCTGGTCGAGTCGGGCTCGTTCATCGCGTTGCAGCACAAGTGGACGCTGCGCACCTGCTTCAATGCGCAGGAGGAAATCTACCTGGCTTCGATGGACGAGATCAGCCAGGTGAAGGAGATCCACCCGCTGCTGGGGCGCTTCCTCGGTCCGCCTTGCGTGCTGCGCAACAAGATCGTCTCGCCGCGCTGCACCGAGGGTTCCCACTTCTGCGGCGTGCCGGTCTGGAATTCGTTTCCGCACGCCGAGCGCCGGCTCTGACGTGACGCCGGTCCTGCCGTGGATCGCGCATCTCTACACCGCGACAGGATCGGTCATCGCCCTGCTCGCCACCGGCATGGCCTTCGCGCACAACTTTCGCGCCGCCTTCCTTTATCTTGTCGCTGCCACTTTCGTTGACGCCACCGACGGCGTGCTGGCGCGCTCGCTGAAGGTGAAACAACGCCTGCCCCACTTCGACGGCGCGCGTCTCGACGACATCGTCGATTACCTCACCTACGTGTTCGTGCCGGTCTTGATCGTGTGGCAGGCGCAATTGGTGCCGGTGGCATTTCCGGTGTGCGCGGCCATGCTGCTGTCGAGCGCTTACGGGTTTGGACAAGCCGACGCCAAGGTCAAGACCGGGGACCACTTCTTCACCGGATTCCCCTCTTACTGGAACATCATCGTCGTCTATCTCTACGTTCTGCAGCTCTCGCCATTCACTAACGCCGTCGTCCTGGCGACGCTGGCGGTGCTGGTGTTCGTGCCAATCCGTTACATCTACCCGTCGCGCACGACCGTCTTGAAGGTGCCGACCTTGTTGCTGGGAACGGCGTGGGCGGTTCTGTTTGCATGGATCATCTGGCGCCTGCCTGCCGTTGACGGTCCGTGGATTAGGTTGTCGCTGGTGTTCCCGGTCTACTACCTGGTGTTGTCGCTGTGGCTGCACATCAGGCCCTCTGCACTCCAGCACCGCAGCACGTCAGCACCGTAGCACCGACGAATGTCGCCGTTAGCCATCATCTTCGTGACGGTCTTCATCGACCTGCTGGGGTTCGGGATCATCATCCCGCTGCTGCCCTTCTACGCGGAGTCGTTTGGAGCCTCGGCGTTTACCATCGGTTTGCTCGGCACCAGCTTCTCGCTGATGCAGTTCCTGTTCTCGCCG
>JANMUX010000442.1:0-2285 GCA_031392125.1 Acidobacteriota bacterium | reverse complement strand
GACGCCAGGTAGCTGGCCGGCGTCGGTAGCCAGTTTTCGAGCGATCGTTTCAGGCCGACATCGGCCTGCGCCGATCGGTAGGGGGCGAGCAACATAACGATGGGGGCCATCAGCACGAGACCCGCAACGCCCAAGTCACGTCTCCGTGACCGCAGCGCGAGCGGTACTCCCAGCACTGTTCGAAACAGCACCACCACTGCGATCGCAACAATCAGAAACACGGCGCCGTGACCGCTACTGAGGACTTGCAGGGTGAAACACGCCACCGCGATTCGCAAGTCGCGCTTGCGGCCGCGATCCAGGTAGGTGTGCAAGTACGCCAACGTGAACGGTACCCACTGCACAGCGGTGAGGTGCAGTTGACCGATGCGGAAGAACCGTGGCGGCGCGGCAAGAAACACCAGCCCACACAGCACTGCCCCGGCGCGGCTGATCCCAAGCCGCCGTGCCAGCAGGTAGGCACCCAGCCCACACAGCACGCACGTGGCGAGCTGGACCAGGTTCACTGCAAGCACCAGGTTGCCGGTGAGCCAGATCACCGGAGCGGCCAGCAACGCGCTGCCGAGAAGGTTCTCGGAATACGCCAGGGTGCCGTGGTTGGGATAGAAGATGTTGGCGTCGAAGATCGCTAGCGGCTGGCTGGTAAACGCGTGGACGTCCCACGCCAACGTCCACAGAAACAAGTGCGTGTCGGGGTTATCGGCCAGCAGCATGGTCCCCGGGTTCAGGCTGACCGGGTACGCGAGTACGATCGTGAGAGCCGAATAGAAGAGGGCGACCAGGACGGCGCAGCGGAACTCGGAAGTCGGGAACCTAACGGGCATCGGCAACGCGGGCGATCGCAGCGTAGTCCTGGAACGTAAACAGGCGATCGTTCAAGCGGTCGACGTTGTGATTAAACGCCGAGATCAATGCGGTCTCGGGATCGGCGGCCTCGCCGAAATGCTCGGGCCGCGGCGCGACGCGCTGCAGGCGGCCGTCGGCCGCTATCGGCGAGCGATAGACCAACTCCACCGACGCGAAGCCGCTGGCTTGCAGCATGAAGTGCAGCGTGTCGGGGTGAATCGGCTGTTCGTGCGTGAGGTCGCGGATGTAGCTTTCAAAGAACGCGACCCAGCAAGCGGGATTGATGGTCTCGAGAATCAACGGGGCTCCCGGCCGCAACTTGAAGAACGCGGTCTGCAACAACTGCGACAGATAGGCCGGTTTCAAGTGCTCGATCACCTGGACCGCGATCAACCCGCCGAGCGACCCGTCGGGCAGGCCGCGCAAGGCCGTCAAGGCGTCCTCGTTGGTTGCCGCAAGGCCGCGCGCCCGGCATGCCTCGACCATCTCGGGGTTCAGATCGAGTCCTCGTGCTGAAATGCCGCGGTCCTTCAGCAGTTCGAGAAACTCGCCTCGTCCGCAGCCGACGTCGAGCACATCGGAAGCGCCGTCGAAGTATGGCAGGTAGCCGACCAGCCGCTCGCGGATCTCGGCCTCCGATCCGCGGAAGCGATCCTCGAAGCCGAGATACTTGTAGGCGTCAGTGTCGGCCGCTGTCGTAGGTGGTTGAGGCCCCGCACGTTGTCCTGCGCTCTCAGGGCGCGGTATGCCCGAGCCCAGCCGCTCTATTTCGCGGGTGGCCATCACGGCCGCGCGCTGGGCTACTTCGGCGACGCCCTGCGCGCTCGCAAGCGACTCGCGCACCTGCCGGTCGCTGGCATCAGCAAGCGGCGTGATCTGCTGGAGAAATTGCAGCAGTAACGATTCGAAGCGGATCAGCCCTTCAAACCCGGCGCGGGTCGCGGGCAGCGCCGCGGCTAGCGCTGCGCTCACTTCGCGGTGCGCGGCGGCGCTGCGATTGAGGTGCTCGACCACGGCCGCGTTAAACGCGGTTTGCCGCTCGAACATCGGAGCCACGACGCGCCAGGCGCTATCGGCGATGCCGCGCTGCCACCACGAGCCACGAGCCGGCCGTCCCTCTGCGAGAAGCGGCGACGCCTCGTTGATGGCAGGCAACCTCGAATCGTCGTACGGCGGCGGCGGCGCCGGCCAGTCGGGAAGGGTTTGGATAGCGCGGTCGAGGGCGGTCAGCGCCTCGTTGTAACGCCGGTGCGCCTCGGCCCGTTCTGCGACCAGGCGATTGACTAATCCACGACTCGACTCGGAACTCACGTTGGCAACCTATCGCCGGGGCACCACAGTGTCAAGGATCGCCTCAGCGTACTTCCACCCACACCGCAAGTTGGCGCACGTCGTCGCTCGCGGGGTCAATGGCGAAGGGGCGAAAGCCGGCACCCGAT
>JANMUX010000506.1:0-4323 GCA_031392125.1 Acidobacteriota bacterium | reverse complement strand
GATCCAGCAGCACACTGCCGACACGCCTCAAGTCAATCTGGCGGGGCTAGAGACACTAATGCGCGCCAAGCTCACAATCTGGCGCGGACTGATTCAACGTAGCGTGCAGGACGCTCGGGACGTTCTTCGGGAGTTGCTGATCGGGCCGGTGCGGTTCACGCCAATCGATGAGGAACGGCGGCGCGGCTATGCCTTCACCTTCACCATTGCGCTCGACGAAGTGCTCAGTGGAGTGGTTGAGTTGCCAACCAAAATGGCGTCCCCGAGGGGTACCGCACAAGGGTGGAGTCCTCGATTGTCTGGCGTCGCGGCCTAATCCCGATCCTTGCAGATATCGTTCGGCATAACCCATCGTTTTACGTCGAATCTCAGACGGGCGATGAGGCAGCCGAATGGGAACACTCAGCGGCACCACCAGTGACTTGATTCCCAAGGTGACTTACCATCGCCGCCTATGCTGTAACCACCGCCGCTATGCAGCGGTCTCAAGTCCCTTAGACTACCTATGCGGACCACGCGGTAACCTCGAAAACACCAGTTATCTGAGGTAACCCGGAACTCAACCGTCGTTTCCCGCGATCCACTTGCAGCGAGATGATCACGCAACGCATTTGAATACATCCGCTCGCCCTGTCCAGGAAAGTCACTGAACTCGAGAAAGATTTCTGATTCAGTTGTGTGATTGTGGTTACCTTGGTCATGCCAAATTACCGCGAGCGTCCGGTATGACACTTGGTCCGTCAGCGACCCGAACAAAGCCATGGTCGCCAGAAGATAAGACAGCAGCGCCACTGCGCCTACGACGGCCCAGTTCAAACTTGCCCGTCGTTCACTGCTCGTGACCAGCCACACCGCGCCCGCCCCTGCGATCACGACGAGGGGAATGAAATATCCGAGGCGAAAGACCCACATCGAAAGGTAGGCCGTTACGCTGACCATCGTTGCTTTGACCGCAGCTCGCCCCAAGGTTCTCGTCCATGTGCTCATCATCTGTCTAACGGCCAACACGCGAATCCTATACCGGCGGTGCCTTTTCCTGCGCGGGTTCGAATCATCGACGGGAACCGCGACAAGGTGGAATGCGAAACTGTGGGGCACCGCCGCTTAGGTGGCATGGATCTGAATTATCCGTTGCCTTAGGGCCACCCTTTCGTCAAGCGCCGAAAGACAACACTCGCTCGAAACTCGACGAATCTCCCGGAGTCGAACACTTGCGCCAAGCCCTCAAGGCGCAACGCGAATTGATCACGTCGCCAATATTCCGAGCCTCCGCCGACATTGAAGCCATTGGCGAGGTAGACTGCGCGGCTTACCCCAACACTCACAAACGGCACCCAGACAGAATCTGCGACCGAGGGATTCGCAAAGGAGTACTGGGCCCTTGCTGAGACTAAGACTGAGGAGGTTTTGTCTTCCGTGTCGATGGCAAGACCTGCCTGTCCCCCCAGCGAAACCCGAGGAAGGATCACGAACTCAATGGCCCCTCCGACGTGAGGCAACATGTCGGATCTTCCGTCCCACAGACCGCCCCCGAAGACGGCACCCCTTAAGGCACCTTTGGACGCAGATGTTGTCTGCGATTGCGCGTGCGCTTGTGGCGGACCAACCAGGAGGATCACCCACAAGAGCCCGACACGCATGAAGAAGCGGGTATGCCTCACTCTAAGACAGCCGCGGGACGACGCGCCGCGATGTGCGACGAAGTCGAGGGGCAGTGACTTTCGGGACAATGATTGAGGATAGGGTAGCTGACCTGCATCGGGCGCAAGTCTAGCACCCGATGGGATAGCCCCCGGCGACGCCTAATAGCGACGCCTAATAGCCATCGGGTGTTACGCTCGGCCGCCGTGCACGTCAAGTTATCGGCCGCCGATTTCGACGCCTCCGGGTGGCGACGGTCACTCACGACGAAGGGTCCCCGACAAGATCAGGGGACGGCAAGTGCTTCGGGAATTACTCGACGGCCCGATCCGGTTCTCGCCAGTAGGCAGGCAGTATGAGTTTCAAGCTGACGTCACCACCGGAGCCTGGATTGCTGGGTTGGTGGGCATTCCACCTTTGATGGCGTCCCCGACGGGATTCGAACCCGTGTTTTAGCCTTGAAAGGGCCACGTCCTAGGCCTCTGGACGACGGGGACGCATGGGCGAAACAACGAATTGTAGCACACGGGCCGCCACGCCAAAGTGACGGCTGGCGAACGGCTTACCGCACCGAACGCGTCTGCCCGATCAGCCGCTGCACCACCTCGAACAACCGGTCGGGCGCGACCGGTTTCACCATGTGCTCGTCGAAGTCCGCCGACAACGCTCGCGCCCGGTCGCGCTCCTGGCCATAGCCGGTCAACGCAATCAAACGCAGGCCGGCGCCACGCGCGTCCGCGCGCATTCGCCTGGCCAGCTCGTAGCCGTTCATCCCCGGCAACCCGATGTCGAGAATCGCCAGGTCAGCCGCAAAGCTGCCGAGGGCGTCCATGGCCGCGTGACCATCAGGATACGTGGCGGTCTGGTAGCCGGCCGCGCGCAGCAGCGCGGCCAGCGTCTCTGCCGCGTCGTGGTTGTCGTCGACAATCAGGATGCGACCCGCTCCGCTGACGGCCGGCATTGAGGCCGGGCCGTCGCCGTCGGTCACCGCCGCGGCGCCCTCGACAATCGGCAACGTGACCGTGAAGGTGCTGCCCAATCCAGGCCCTGGGCTCTCGGCCGCCACCCGTCCACGATGCATCAGCACCAGCGTGCGAACAATCGCCAGGCCCAGGCCAAGCCCGCCAGTCTGCCGATCGAGCGGCTGCTCGCTTTGCACGAACAGATCGAACACCCGCGGTAACAACTCGGCCGACATGCCCTTGCCCGAGTCCTCAACCGCGATCGTCACCTCGTCGCCGCAGCGGCGAACCCGCAAGGCGATTCGCCCTCCAGGCGGCGTGAACTTGGCGGCATTGGTCAGCAGGTTGCACACCACCTGCACCAGCCGCACCGGGTCGCCCGAGACGAAGACGGGCAGGTCCGGCAGGTCGATTTCAACCGGCCGGTCGCGCAGGTCGAGCGCGGGTTGCGTCAACTCGAGCGCGCGCGACACGATCGCGGCCGCCTCGACAACCTCGTGTTGCAGCTGGATCTTGCCCTTCGTGATCCGCGACACGTCGAGCAGATCGTCCACCAGGCGCGACAGGTGCGCGACCTGCCGCTCGATGATGTTGCGCTCGCCGACACCCGCGTCTCCCCCGCGCATGCGCATCACGTGCAAGGCCGTGACGATCGGCGCCAGCGGATTGCGCAGCTCGTGGCCAAGCATCGCGAGAAATTCATCCTTGGCACGGTTGGCGGTTTCAGCGTCCTTCCACGCGGCTTCCGCTTCCGCGTAGGACCGCGCGTTATCAAGCGCCAGGGCAGCGCGTTGCGCAAGCTCGGCAACCAACGCGCAGTCGTCTTCGGAAAAACCTCGCCCCGACTCGGCCTGCAGGGCTGCCAGGGTGCCCAGCGTGCGGCCTCGCGCCACGAGCGGGACGGCGAAGTACGACCGCATGCCGATCGCTTGAGCAAACGACATCAGGTTCGGATTGCGCTCGCCAACAGCCGGCAAGTCGAGGTTCTCGAGGTGGGGCGTGCGGTGGGCCGCCACCCACGCCATCGAGCCATGAAAGTGTTCGGGAACGTGCAGTCGCGCCGCCAGCGCTTCGCCTTCGCGGGCTTTGTGCGGATCGGAGTGATACGTCAGCGCCCGCTGCATGGTGCCGCTGGCATCGATCAGGTCCACCCGGCACCAGTCGGCGATGTCGGGAACCACGATAGAAGCGATGGCTTGGAGGGTGGCGTCGGGCTCAAGCGATCGCGACAACACGGCGCCGGCCTGCGCCAGCAGCTCGAGTCTTCGCCTGGCCGCTTCAGCCGCTGCCCGGGAGCGCCGCTCGGCCGCCAGCAATTCGACGCGCTCGGTGACATCGTTGGTCGAGCCCACCATGCGCACCGCCTTGCCGGCCGCGTCGCGGATGACCTCGGCGCGGGTTGACAGCCAGCGGAGCCGGCCGTCTTTCAACGGGACCCGGAACTCTGCCGCAAACGACACGCCGCCCTTGAGCGCCTTCTCAATCTCGGCCGCGACTCCAGCCACATCGTCGGGGTGCACCAACCGGGCGAAATCTGCGACCCGGCCGCCGAACTCCCCGGACTCGACCCCGTGCAGTTGGTAGACCCGGTCGGACCACTCCACGCGATCGGCCTCGATGTCCCAGTCCCAGATGCCAAGCTGACCGGCCTCGATCGCCAGGCGCAGGCGCTCGGCATCTACGGGCGATGACATGTGTCAATTCTGTCACGACCGAACGG
>JANMUX010000404.1:0-6083 GCA_031392125.1 Acidobacteriota bacterium | reverse complement strand
GTGCTGTTGGCCGCGCCGAGCGCCATGCGGATGCCGATTTCACGCCGGCGCTGTGACACCTGGTACGCGAGCACGCCGTAAATGCCGATGCCGGCCAGAAACAGCGCGACCACGGCAAAGCCGCTCGCGAGGACGGTCGGTGTGCGGCGATCGAGCACCGACGCCGACAGGCGCTCGTCCATCGTCCTGACACCATAGAACGGCAATTCAGCGTCAATTTGCGCGATCTCCCGCCGCACGGCGCCGACCACGGCTTCGGGCGACTGGCTGGTTCGAATGGCGAGCGCGAGTGCCCGCGCCGGAACCTGCCGGGTAGCGTAGAAATAGTTGCCGGTCCGGCCGATACCGGCCGCATCGACCAGACCGCGGATGCGCATCGGCGCGATTACCCCGACCACGGTCATCATGTCCTTGTCGGGCGGCTGCTCCGTGAGCTTGTCGATGTTGCCGGGCTGGTACATCCGCTTGCCCACTGCGCTCTCATTGGGCCAGAAGCGCTTGGCCAGTGTCTCGTCGATCACGAGTACGCGTGGGCGCCCTTCAGCGTCGCCGGTGTTGAACAGCCGGCCGCTCAGCAGCTTCGCGCCCATCGCCTCGAAATACCCCTCCGAAGCCGACACCTGCCCCGGCGAGATGAGCGATTCGCCCGGCTGCATCTGGTAGCCCTCGGCAAGGATCACGCTGTCGCTGTATGAGCCGCCGAACGGGATGGAGGTGGTGGCGCCGGCTGACTGCACGCCGGGCACCGCGCGGATGCGCTCGAGCAGGCGATCGGTCGTCGCCCGGATGCTATCGTCACTCGCGTAGCGCGAGGCCGGCAGGCTGATCGTGCCGGTCAGCACACTCTCCGCGCGAAAGCCCGGATCGATCCGCAGAACGCGATCGAAGCTGGCCAGCAACACTCCGGCCCCGATCAGCAGCATCAGTGCAAAGGCGACCTGGCTCGTCACCAGCACGCGCCGCATCAGCCGCGGCCCACGGCCTTGCGTGCCGCTGCGACCTTCTTCCCTCACCACCTGGGCGATGTTGGCGCTGCGCATCGCGACGATCGGGATCAGGCCGACGATGACGCCAACGGCGGTGACGAGCACCATGGTGAAGCCGACCACCCGGCGATCGATGTGAATGCCCCCGCCAGCCGGCATCTGGTCGAAGCCGAAGAATGGCGCCGCCTGCAAGGCCCACCAGCCGAGGCCGAGACCGGCCGCTCCACCAACCACTGCCAGCAGCACCGATTCGGTCAGTGACTGCCGCGACAGGCGCGCGAAACTTGCGCCCAGCGCATGGCGGGTGGCCAACTCGCGGACCCGTGCCGTGGAGCGCACCAGCGCCAGGTTGGCAACGTTGACGCAGCCAATCAGCAGCACGAAGATCGCACCGCCCCACAGCATCGACAACGTCGAGCGGGTCTCGCCGATCAGGTGTTCATGAAAATCGGCTACGTCGGTACCGAACCTCGCGTTGGTCAAGATCTCGCGCCAGGCGGGAAAGCGATCGAAGTTGGCGGCGTTGATGGCATCGACCTGGCTTTGCGCCTGCTCAATGGTGGCGCCCGGCCGAAGACGCGCAAACTGCTGCCAGTTGTTGCTGTGCCGCGATTCATCGGAGCGGTCGCGCGCAGTGAACGCCGCCGGTCGATACAACTGGATCTCGGGGTTGAGGAACCGGAAACCGGCGTCCATGACACCGACAATCCGGTACGGCTCGCCACCGAGGCGCAAGTCCTGGCCAATCGCGTCATCGCGTCCGCCGAACACGCGCTGCCAGAAGCCATAGCCGAGGACCACAACCTTGTCCTGGCCCACTTCGCCGTGCGCCTCGCTGAAAGCCTGACCGCGGCCCGGCTGCACCTTGAGGACGCGGAAGAACGACGGCGTCACCGTCATTGCCTGGATGCGTTCGGCCTCTCCAAGGCCACTGCCGCTCACGGTCACGCCCGACTCGCGGAACATGGCAATGTCTTCGGCCGCGCCCAGGCCGCTTTTGCGATCGAAATAGTCGGGCACGCCGTTATCGGCGATCGCCACCCCGGCGCCGGGATACTTGTTGAAGATCCGCACCAGCCGATCGGGCTGGTCGAAAGGTAGCGGCTTCAGCAGCACGCCGTCGACCACCGCAAAAATAGCGACGTTGGCCGCCAGGCACAGGGCCAAGGTTGCAACCGTCGTGAGGGCAAAACTGCGGTCTTTCCACAGCACCCGAACGGCGAAACGCAAATCTTGCAGCAATTGGTCCATGGCTACGTGAGTCTACGACCGCCGGACGCATCTGGTTCCGACGGGAGGGGCGTCTGCCCCCTGGACCGGAATTTCCAAACCAAATGACGGGCCACACCCCTATGATGCTGTCCGTGTCAGATCTTGAGAATCGGACGCTGACCAAGGTCCGCTGGCGGCTGATCCCCTTCCTCTTCCTCCTATACGTGATCGCGTATCTCGATCGCGTCAACGTCGGCTACGCCGCGCTCGACATGAATCGCGACCTCGGCTTCAGCGCCGCCGTGTATGGCTTCGGCTCCGGGATTTTCTTTCTCAGTTACACGCTGCTCGAAGTCCCCAGCAACCTCGTGCTCGCACGAGTCGGCGCGCGCCGCTGGATCGCCCGCATCATGGTGACCTGGGGTTTGGTGTCGATGGCAATGGTGTTTGTCACCACGCCACTCTCCTTCTACCTGCTGCGCTTCATCCTGGGCGCCGCCGAGGCTGGCTTCTTCCCCGGCCTGATCCTCTACCTGACCTATTGGTTCCCGGCCCGCGAACGGGCCCGCGCCGTGGCGCTGTTCATGACCGCCACCGCCATGGCGGGTGTAATCGGCGCGCCCATTTCCAGCGCCATCCTGCAACTGGATGGCGCCGGCGGACTGCACGGGTGGCAATGGCTCTTTATCATCGAGGGTCTGCCCGCGGTGTTGCTGGCACCGGTCGTGCTTCGCCGGCTCACCGAACGACCTGCCGATGCCACGTGGCTGACAAGTGACGAACGCCAGTGGCTGTCTCGCGAGATGGCGAAGGAACAGGCGCAGACAAGCGGCGTGCACATGACCCTGCGCACCGCCGCTGCGAGCGGACGCCTGTGGGCCCTCTCCGCTCTTTACTTCTGCATCGTCATCGCTTTTTACGGCGTGAGCTTTTGGCTGCCGCAAATTGTCCAGGCGACCGGCGGCCTGAGTTCGGCGACGGTGATCCTGCTCACGGCGATTCCGTATGTTGCCGCCACGATCGGACTGGTCGTGATTGGCGCGCGATCAGATGCCAGGGCCGAGCGCCGATGGCACGTGGCGGTGCCGTGCCTGATTGGCGCGACGGGATTTGTCCTGACCGTGCTGGCACCGCAGACCGCCGCGGCCTCACTGGCCATGCTGTCGATCGCCGCGTTCGGCATTTGGGGCACGCTCGGACCGTTCTGGGCCATGCCCACTGCGTTCTTGCGCGGCACTGCCGCCGCCGGTGGGATCGCGATCGTCAACTCGATCGGCAATATCGGCGGCTTCGCCGGGCCGTTCGCGATCGGCTGGGTGCGCGATGCGACGGGCAGCTTCGAAGGCGGACTGCTCGCGCTGGCGGGCGTCCTCGTGGTGGGCGCGGTGATTGCGATCAGCCTGCCGGCTCCCCGATCCCTGATCCCTGATCCCTGACTTTCTGCTACTCTTGGGCCAAAGCAGGCCCTTCGCCAGCAGGCGCCGGCTTCCCGAGGTAGTAGCAATGGCTCACATCGGCCAGCGTTTGCGCGGTCTACTGTTGAGTGCGAGCGCCGCTCTTGCAATCGTGCTGTTGCCAGTCCCGGCGGCGGCGCAGAACCCGACTCCGCAACCGGGCAGTAACCTTCAGGCGGCATCCGGCCCCGATTTCATGCTTGGGCGGCCGCGCGCCAGCCTCGGCGTGCGTGGGGAATGGCTCTTTGCCAGCGCCGGCTCAGACATCTATGACTTCGTCACGGATCAACTAACCCTCAAGAAGTCGGCGTTCAACGCGCCCGGGTTTGGCGCCGAGTTGGGCGTCAGCGTTACCCCGCGACTCGACATCATTGCCGGCGTCGACGTCGCAAAGTCCTCGACGCCCTCGGAGTACCGGGCCTTCGTCGATAACCGCAACCTGCCGATTCAGCAGACGACGTCGCTGCGCCAGTCGAACGTGTTCGGCTCGCTCAAGTTCGCGGTGCTGCCGCGCGGACGCACAATCAGCCGCTTTGCCTGGATCCCATCGACATTTGTCCCGTACGTAGGAGCCGGCGGCGGGCTGACCAACTACGAGTTCGAACAGGACGGCGACTTCGTCGACTTCAGCGACAACCGGGTGTTCGCCGACCGGTTCCGCTCGCAAGGCTGGACGCCGACGGCGCATGTGCTCGGCGGCACCGACATTCAGGTTTACAAGCGCGTGTTCATGTCGGTCGAGGGCCGCTACGTCTGGGCCAAGGCCAAGCTTGACGCCGACTTCATTGATTTCGACCCGATCGACCTCGGGGGATTCCGGTTTGGCGCCGGTTTCCACGTCATGTTTTAGCGGAGACCCGATCATGAAAACGACCTTACTCCTCGCATTCTCTCTGACCGCCGGGGCGGCCTACGCCCAGCAGCCTGGCGCAACCGCACCGGTGGCGACCGCGCAGGTGGCGACCGCGCAGGTCGACGCCCGGTTCGCCAACTGGCTCGGGTGCTGGCGGCTCGAAGACGACCTCGCCGGCACCGGCGCCCGAATGTGCGTGACACCTGACAACCCCGGCGTGCGCCTGAAGACCATTGCCGGCAGGGTCAGCGGCGGCGACGAAGGCCTGAGGGCCGACGGCGTGACGCGCCCCATTACCGACAAGGACTGCAAGGGTACCGAACGCTCCGAGTGGTCGCGAGATGGACAACGGCTGTTCCGCCAAACCGAGGTGGCGTGCGGCACCGACCCCGCGCGCAAGGTCTCGAGCATTGCCTTCCTCACCAGCGGTCCGGCCTGGATCAACGTGCAGCTGGTTGAAGGCGGTCCAGACAGCGTGGTGCGCGTGCAGCGCTATCGCCGCGCGACCGATCAGACGCTGGCCGATGGCACACGCGCCATGCAGGTGGTGACCGGCGCCCGGCCGACCACGGTGGAAGAGACGCTGTGGAACGTCGACGACGTGATCGAGGCCAGCGCGAAGGCGCCGGCCGAGGCTGTGCAGGCCGCAGTCGCCGAAGCCAAGGGCCGATTCGACCTCAACAAGAAATCCCTGGTGGCCTTGGCTGATGCCGGCGTTTCTGAACAAGTGATCGACCTGATGATCGGCCTCGCCTTCCCTCAGCGCTTCGTGGTCGAACGCCGTGGCAGCTACGGCTCTTCATCCGCGCCCGTGGGCATCTCCATGGGCGGCGGCTATTTCGATCCCTTCATGTCGCCCATCATGTTCGGCAGTTCGTACGCCAATTGCTACGGCGCCAGCAGCTACGGCTACCGCAGCTACTACTCGTCGTGCGGTTCGTTGTATTCGCCCTACTCGACTTACGGCTACGGCTTCGGCCACTACGACTACAACAGCTACGGCAATTACTATCCCAATGGCAGCTGGGTCACCGTCAACCCCGGCGGCGCCACCGCTACGCAGGGCGAGGGCCGCGTCGTCAATGGCCGCGGCTACACGCAGGTGCGTCCGCGCGAGAGCGAACCGACGCCGGTGCGGACTGGCAGCAACGGCAACGGCAACGGCTCGAGCGCCGGGTGGTCGGGGGCCAGTTCAGGCGGGTCCAACGGCGTTTCGTCGCAGGGCTACTCGGGCGGGTCGTCGAGCGGGTCGTCTTCCGGTTCGAGCGGCTCGAGCGGCGACTCGGGCGCGCGCACCGCAGTGCCGCGGCCACCCGGCGGCGCGTTGTAACGACGTCTTGGAGTAACCTTCAGGGCCTGATGGCATCGTTGCCTTCGGGCCCTTTCTCTTTTTCAGGAGATGTTCGACATGAGTAGTGGACCGCTGCCGATTGGCCTCGAAGTCGGGGGCATCGGTGCCAATAGGCAGCGGTCCGCTACTCATGTCGAACGTCTCCTTGAAAAGAGAAAGGGCCCGAGGGCAACGATGCCATCAGGCCCTGAAGGTTACTCCAAGACGGCGTTACAACGCGCCGCCGG
>JANMUX010000382.1:0-8025 GCA_031392125.1 Acidobacteriota bacterium | reverse complement strand
TATAGACATCGATGATCCGCACCAGCATTTCTTGCTGCCTCGGCTGCAGCGCCGAGTAGAGAAGTCCTTCGTCCGGCAGCGGCGTGATGTCGTTCTTGTTCATCGTCAGGATGTCGGTGGGAGCGACGGCGTTGACCACGGCGACGCGCAGCTGGTCTGGAGACAGCGCCTGCACGAGGGCGCGCGCCGCGTCTTCTTCATCACCGAGGACGCGCCGGCCCTTCTGGTCGCCCTCGCGCACCTCCGCCGGGTTGCTGCCGAGGAACATCGGCGAGCTGGCGACGTGATTACTGACCGAGCCGTCGTTGATTGTGAAACGGACCGAGACGTGATGTCCCTCGACGCGCCACCCCCACGGACCCTTTGGGCCAGGTGTGCCGAATACCGAGAATAGATACTCGTCCTTATTGCGGGCAAAGCGCCCGCCCGCCTCGACCACCTTGAGCACGTCCTCGAGCTGAATAATCGACGCCACCTTGTCGTAGCCCCGAGCGCTCAAGCCGGTGCGCAGCAGGTCGTGGGCCAGGCGGCGTTGCGCCTCGCTCATTTCCTTGATCATCAGGCCCTTGCGCGGAAACATCTCGTTGGGAATGAAGTGCCAGCGCAGGCGTTCGTCGGTCTCGAAGCCGAACATGGTTTTGGCGCGCTGTTCGGGTGTGAGGGCTTCGAGAAACTGGCCGGCAGCCCTAGCCATGGCCGCGGCCGACCGCTGCGACGCGATCAGCGCACCCACCAACGAGGAGCTAACGAGCACGGCTGCGACAGCGAGTCTGAGCGCGGTCAATCGACTCATGACAATCCCTCCCGGCGAATTCTACATCTGGAGCGAGCGACCGATTTCAGCCGTCAGGCTGCTCGCTCGGCCTGTGATAGTTCGCCTCGCGGATGCGGGCGGCAGAAGCTGCACCCTACTGAAAAGTGACGCCGAGGCCGAAGTGCCAGCGGACGTTGCCGGTCTCTTGCGCGCGGGCAACGTCCAGCGACAAGCTGAGAATTGTCAGGTGCAGGTAGGCGCCGCCGCCGTAGCCGCGGTCGAGGCGCTGGTCGCTTAGTTTCTGGCCGTGTGCGTATGCCGTGCCCGCATCGACGAAGGCCTTGAGCCCGAACCGTCCGACCGAGAGCGGCGTCGTCAGGGGCACCCGCACTTCCGCTGAGGCAGCGGCGATGTTGTCGCCCGCCCGGTAACCGGCGTCGTAGCCCCGGATGGTCGCCCCGCCGCCGAGCAGGCCCTTCTCATATTCCGGCAGTGGGGCCGTGGCCGTGAGCGACATGGCGCGAACCGCCAAGACGCTCTGGCCGACAAGACCCAGGTAGCCGCGGAGGTCGGCAGAGCGTCGATTGGCACGACCGGCGTCAAACGACAAGCGTTCGACGCCGAAGGCCGCGTAAACGGCATTGCGCGGAAACGCGGGATCGACGCGCGTGTCGAGGGTGACATCGCCCCTCGTCCGCACCAGGCGATCGCGAAACTCACCGAACTTCACCTGTTCGACGCCACCGCCGGCGCCCAGGCGAAGCCAGCGCCGAATCGACGCTTCGGCACGACCTTGAAACGATCTGCGGGTGTCGGCGATCTCGAAGTGCGGGTTCTCGCGCCGCCCGATGCCGGCCTCGCCCGACAGGCGCGCAATCGGCCCGCGCGTGAAGGTGCGCTCGACTTGCGCGCGCGCCTGGCGCTCGCCGCCCCACGTCAGTGGAAACGACACGCGGCTGCGAGGCCCCAGTCGATCGACAAAACTCACCCGCGCGCCGTACGTCAGCCCGTAGCCATCTTCGCTCTGCACGATCGGCAGGAACATGCCGCTGCTGGCCAACTTCTTCAATGGTCCGGGAGTGAGGTCGTCGTCGGTGATGCCGGGCACCTCGTCCACCACGATCATCAGGAGAATGTCGTCGGGATTCTCGATCGAGCGGAAACGCTTGCGGACATCGACACCCTCGAACCGTCCGCTTTGCTCGAGGCGCGTGACGATGCCGGCGACCAGCGCGTCGGTGGCCGGCTGACCGACTACTTCTCCAGCAATTGCCAGCACGTCGGCATCAGGGGTGGTGTGGTTGCCGTGCACGCGCACTTCGGCGACTACCCCCGGCGGCGCCTGGGCAGCCGCGGCGGTCGCACTCAAGAGCCAGGCGAGCGCAACGCTTGCCAGACGCAGGCTGCGAATCATTTGATCTTGTAGGTGACGTCGGCTTGCTTGTAATTGAAGTACTCGACCTGGTACGACGCGTCGACGGCGCCGAGCGCGAACATCATGCCGAACCGCATCTCGATGCTGCGCGGCAGCCATACCTCTGGAAACGGCTGGCCCATGCGCATGGTGGCCTTCAGGTCGCTCACGCGCGCGAAGACGCGGCCTGGAAAAAAGTCCATGTCGATATCGTCAAAGGTGTACTGCAGAATCTGGTGCGTCTTCGGATCCACCCACAAGGTGACGAGCGACACCTTGTTCATCTTCTCTTCAATTTCGTCCTCCCTGTCGCGAACCTTGCGGTTGGGACGCGACTTGCCTTCGTTGAACAGGCCCGCCCGTGGGTAGTACTCAATTTTCAGGGTGTCGCGGTCCTCCAGCTTCTCGCGGCCGGCAAGTGCGTAGTGGCCTTTCTCGAAACGGAACTTGAGAAAGTACGCCGCCGATACGAATTGCGGGTCGCCGCCCTGCTTCAGCAGGTCGTCCACATTCGACGGCAGGTCGGCCGCGGTCGTCGGCGCGCCCTCCTCGACGTTGATGCCAGTCGGGCTGATCACGATGGCGCGATTCTCGGGCTCTGGGGGCAGCCCCTGTTTCTCACGTTCGGCGCGTTTCTTGCGGCGGTCCTCGCGGTTTGTCTCGCGCTTTAACCACTCGCCTTCCGCCTTGCGGCGTTCCGATTCGGACAGCGAGACACCGTTCGCCTTGATAGGGCTACGAACGAAAATACCCTGCCGGATGAACCACGAGTATTCGCGCCGCATGCCCCACAGCGGCAAGCCGCCGGGGCCGGTCAGGTCGAAGGCTTCTTTTTCTTCGAGGACGTATTGCTGCAGCTTCTTCCAGTTGTCGTCTCGGCGGGCGAGCACGCGCTCCATGAACGCGTCGAGATCCGACTGCGCGCTGACCTGGCCGGGCCAGGTGGCCGCCAGCATCGCCAGGATGAACAGGGAGAGAAGGTATTTGCTGCGCATGGCTGATCTTGAAATCAGACGAACGCGGGACCGAGCCGGTTCCCCGGGCCAGTGAGCGGGCGGCTAAGGCGCCGTCGCCGTGGTTTCGATTGGGTCGCGACGGTAGACCACCTTGCCATCGACAATCGTCACCATGACGTGACTCTCTGTGATGCGGCTCGGCGGACCTTCGAAGATGTCGTCGGACAGCACCACCAGGTCGGCGAGCATGTCGCGCACCAGCACGCCCTTGCGCTGCTCGTCGTACGAGGCCCACGCTGCGTCGCTCGTGTAGGCATCGATGGCCTTACGCAGCGCCAGCCGCTCGGCCGGAAGCCAGCCACCCTCGGGCAAACTCTCGACCGTCGTGCGATTCACGGCCACATGCAGGCCCATGAGGGGATCGAGTGTCATCACCGGCCAGTCGCTGCCGAAGGCCAGCCGTCCGCCGGCCTTGACGATGCTGGCCCAGAGCCAACCGTGGGCCGCACGCTCGGCACCAAGGTTGGTGCTCCAGACGTCGCCCGGCGTCGGGCTGGGAGTGGCGTGGACGGGCTCCATCGAAGCGATTACGCCCAGCTTGCCGAATCGAGGAATGTCGGCCGGGTCGATCGTTTCGATGTGTTCAATGCGGTGCCGGCGGCCGCGCTCGGGCTTGGGGTTCGCCTTGGTGGCCGCTTGGTAGGCATCGAGCGTCATCCGCACGGCGGCATCGCCAATCGCATGGGTCATTACCTGCCAGCCCTCGCGGTCGAGCATCGTCACGGTCTGGTTCAGCTGTTCGGCGGTGAAGCGGGGGGTGCCGCTCGTAGCGGGCTTGTTGTCGTAGGGCGCGAGCATGGCTGCTGTGTGCGACTCGATTACGCCGTCGGCGACGAGCTTCACCGCACCGGTCTTTAGCAATGGGTCGTCGGCGAACCGTTCGCGTACGGCTGCGAGCCGCGCGAGGTCGGTGTCGGTCGGCACGGCGTTGACCGAGAGAGCCTGGTAAACGCGCAGCGTCAACTCCCCGCGCTTGCGAAGCCCGTCATACAGCTCGAGGTCCTCGACCGTGCCGCCGGCATTCTGCACACTCGTGATGCCCACCCGGTGAGCTTCCACCAGTCCGGCGCGAATCGCGGCGACTCTGTCTTCTTTCGTTGGTTGCGGGGCGGCGGTCATCAGCGCCATGGCCGCTTCCTTGAGTGCGCCGGTTGGTTCTCCCGTGCGGGGATCTCTGACGATCACGCCGTTGATCGGATCGGTCGTGCGCTTCGTGATGCCGGCGAGCTTGAGCGCCTTGCTGTTCGCCCAGCCGGTGTGGCCGTCATAGGCCACCAGGTACGCGGGCCGATCAGGGACCAGCGAGTCGAGCAGCTGCCGCGTCGGCATGGTGCCTGCGAACGGCTGGTAGTACCAACCGCGGCCGGTGATCCAAGTGCGTTCGGGATGCACCTCGGCCCAGATGCGAATCGTGTCCTTGATCTCGTCGAGCGTTTTTGCTTCGAGCAGGTTGATCTGATCGAGCGCCAGGCCGCCGCTGATGAAATGGGTGTGCGCGTCGTTAAAGCCCGGCACCACCGCACCGCCCTTGGCGTCGATGATCGTAGTCTGGGCCCGGCGCAGGCGCTGGATGTCGCGGTTCGAGCCGATCCGCACCACTTTGTTGCCGCGAATGGCGACGGCTTCGGCCATTTCCGAAGCGCCGTTGCCGGCGTAGACCTTGCCGTTGATCACGATCAGATCGACCGCGTCATCGTCGGCACGCTGTGCGCCGACAATCAGCCCGGCAATCAGCGTGACGCCAACGATACAGGCCACGAGATAGGCCGTGATGCGGGCCGCCATGAGCAAATTCTAGCACTGTGCTAAAACGTGTGCGGAGGTTCAATGAAGTTCGCGATTCTGGGGTCGGGCGCGGTCGGGGGCTATTTCGGCGCCAAGTTGGCACGCGCGGGCCAGGATGTCACGTTCATTGCACGCGGCGCCCATCTCGAGGCCATTCGCGCGACCGGACTGCAGGTAAAAAGTCCCGCACTGGGCGACTTCCAGATCCAGGCTGCTGCTGAAAGCGATACCGCCCGAGTGGGGCTGGTCGATGTGGTGGTCGTCTCGGTGAAAGCCTACGACAACGCTACCGCGTTGCCGATGCTGACCCCGATGATCGGTCCCGATACGGTCGTGCTGACACTGCAGAATGGCGTCGACAGCGTCAACGAGGTCGCCGCAGTTGTCGGCGAAGCGCACGTGCTGGGTGGCACGACCTACGTTGCGACCGCCCTAGAAGGACCGGGGTTGATCGTTCAGACAGGTGTGCACCGCTCGATCATCTTTGGCGAAGTGTTTGGCGATCGCAGCCGCATTTCCCCCCGCGTGCAGGCAATTGCCGATGTTCTCGCGACGGCCGACATCCAGGTTACGCCGGTCGCCGACGCGCGCGTCCCGATCTGGGACAAGTTCGTCTATCTGGTGGCGTTCTCTGGCTTTACCGGCGCGTCACGGCTTGCGATCGGGCATGTGTGGAAGTTCCCGCAGGTCCAGGAGATGTTCTACGCCGCGTCGCGCGAGGTCGCGGCGATTGCGCACGCCGAGGGCGTCACGATCTCCGCCAATCGCTTCGACACGCTCAAGGACTACATGGATCACATCCCGCCAACGACGCGGTCGTCGTTGTTGATCGACCTCGAGCAAGGCAAGCGCATCGAGGTGGAAGCGCTTCAGGGCGCCGCCATGCGCCGGGCCCAAAAGCTGGGCGTGCCGGTTCCTATCACCTCAACCCTGTATGCGGTCCTCAAAGCCTGGGAGTCCGGTCCCGTGAAGAGCTAGCTTCCAAACATCGATCACGGAGCGTCTGCGGCAGCAGCGGAAAGCTCGCCACCACCTGCCCATAGTCATCACCACTGAGGCCGTAGAGTCGCGCCACAACTGCGTTCAGCCGCGCGTACTCGTCGGGCGCGGATTCGATCCCCGTGTCCGATAGCCTGCGCGCAAGGGCGGCCAGTTCGCGAAACTCGGGCGATCCGGCCAACGGTCGTGGCACTGGCAGCCGGCTCATGAGCGCGGTCGTGACGTGCGTGGTCACGCGCAACCGGACGAGATAGTTGGCGATCAAGCTATTCAACAGTCCAAGCAGGCACCATTGGGTTTCGATCGCAAGCGGGGTCTTCAGGACGAACACCGTGTGCGTGGACAGGGTGCCCTTCGGCAGCATCCCCGCGATCAACGTGAGGCGATTGGTCGCGCTGGCGACATCGCGATAGGCAATGCGCTCGCGCTCGAAGCTCGCCGACGGATCGATCAACGCAGCCGCGGTTGCCAACGACACCGCTTGAGTGGCAGCGCCGACATCGACTCGAAACGGCGCGAGATGCTTGCCCTCGATGATCGGCAACCTGGACTGTCGGCCTCGACCCTGCCGCGGCACGAAATGTTCGCGGTCGTCGGTGGCGTTCAACTCGCGTCCGAATCGTACGTGCCACCCGTCGGGCGCTCCCAGTGGTGGCGCCGCGGCCGATGCGGTCGCCAGGACTGCGAGCGACGCGGACGAGGTCACTGCGGGAACGCTGAGCTGCTCCGGATCCCACGTTTCGAGGCGCGTCCGAGACACACTGAGCCATTCATGACCCTCGTCTTGCCGCGGGTCGCTGGCGCAGCGATCCAGGAGGGCCGGATCCTGGATGCCGGAACGAAACTTCAGCACCTCGGTGCCGCCTCCGTTGGTGGCCGCGAGCACCACGAAGCGCACACTGCGATGAATCGGGAAGATGCCGGCCCGGTTGTCGAGGCCCAGCCAGGTGTCTACGGCGCAGCGGTCGAGCAGCCGGCGGCGCAGCAGCCCGCTGCCGTGATCGGTGGCGATGCCGGAAGGCAGGATGAGGCCAAAGCGTCCGCCCGGGCGCGTGAGTTGCCAGCTGCGCTCGACGAACAGCTGATAGCGATTGGCGTGACCCTTGCCTTGCGCGGTGTAGATTCCCGAGGAGCGAAAGAAGCGCCTGACGGGCGCCGCACGGACGCGATCGGCGCCTCGCGCCGAGGCCGGACCGCTGTCGGACCGCAGCATGTCCCAGGGGGGATTGCCGAGCACCGCATCGAAACCGCCATCGGCGCGCCGCTGACCGCGCGCGTCGAAGAACACTTCTGGGAACGCCAGCTCCCAATGAAACACCGAGTGGCCGGCCGCAAGTTCCGCCGCCTTGGCGGTCCATCGCGCCAACTGATCCGACGGCAGCGTCGTCTTGCCGCCAAGTGATGCAGCGATCCATTCGTTGACGGTTGCCTGCGACGGCGGCGTGCCCGGCCACAACGCAGCCGCACACCAGGCATCCACAGCCCGCGACCACTTCGCGAACGGCCCGTTTGGCGCCGTCAACCTGTCGAGCACGTGCTCCTTGTCGCGCACGGCTTGAAGCGAGTCCGATGGTTGAACCGCCAAACGCAGTCGGTCCGGTAACACGTGCACGGCAACGACTTCCGAGACGCCGTCATCGAACAACGGCAACGGCGCCGGGTGGTTTACGTGCCCGCGCAGCGGCGGCCTCGACAGGTCGGCCAGCCATCCGCCCAGCAGGCTGTTGCCGACCGACAAGTGATGATCGAGAAACGTCAGCGGCTTGCCCGCCGCCAGCGTCGTCAGCCAAAGCGACAGCCGCGCGAGTTGCACGGCCATGGGGTTCAGGTCGACGCCGTAAAGACATTGCTCCGCAACCTGACGCCGAAGGTTCGCGCGATCGGCCGGGGTGACGTGCCGCAGGCTCCATTCGCCGTCGCGGACCATGGCCTCTTCGCATCGCTCCGCCAGGTAGTGGCATGCCGCGACCAGGAACGCCCCGCTGCCCATTGCGGGATAGAACCGGACACCTTCGCCCCACCATGCCCCGTGCCACGATTGAGCAGCGGATGCCCCA
>JANMUX010000422.1:0-4821 GCA_031392125.1 Acidobacteriota bacterium | reverse complement strand
CATCATGCGAGCAGAACGAGTCGGCAGCGACATGTTGCTCGCACAGATTGTCCGCATGGTGAGTGAGGCGCAGCGATCCCGTGCGCCCATTCAGCGGCTCGCCGACACGGTGGCGGGCTGGTTCGTGCCGATCGTCATCGCCGTCTCGGTGGTCACGTTCATCGTCTGGGCATTCTATGGACCGGAGCCGCGACTGGCGCACGCACTCGTTAATGCGGTCGCTGTCTTGATCATCGCGTGCCCCTGCGCACTCGGTCTGGCGACCCCTATGTCGATCATGGTCGGTACCGGCCGGGGTGCCGAAGGCGGCGTACTCATTCGCAACGCCGAGGCGCTCGAGATCCTCGAGAAGGTGACCACGATCGTCGTGGACAAGACGGGCACGCTCACGGAGGGCAGGCCAAAGCTCGTGACGATCGAGCCCCAGCCTGGGATCGACGCCGCCACGCTGCTGCGCCTGACCGCGAGCCTTGAGCATGTGAGCGAACATCCACTCGCCGCAGCGATTGTGGGAGGCGCGCGCGAACGGAACGTCGACATGTCCGAGGTCACGAACTTCGCGTCGGCCACGGGCAAAGGCGTGACCGGCACCGTCGATGGACGTACGGTGGCCATTGGGAATCTGAAGCACCTCGAGGCGCTCGGCATCGATCCCGGTCAGTTGAAGGCGCGAGCGGAGGAACTACGGCGCGAGGGCCAGACCGTTATGTTTGTCGCGGTCGATGGAAGGACGGCTGGACTCGTCGGCGTCGCCGATCCCATCAAGCCCACCACACACGAAGCCATCGAGGCCTTGCACCGGGAGGGCATCAAGGTGGTGATGCTCACCGGTGACAATCGCACGACCGCTGAGGCCGTCGCGAAGTCCGTCGGGATCGATCGCATCGAAGCCGACGTACTGCCGGATCAGAAGGCAGAGGTGATCAAGCGCTTGCAGGCGAGCGGTGAACGTGTGGCGATGGCCGGAGACGGCATCAACGACGCGCCTGCGCTCGCGCAGGCGGACGTGGGCATCGCGATGGGCACCGGGACAGACGTGGCTATGGAGAGCGCCGGGGTCACGCTCGTGAAAGGCGACCTTCGGGGTATCGTGCGCGCGCGTCGCCTCAGCAGAGCCACGATGAGCAACATCCGCCAGAACCTGTTCTTTGCCTTTGTCTACAACGTACTCGGAGTGCCAGTCGCGGCGGGTGTGTTGTATCCGTTCCTGGGTCTGCTGCTGAGCCCCATGATCGCAAGCGCAGCGATGACCCTCAGTTCCGTGTCGGTCATCGGTAATGCGCTTCGCCTGAGACGGGTTTCCCTGTGAAATTGGGCTCCCCTGCCGAGGTGGCTCCAGGCTCGCACATCGCGCTATACTCGAACACGTGAGCTGGAGACACCGCATCAGCGTCGTCTTGCTACTGCTCCTGACCGCCTTGCCGGTGTCGGGAACGGTTTGCACGATGCTGTGCGACTCCGCTGCGGCCACCCGCGCGGTCGCGCACCACGCCTCTGGAAAGCCCTGCGACAACAAGCAGGCTGCTACTCCGTCGCCGGGTCCAAACATGCGCGGCGGCACAGCCGGCCACGACTGCAGTGATCATGATGCTGCCATGCGCGAAGCAGCGACCACGACCGCGGCCCGCGCCGACAGCGAGCCGGGGCCGAATCTGCTCGTCGCCGTACCGGTTCACGACTCGATCAGCAAGGTCGCCGACTCTGACGCAGTATTCGACTACCGCACTCCACCGGGCAGTACTCCGCCCACCGCATCCCCGCTCGTTCTCCGCGTCTGATCCCCATCAACTGAGCGCTCGTTAGCGCTGCCTCGTGGAGCGGGCAACGGTCGACGACCGTCTGCCACGGCCGTCGTCCACGCGCTGTGTGTGTTTACAGGGATCAAATGAAGGACCGCCAACGTCGTCCAGGTCGCGGGATGCCGTTCAGAAAATCTACCGGCCCCGCACAGACCGGCGGCTGGAAAGCCACGCTCCGAGCGTTCGTGCTCCTGGTGGCCGTGGTGTCGGTGCTCGGGAGTGTGATCGCCTACTCGATCGTAAGCGGAGGTCTCAGCGCCCACGACGAGCCTGGTCGAGTGGAAGAAGTTCTGGCCCGTGCGATGCGGCGTTGGGCAACTCCCCAGGCGATGCGCGGCCGAACCAATCCCGTGCAGCCGACGCCGGAGGTCATCAATCAGGCGTTAGGCCACTACGCTGACCACTGCGCGTCCTGCCATGCCAACGACGGAAGCGGCGACACGCAGGTCGGTCGGGGCCTGTACCCGAGGGCTCCTGACATGCGCGCGACGAACACACAGTCGCTAACGGACGGTGAGCTGTTCTCGATCATCGAGCACGGCATTCGGTTGACCGGCATGCCGGCCTGGGGGAACGGAACGCTCGAAGGCGAGCGCGACAGTTGGGGGTTGGTGCATTTCGTTCGGCGTCTGCCGAAGCTGACACCGGAGGAGATTGAGCGAATGGAATCGCTCAATCCGAAGACCCCGGCGCAATTCAGGGAAGACGAGGAGACCCGGCGCTTCTTGCAGGGGGACTCGATCGGTGCGGCATCAGCGCCGCCGAAGAAGGGCCATCAGGACTGACATCATGAGTGCTCACCGGTTCACATCGGAAACTGCATCCGAAGGGGGTGTGTCTCGCCGCACCTACGTCAAAGGGCTGGCCGTCGGCGGCGCCGTGGCGGGACTTGGACTGTGGCGGACGACGGCATTGGCTCAAGGGATCACGCCCGTTGCCTGGACCACACTGTCCGGGACCGAGTTCGACCTGCGAATCGGCGAAACGCCGATGAACTTCACCGGGCGTCCGAGAGTCGCGATTACCGTGAACGGCTCTGTTCCGGCGCCCACTCTTCGCTGGAGAGAGGGCGACACGGTCACGATGCGTGTGGCGAACACGCTGGATGAGGACGCGTCGATTCACTGGCACGGCATTCTTCTGCCCGCGAACATGGATGGAGTCCCTGGTCTCAGCTTCCACGGCATTCGCCCAGGCGAGACCTATGTGTATCGGTTCGAGGTGCGGCAGGCCGGCACCTATTGGTACCACAGTCATTCAGGATTTCAGGAACAGCGCGGTCTGTATGGTCCCCTCGTCATCGAGCCGCGAGAGCCGTCGTCCTTCAAGTACGACCGAGAGCACGTCGTGATGCTCACAGACTGGACTGACGAGAATCCTGCGCGCGTGTTTGCGAAATTGAAGAAGCGCTCCGATTACTACAACTTCAAGCAGCGGACAGTCGGCGACTTCTTCCGGGATGTTCGCACGCAGGGCCTCAAGGAGGCGCTCGCCGATCGCACGATGTGGGGCGAGATGCGGATGAACCCGACGGACCTCGCTGACGTGTCTGGGTACACCTACACCTACCTGATGAACGGCACCGCGCCAGCTGGCAACTGGACGGGTCTCTTCAAATCCGGAGAGCGAGTCCGGCTGCGGTTCATCAATGGCTCGGCGATGTCGTACTTTGACGTTCGAATTCCAGGCCTGAAGATGACCGTGGTGGCAGCGGATGGCCAGTACGTGCACCCGGTCACCGTCGACGAGTTCCGGATCGCGACAGCGGAAACCTACGACGTCATCGTCGAACCGTCCGGTCAGGACGCATTCACGATCTTAGCGCAGTCCATGGATCGGACGGGCTTCGCCGCGGGCACGCTGGCCGTACGTGAGGGCCTGCGAGCGGCGGTGCCGGAGCTCGACGCCAGGCCGATGCTGACGATGGCGGACATGGGGCACGGGGGAATGGGGCATGACATGAATGCCATGAGCCCACAGAAGCCTGCGGCTCAGACGGTACCGGATCCTCATGCGGGCCACACGATGCCGCCACAGCAGCCGGCCGATCCACACCCGGGTCACAACATGGCGGGCACGAGCGGTGGAATGCAGCAGCATCCGTCGACGGAAGACGGAAATCCTCTTGTCGACATGCAGACGATGACGCCGACATCTCGACTCGACGATCCGGGCATCGGGCTGCGTGACAACGGACGACGGGTGCTCACGTACGCCGATCTCAAGAGCGTGTTCGACGATCCCGACGGTCGGGAGCCAGGGCGAACGATCGAACTGCACCTGACTGGGCACATGGGCCGCTTCGCGTGGTCCTTCAATGGCGTCAAGTTCTCCGATGCCGAGCCCCTGCGCCTGACCTACGGCGAACGCCTCCGGATCGTCCTGGTGAACGATACGATGATGACGCACCCCATTCACCTGCATGGTATGTGGAGCGACATCGAGGACGACGAAGGCAAGTTCCACGTGCGTAAGCACACCGTGGACATGCCTCCCGGCACGAAACGCTCTTATCGCGTCACTGCGGATGCCTTGGGACGCTGGGCGTATCACTGCCACCTGCTCTTTCACATGGAAGCGGGCATGTTCCGCGAAGTGCGGGTGGAAGAATGACTCCGCGGCGACACCTCCGTTTTGCTTCCGCCGTCGTTGGTCTCCTGCTCGCGACCAGTGTTCCGACGTTTGCGCAGGCTGAGCCCCACGCGGGCCACCAGCAGGAACAGTCCAAGCCCAGCTCTCCGGCGACCGGGTCTGCCCAGAAGCCTCGTGAGTTGCCGCCGTTCATACCGGCCGTGACGGAGGAGACCCGAAAGGCGGCGTTCCCAGACGTCGAAGGTCACGCGGTGCACGACCGGGCAATGAGCTACTCGGTCCTGTTCGATCAGCTCGAGTGGCAGGCGGGCGAAGGCGCCAATGGCGTGAGCATCGACAGCCGTGGCTGGATTGGCGGCGATCGTGACCGACTCTGGTTCCGCGCCGAAGGCGACGGCGAGGACGGCCGCGTGGGTGAGGCGCAAACGCA
>JANMUX010000263.1:0-2482 GCA_031392125.1 Acidobacteriota bacterium | reverse complement strand
ATCCGGATCTCTGCCTGCGTCGGCCCTTCCGGCGTTTCGATCACCGGCTCGAACTGGATGCGTTCCTGGAGGATGTAGTTGCTGCGCTGATCCGCCGGGATCGCGGCAATCTGCGCATCAGTGGGCGCAAAGATAATTCCGCCACCCGCGAACGAGAACAGCGGCTTCAGCAAGTAGCGATCGCGGTCCACCGGTAGTCGGTCGATCTCGTGGAGAAACTGCGTCGCCGGCACCGACCGGTGCGACAGCCACGGTATCGAGAACTTGCTGATCTGGAAGTACCACGACGGGTGGCCCGCCCACTCCACGTCGAGATCGTCGCGATAGTCGAACGGCAGAGGCACGTTCTTGCGTTCGAGCTCGTCGGGGATGACGCGGTTGTAGATGCGTGCAATCGGCGTCCGTTGCCCATCACGCTGATAGAACAGGCGCCGGCCCTCGCGCTCGATTTCGGCGGTGTCGACGGCGCGGATGCCCCACATCTGCTCAGTGACGACGAAGTCGGGCCACGTTTTCTGTTTGCGCGGCTCGATCTCCATCAGCACTACATGCCTGGGGTCGTGACCGTTCAGCAGCGCCTGGCCGACGAGGGCGTGATAGCTGGACGCATCGAGGCCGCCAAGGTACAGGCCGAGCGACGAGTCCATCCCAAAAGCATCGCGATAGGCTTCCGCGACCGCGAGCTGAAACCCATAAAGCGACGCGAACGCCTGCAGCTCCACCAGCTTGGGCTCGATCGCGCCAGCCGCGCCCCGCACCAACCCGAAATCTACTTGCAGAAACGTTGGCTGCTCCTCAGCATTCGGCCCACGAAAGCGATCGGGCACCGCCGCGAGCGCGGCCGCACGGGCGTCGGGACTGTCGAACAGCTGCGCGACCAGCTCGAGGCCTGTGGCGGACAGTTCGTCCATCAGCGAGCGCGGGAAGAAACAGGGAGTCTCGCTGATTGAAAAGCCCAGGCCCGCGCCGGTGCGGCGCTCGAGCCGCGCCGTCAGGTCGCGGTATTGCGCCTCGCTCCAGGACTTATTGAATGCGTCGCGCAGGGAGGGAATCAATCGATCAGGAACTTCCCATCGTCCATGATCTTGCGGTCGTCTACCCAGATGTCGAAGCGGGTGGCGACCACGTCGATGTGCGTGGACGAGAACCAGTCGGCGCCGGTGTGCACGCCGTAGGGGTTGCCGAAGGCGATGTGAATGCCGGGGAACTTCTCGTCCTGCAGAATGTGGCCGATCACCTGTTTAAGCTCGATGTTGGTGCCGATGGCGAACTCGCCGACGCGGTCGGAATTCTCGTCGGTGTGCGTGTACTTCCAGAAGTCGGCTTCGAGCTCTTTGTTTTCGCTAAACGCCTCGACCAGCCGGTTGTCCTTCACGCGCAGCGTCAGTGGCGTCGCAAACAGGCTGCCAAATTTCTCGCACAGGTAATCACCAACCACACCGTCGATCACCAGCGTGCCGTTCACGTCGCCTGGGCTGGTAAACACCTCGCCGCCCGGCAGGTTGCCCCATTTGTCGGGGCTGATCAAGCCGCTAGTTTTCACCCAGCGGTAGTTGGGGTCGAGGTCGGCGACGAAGTCGCTGCCTCCCTTGGTGGTGGCACGCACCCGCTTCGCGTGGCGGACGATGTCGATTACTTTCGAGCTGAGGACGTCGACCTTGTGGAAGTCGGCGCGCATGCCCTCGAGCATCATCTGCCGATTGATGTTCACCATGTGGCCATGGCGCATCTTGCGGCGATTGACGATGTCGGTCAGCTGCATGCGCGACTTGAGCTCGTTGCGCTGCACGTGCACCGCCAGGATGCTGACCTGGCTCTGCTCCATGTCGGCGGCAATCACCGGCGGCAGGTCAACCAGCGGCCGCACCGCGACGTCTTCGAGGATGAACGCCTTGTAGGGCGCGCCCACCGCCTCGATCTCGTGCACGAGGCTGGCAGCAATATCGGCGCACTCGCGGTCGGCGACAATGGTCACCCGCTCATGCGGCTGCACGTTAAGGCAGACGCGAATTGCGTTCCTGGCGCCCGGCTCGAGCTCGACGTCAAATGCTGTGGTCATTGCGGTCCCAATTATAGGGGTCTGACCCCCGTACCCACTAGTGACGAGCCAGAGGGGTCATACCCTTACAGGCCCGCCTGCGTCTCTGAAACCATGTATTGGACCACTTTCTTGAGGTCTTGGGTCTCGGCGAACACGGCGAGCTGGCGTTCGGCGCCGCAGCCGTTCACCAGCATGGTCTTGATGTAATCGATCTCGTTTCGGCTTCCCAGCTCGTCGACCACGTCATCAATAAAGTCGAGGTACTCGAGCATCAGCTCGCGGGCGGGCACTTCGATTTCACGGCCGAAGTCGATCAGCTTGCCCTCGAGGCCGTAGCGCGCGGCGCGCCACTTGTTCTCCATGATCAGCGCGCGGCTGTACATGCGGAAGCCCTGGTTGCGCGAGTGCAGCTTGTAGAGCTTCGCCATGGTGGCCTGGATC
>JANMUX010000261.1:0-6281 GCA_031392125.1 Acidobacteriota bacterium | reverse complement strand
GTTACACGCCGATCTGCGTCAATTTGTGCAATCAGACGCAGAATTTGCCACGTTTTCGAGGTAACCGTGCCACGCCCCTTTACAGTTACTTCCCGCCGCGATCACCGGGTTCGGTTCTCAACTCGGCCCTCACTTGCCGCTCCACCAGCATGGCGGCTCGGGTTTCAAACACATCCTGGGAATGCGTCGGGTAGTGGCCGGCCAACTCGTAGAGTCGCCTGACCGCGGCGGTGTCGTGTGCGTTTGAGGCGGCGAGTTCGCAGGCATGCTGCAGTTCGTGTCCGAGAATAGCGGCGCGCGCCTCGGTACGCAGGTCGGCCGCCAGGGTGATCCGGACATAACGGTAACCGCCGCGGCTGGTGACAAACCGCATGGTGCCCCTGACCCCACCGGGCAAGCCCCGCGATGACTCGATGTGCACCACCAGGTTCGACGCCTCCAGTTGATGGACCAGCGCGCGCACAAGTGCGGAGCCGGTCACGGCGTGCTCGAACGTCTCGGCGGCGAGCGGGTCGAGCGGGCGCGGCGTCATCCGGGCCTGGGCCGACGCGTCGACCGCAACGAATAAATACACGACCAGAAACAACAATTTCACGCGGTGACCTCGCGAACAAAGCGACATCCACTCGGCGCATGGCGCCGACCTGGTTAATCAGGAACAGTTGTGGGGATTACTGCGGCGACTGCTGCTGCTGACAGCGCTGCTGGCCCGCCGTAGCCTTGGCGGAGGTGAAAATCTGGATGCTGTCGTTCGCGGGGTGCTGGCGGGTCGTGCGCGGGGACGTGATGCGGGGCGACGAGTGTGGAACGGCGATACGCCTCTTCAAGCTCTCCATGGCGACCATCCTATGCAGCGAATCGAAAAGATTCAACGCATGAGTGACCTGCATCTATCGGTTACGCCGTCGTTACGTCCGCGCCCGCCACGTGAGCACGATGCGAGACGAGCCGCGCCCTCGCATCGGCGAGCACGTGGCGAATCTCATCGGCATTGATGGCGTCGGCGAGATTCAATGGCTGATCGCGGCCGTTGACCGCAATCACCCGCGCGGTGGTGGCGCCCACGGTGATCTCGGCGACCTCGGACCACGCCAGCGTCAGGCGGCGAAAGAAGCGCCCGGGCACGCTGATACCTCGATCATCGATGCGCAGCTCGAGCCGGCGCGCGCCCCATGCCGCAATCCGTCCATGGAACAGGCCGATCACGATCAAGACCACGCCCATGAGAATGGTCGGCCTGGCGAGCCGGCCGTTCGCGTGGAACTTGGCGTAGGCTTCGACGAGCAGCATGGCGCCCAGAGACAGGTCAATCCAGTCGATGCCGTGATGCGGGTGCGCTTGCTGCCCAGCCGTGGCGCTCGTACGGGCGGCGCGCAGCTCGCGGAAGCCGCGGATCACCGTACCAATGACGAGCAGGCTGACCACCACTTCGGCGATACCAAGGGCCAGGCTGACGCCGTGTGGGTCGTGCTGCAGGTGGCTGATGCCGTCCGTAAGCACGATCACTGAGGGAATGGCGTGCTGGAGTTTTTGCAGGAAGCGGGCGTTATCAACCCTGCGATAGCGGACGAGGACCATGGACATCGCCCGTCATCTTACGTCGGCGCGCAGGCTGAGGAAGGTGCCGGAATGGACCGAAAGGAAGTGGTCGGGGCGACTGGATTCGAACCAGCGACATTCCGCTCCCAAAGCGGACGCTCTACCAGGCTGAGCCACGCCCCGAACCAGCCCCCATTGTAGCCCGGACTCATCGCTCGCTGCAGCTTTGCCGGTAAGGACCGTCTAGCGCTGCTTCGTGAACGCGCCCATCTCGGCCAGCATCCAGGTGCCTGGATCGATGGTCACGGCGGCTGGCTCGGTCGCCGCATCAAACCTCATCGTCGCCCGTGTCGCCGTCATCTCGGCGCGCTCGACCTTGGGGACCGCTCCGGTCGTGGCGGCGATACCGATGTCCACCTTCAGGCGGAATGCATCGGCGGCCTGCGACTGCGTCAGCGTGACCTCGACCTGCTTGGCCGCCGCGTCGTAACGCCATGAGCCTTCGACCCTCGGCACGCCTGGGCGGGTCAGCCACTGCGTGAAGAACCACTCGAGGTTCTTGCCCGACACCTGTTCGAAGACTGCTCGCAACTCCGCGGTCGAGGCGTTCTGGTTCTGGTAGCGACGGTAGTACTCGCGGATGGCGGCCCAGAAGTATTCCGTTCCCACCTCCGCCCGCAACATGTGCAGCATCCACGCGCCCTTTTGGTAGATCAGGCCGTTCAATACCTGCCGCATGTCGTGCAGGTTACGGTGCACGATCGGGGCGTCGGGAAACTTCTGCGTCAGGCCGAACACCTGTTCGCGGCTGCGTTTCAGGCCGTCGACGAAGGCATCGCGACCTTGATCGTGCTCCGTGAACAACAGCGCGAAATACGTCGCAAACCCCTCGCTCAGCCACACATCGTCCCAGTCGCGTTCGGTCACCGCGTTGCCGAACCACTGGTGAGCGATCTCGTGGACGACTGGCGCGCGCCCTGAAGCGACGTCCTTCTCGCCGTAGAAAATCGCACTCGCCAGTTCCATGCCGCCGCTGATGCCAACGGCCTGAACGTTCGCCAGCTTCTCGTACGAGTAAGGGCCAACGTGGTCGATGAAGAAGGCGAGCGTCCGTCGTGACAGGTCTTCGAACAGCGCCAAGCCGCCGTCGCGGTTCTGCGGGAACACCCACGTCTGCAGCGGGATGCCGCGGACGCTGCCGGCGTGATGCGCGGTGAACCGCGCCACGCCCAGTGCGTGGAGCCACGAGGCGATCGGCACCGATTGCTTCCAGTGCGAGCGCCGTTGGCCGTCCGGCAAATCGATCTCTTCGATCAGCAGGCCGCTTGAAACCACCTGGTAATGGCTCGGGGCTGTGACGATGAACTCGCTGGTAGCTTTGTCGTACGGATGGTCGATCACCGGCAGCCACTGGCGGGCCTGGTTCGGCCAGCTGTCGCTGAACATTGCGCGCTCGCCGTGCATGTTCGGCCCAATGTGCAGACCGGCGCCAGGAACGCCCGAGTAAGCAACGGTGAAGCTGAATTCCTGTCCCGCTTGCGACGGCGACGGCAGCTGAACGCGCAAGCGATTGCCGTCGTGCGTAAAGGGGAGTGCGTCGACCGAGTGCACGGTCATGCCCTTGCCGGCAGCCAGCGACGTGAGGTCGAGCACCACGGCGCTGATGCCGCCGGCCGTGAACTTGACGGCGACCGTCGCGCGCCCGGCAAGCTGGTCGGAACTGTCGGCGAGCGTGAGCCGGAACACGTAGTGAATCGCATCGACGCCAGCCTGCCTCGGATAGGTGTCGGCTGCCGCGAGGGCAGGCAGCATCAGCAGCGCGGCAATCAGTGTTCGCATCCGGTGGTGATTATCGGATGTTCCTCTCCTCCTTGACACTCATCATCGCATTCAAATAGATTGATTAGGCTTTGCCATGACGGCACGGCAGTTATCGAGAGTGGCTGAGGGACCGGGCCCGCAGACGCCACAGCAACCTGGCCGCAGAGCCGTGGTGCTAACTCCCGCCCCAAGAGGGGAGAGATAGAGGTTCGATAGACATGCGTTTTGCCACTCGTGCCATCCACGCCGCCCAACCGAGCGACCCGTCAACCGGGGCGCTGATCGCGCCCATCTACCAGACCTCGACGTTCGAGCAGGCGAGTCCTGGCGTGAATTTCGGCTTTGATTACGCGCGCACCAACAACCCCACGCGCCAGCGGCTCGAAGCCGTGCTGGCGGAGCTGGAAGGCGTGACGCACTGCGCGGTGTTTGCGTCGGGCCTGGCCGCCGAGCACGCCGTGCTGCAGGCCTACCTGCGGCCGCACGACGAAGTGATCGTGCCGGTCGACGTTTACGGCGGGACCTATCGATTGCTCACTCGCGTGTTCGCGGGCCTCGGCCTCACCATCACGCCGGTCGATACCACCAACCTCGCCGCGGTCGCGGCGGCGGTCACCAGCAATACCCGCCTCGTGTGGTTGGAGTCGCCGACCAATCCTCGCCTGCTGGTTTCGGACATCGCCTCGATCGCCGATCTCGCCCATGCGAAGGGCGCGCTGGTTGTCGTCGACAATACCTTTGCGACGCCGGTGTTCCAGCAGCCGTTTGCCCTTGGCGCCGACCTGGTGGTCCACAGCGTGACCAAATATCTCGCCGGACACTCGGACTTGATCCAGGGCGCGGTGCTCGCGCGTGACCCCGTGGTATTCGAGCCGGTGAAGTTCCTGCAGAACGCGATTGGCGCGGTGCCGGCTCCGCTCGACTGCTGGCTCACGCTGCGCGGCCTCAAAACCCTGGAACTGCGCGTCCAGCGGCATGCCGAAAACGCCGGCTGCATTGCCCAGGCGCTGGCGGCGCACCCGGCGGTGACGCGAGTCCACTATCCGGGCCTGGCCGATCATCCCGGACACCAGATTGCCAGGCAACAGATGACTGGCTTCGGCGGCATGCTGTCGTTCGAACTCAATGGGTCGATCGATGACGTCACCGCATTTGTGTCACAGCGCCGGCTCTTCACGCTCGGGGAGAGCCTCGGCGGCGTCAAGTCGCTGGTGTGCCACCCGGCCCGAATGACCCACGCATCAATTCCCGCCGACCAGCGCGCGGCGCTTGGCCTGTCCGACAGGCTGATTCGACTGTCGCCAGGGATCGAGCACGCGACCGATCTGATTGATGACCTGCTCGAAGGGTTAGCGCGCGTGTCCTCGGAGTCGCCAGAGTCCTCGGTGGCGGGTTTGCGAGCGTAGTAAGCTGTTGCCCGGGGAATGGCGAAGTACTTCGTCACGGGTGCCACCGGTTTCATCGGCGGCGAGATCGTCAAGCAGTTGCTCGGGCGCGGCCACAAGGTGGTGGCGCTGGTTCGCTCGCCCCACAGGGCGGGCATGCTCAAGGCGCTGGGCGTCGAGATGCACGCCGGTGACATCACCGACCGCGACACGTTGCGCGCGCCCATGCAGGGCGTGGACGGCGTGTTTCACGTGGCTGCCTGGTACAAGGTCGGCGTCGACGAGCCGCTCGCCGATCAGATCAACGTCGACGGCACGCGCAACGTCCTCAAGACCATGCGCACGCTCGAGATTCCTCGCGGCGTCTACACCAGCACGGTGGCGGTGTTTTCCGATACCCGCGGCGCCGTCCCAGACGAGTCGTACCGCTACGACGGCCCCCATCTGAGTCACTACGACCGCACGAAGTGGATCGCGCATTACCGCGTGGCCCTGCCGAAGATGGCAGATGGCCTCCCGCTGATCATCGCCATGCCCGGCCTGGTTTATGGCCCCGGCGATACCAGCGGCATGCACACCGCGCTCGTGGATCTGCTGCGTGGCCGCCTGCCGATGACACCGGCGCGCACCGCCTTCTGCTGGTCACATGTGGAAGACACGGCCCGCGGACACATTCTGGCCATGGAAAAGGGCACGCCCGGCGAAACCTACATCATCACCGGACCGCGCCACACCTTCGAGGACGCGTTCGACCTGGCTGCCAAAGTTGCGCAAGTGCGGCCGCCGTTGATGCACCCGGGACCGCGGAGCATGCGCGGCCTGGCCGCGCTGATGAGCCTGGCCGGGCGTGTCACGAACCTGCCGCCGGCCTTCAAGCCCGAGGCGCTGCGCGTGCTGGCCGGCACCACCTACTTCGGCTCGAACGCAAAAGCCGTCCGCGAACTTGGGTTCGCGGCTCGGCCACTAGACGAGGGGATGGCGCAGACGCTCGAACATGAGCTCCGCGCCATCGGTCGCGGTTAAAGCGGTCGGGTGTCAGCGCAGCGACTGCAGGTTCCCCGACTCGAGCGTGCCACCCGCGGTCGCGACGACCACTCCTGACGGATCCTTGATCACCACCTTGAAGGTGTCGTGACCGCGGCCCGGCTCGCCGCGGTCGCTCGCGACCACTTCGTAAGTGTGGCCGGCGTGGCCATTCCAGTAACCGACTCCGGTGAACGACACGGTATCCACGCCATTGCTCTTCTGTTTCCCCGGTGAGTATCCCGGCTGGTCCGAGAAGCGAACGTCCGTTACGTTGGCAGCGAAGTAGCGGTCGGGTTGCCCATCCTCGTCGGTGAGCTTCAGCATCAGCCAGCCGCGATCAACGTACTCTGCCGTCTCTCGAACATCGAGCGCGAACCAGGTCCGGTCGCCGCCGTTGCCGATGCCGCCGGTGCCGTGCATGCGGCCAGGCACCGGTGGAGTGATGGTGACGGTGAACGACGCGCTTGACGCGTTGCCGGCCAGGTCGGTGGCCGAGCACGACACGGTGTT
>JANMUX010000235.1:0-7559 GCA_031392125.1 Acidobacteriota bacterium | reverse complement strand
GTGGCGCGACGATCGCCCGAACGACCGCTTTCCCGGCATCGTCCAGGACGCCGCGGTCATCGCCTTGTTCGTGGCGATCGGCACGGTGTTGCTGCGCGAGCAGCTACTCACCACATCGGCGGTCGGCGCCGTGGTTCTCGGTTTCGCGTTGCAGGACACGCAGGGCAACCTGTTCGCCGGACTCGCGATCCAGATCGAGAAGCCGTTTCGCGTCGGTCACTGGATTCAGGTCGGCGACCGCGAGGGGCAGGTCCACGAGGTCACCTGGCGCGCCACCAAGCTGCGTACCAAGGACGGCCAGTTCCTGGTCGTTCCCAACAGCGTAATTGGCAAGGAACCGGTTCTGAATTTTTCGGAGCCGACCGTGCCGAGCCGCATCGAGGTGGAGGTCGGGGCCAGCTACAGCACGCCGCCCAACGACGTGAAGCGCGCGTTGCACGAGGCCATTGCCAACGCGCCGCTCGTCATGCGCACGCCGGAGCCACAGGTGGTCATCAAGGGGTTCGGCGGTTCATCGGTCGATTACCTGGCGCTGTTCTGGATTGAAGACTACGCGACCGATCGGCTCGCCCGCGACCAGGTGCGCACGAACATCTGGTACACATTCCGCCGCCACAACATCGAAATTCCGTTCCCGATTCAGATTCAGTACGAGCGGCAGGAAGAGCCGCTGCGCACCGACGCCCATGTGACGGCGGCTGCCGATCGTCTTGGCTCTGTCGACTTGTTCGCGACCCAGACCCCGGAGGCGCGGTCTCGCCTGGCGGCCACCGCCCGCCATCATTTGTTCGCCGCCGGTGAGGCGATGGTTCGCGAAGGCGCGGCGGGCGATTCGATGTTCGTGCTGATGACCGGCCGCGCGCGGGTGACGCTCGAACCATCGGGGCGCGAGGTTGCCGTCATACCCGCGGGTGGGTTCTTTGGCGAGATGTCGATGCTGACTGGTGACCGCCGCACGGCGACCGTGCGCGCCATCGACGACACGCAGGCTCTCGAGATCTCCGCTGCCGATTTCCGCGAACTGGCGGTCGCCAACCCGTCGCTGCTCGATCACATCTCCGGAATCGTCACCGCCCGGCGCACAGGGCTGGATGAGGCCCGTGCCTCAGCAGCCGCGGCCATTGTGCCCGAAGCGAAGCAGACCTTCGTGGCGCGCATGCGCAAGTACTTGCACGTCTGAGCTCTCAGCACGTCAGCACCTGAGCACCCAGCACCTCAGCACCGCAGCACCTGAGCACCTTTATTCAGCCCAAATCAGGACCCGCCCCTCGTTCGGTTCAGTGATGTCGAGCACAATCCCGGGACCGCGGCGTTCGATGTCTTCCACCCGCAAGGTGACGCGACTGTCGTCGAAGCCGCTGGCATAGGAGCTGAAGGCGATCGGTCCCGACTTCAGCCTCAGCAGCCAGAACGGCACGTCCACGCTCACCATCCGGCCTTCGCTTCCTTCGCTCTCGTCGAACGCGAGAATGTGCAGGGTGGTCAGCTTGACGGTCGAAGCAGGATTGGGACCGCCGGAATTAGTCAGCGTTTCGCCGTCTCTGAATTCCAACAGCGGCAGTTGGCCGGCAAATTTGGCCCTGACGGCATCGAAGCGTGAAGTCGCGTCGCCGACCGGCGTCTCGATAATCTCCATGTGATTGCCAAGCCAGTAGGCAACGAACACCGAACTGCCAATCGCCGCCACAAACAGAAAGGCAAAGATGCCGACGACAACCCAGATCCATGTCCGCCGTCGCTTGGGAGGTGCGTCGCCCATATCGGTCATAGCGTCAACTCCGTTCCCGCGCCCGTTTCGATGGCGCGCCGCAGTACCAGGTCTGCCGCGACCACGTCTTCGACGGCCATGCCAAGAGACTTGAAGATGGTGATGTCACGGTCGCCGCGACGGCCCTCGGCTCGCCCGAGCACCACTTCGCCGAGTTCGCCACGGATGTGGGAGGCGTCGAACAGCCCGTCGGCCATGCCCATCACCACATCGCCCGATTCCACCAGCGCCGCGGCCCGCGAGTCCACATAGAGCCGGGCGCGAGCTGTAAGAGAGGGGTCGATCTCTCGCTGATCCGGCCGACACGCGCCAACCGACACGACATGGGCGCCAGCGTCGACCCACTCACTTTTAATCACCGGCGTGATGGAGGAGGTCGCGAGCACCACCAGGTCGGCGCCTCGTACGGCAGCTTCCGCGGTGTCGGCCGCACGAACCGGGACCGGCACGTGCCCACCCATCTCGCCAACGAAGCGCTCGCGGCTGGCCGGGTTCGGCGACCACACGCGGACGTCCTTTAACTGACGCACTTCCGCAAACGCCTCCAGATGGCTGCGCGCCTGCACGCCACTGCCGATTAGTGCCAGCGTCGAGGCGTCGCGCTTCGCCAGGAACCGCGCCGACACCGCCGAAACGGCCGCGGTGCGGGCCTCGGTGATGAAGCGGCCGTCCATGATTGCCTGCAGCGAGCCGGTCTCGGGGTCGAGCAACAGAATCGTCGCCAGGTGGGACGGCAACTGCTTCGACGGGTTGTCGGCAAACACTGTGACCAGCTTGGCGCCCAGGCTACCCGGGTTCGGCACGTAGGCCGGCATCAAGCCGAAGAACGCCTTGGTCGGCCCTACGGTCAGCACCGACCTCACCGGCTGAAGGACCTCGCCGGCGGAAAAGCGCGCGAGCGCCGCCTCCATGGCCGCGATTAAGTCGCCCATGGGCAAGAGCGACTGCACCTGTTGTTCGGTCAGGAGGCGAAAGTGTTGTGCCATGAAGTGTGCGCAGCGGTGCGAATGGTGTTGGCGTGAATCGTGACGATGGCGTCGATGTCGGGAGCGTAGCCGCCGCTCATCGAGATGGCAAGCGGCAGTCCGGCACGGCGACACGCACCAATCACGATCTCGTCGCGCTGGCGCAGGCCGTCGATGGTCAGCTTGAGACGGCCCAGGCGGTCCCCCTCGTACGGATCGGCGCCGGCAAGATAGAAGACGAAATCCGGTTGATGAGCGTTCAACACCTTCGGCAAATGCAGGCGCAACAGCCCCAGGTAGTGCTCGTCTGTTGTGCCGTCGTCGAGGGGAACATCAAGGTCGCTGACCTCTTTCCGGAACGGGAAGTTCTGGGCGCCGTGCATCGAGAACGTGAAGACCGAAGCGTCGCCGGCGAAGATCGCCGCGGTGCCGTTGCCCTGGTGAACGTCGAGGTCAACAATCGCGATGCGGCGGGCATGCTGGTCGCGTTGCAGGACGCGCGAGGCGACCGCGACGTCGTTGAACACGCAGAACCCTTCGCCGCGATCGGCAAACGCGTGGTGGGTGCCGCCGGCCAGGTTCGCCGCGGCGCCGTCATCAACGGCCGCGTGAGCAGCGGCAATCGTCGCGCCCACCGACCGGCGCGAACGCTCGACCATTTGCGGAGACCACGGGAAGCCGATGCGCCGCTGGACGTCTGCAGGCAGCGTGCCGTTCGCGACGGCCTCGACGTAGGCCGGGTCGTGAACCAGCCGCAGGTCGTCCCAGGCGGCGGCCGGTGCTTCGTGCAGCTGCTCCGGCGTGATGATGCCGTCGGCGAGAATTCGCTCGCGCAGCCGCGAGTACTTCGCCATCGGGAACTTGTGCCCGTCCGGCAGCGGCAGGATGAAGTGATCCGAGTAGAACGCGCGCATGCCTGTTAGTGAGAGTGTATCCTCAGGGTCAGCGCATGATTCATCCCATCAAGACCATCGACTCACACACGGCCGGCGAGCCCCTGCGGCTGGTGATCGAGGGAATGCCAAGCCCCGAGGGTCGCACCATGCTCGAGAAGCGCGGCTGGGCCATGAAGCGCCTCGACCACCTGCGCAAGTCGATCATGCTCGAGCCGCGCGGCCACACCGACATGTACGGCGCGCTACTGACCGAGCCGGTGACGCGCGACGGACATGCCGGCATCCTGTTCATGCACAACGAGGGCTGGAGCACGATGTGCGGTCACGGCATCATTGCCGTCACCACCATCGCGATTGAACGCGGGCTGATCTGGTCGCAACAAGAGGGCAAGCCGCCGACGGTCGCGCTCCGCTACGACACCCCGGCCGGCCGGGTCGACGCGCGCGCGAATGTCACCTATCGGGGCGACGCCGTCCACGTCGAGTCGGTCGCGTTCCGCAACGTGCCGTCGTTTGTGTTCGAACCGTCTGTGCTGGTGACGGTGGGCAGCCGAAGAATCCCGGTCGACATCGCCTTCGGCGGCGCCTTCTACGCGATTGTCGATGCCGAAGCCGCCGGCGTGCCGATTGACGCCGCACACCTGCCTGAGCTGCGCAAGCTCGGCATGGCCATCGCCCGTGAAGTGGAGAAGCAGCGCCGGGTGGTCCACCCGATCGATGCCGGCCTGGAAGGCATTTACGGCACCATTTTCACCGCGCCCGCCCAGTTGCCCGACGCTCACCTGCGCAACGTGACGATCTTCGCCGATGCGGAGGTCGATCGCTCACCCTGTGGCACTGGCACCGCGGCCGTCATGGCCGTGCTCAACGACATGGGGCTGTTGCTGGACGAAGTGCCGTTCGTGCATGAGAGCATCGTCGGCACGACATTCCACGGGCGGGTGCTGGAGCGGGTCGAGGTCGGGGATCGGCCGGCGATCGTTCCCGAGATTGAAGGCTCGGCATGGATCACCGGCGAGCACACGTTCTTGATCGACGGCGACGACCCGCTACGAGCCGGATTTCGCCTGTGACGGCGGCGGCACTGGAGTGCCGCCCCGATGGCACTACTTGAGGCCGGCGACCTTGCTGAAGTCCACCTGCGAGGCGAACTCGTACAAGACCTTGGTGTCGGCCAGGTCACGGCCCTCGATGGTCACCATGAATCGCTTGCCGGCGAAAATGTTCAACTCGCCACGCTTCGAGCTGTTGTCGAATTTCTCGAAGCCGGGGTTGCCGGCCACGTTGATCGACTTCTCGTAACCGTCGCCGGTTTCCCGGCTATAGCCCGACGCCAGGAACATCGACCACGGCGCGATTAGCATCTGCGCGTAGCCGGTATCGACCAGCTTCATCTCGATTTCGGCATTGCCCTTCTTGTACTCGGTCTCGACTTGCGAGTAGGCGATGGGCGAAGTCATGCGTTCGGCGCGCGGCGCCGTCATTTCCCAGCCCGCGATTGCCGGGAGCGTGCCCTTGAGCACGTCGGTGGCGACCGGTTCGACCGGCTTGCCGTCACTGGAGCCGCCGATGGCCGCCGCCATGCCTTGCATCGCCTTCGCCATGTCGGCCATGCCCTTGGCGGTATCACCACCGTCCTGCTGCGCCTTGGTCACGGCCTCGGCAGCCTTCTTGAGATCTTCGGCCGCCTGTTCGGCCTGCTTCTCGGCCTCGGACTTTCCGCACGCAACCGACGCGATCAGGATGAGAGCCAGCGCAACTGTCTTCGTGTGCATGATCAACCCCTTCAGCACCCAGGCACCCTTGGCACCCTAGGCACCTTCTTCCCCCTACCACCCTATCGCTAAACCGTCTTTGCGTAGGTCCGACCCGCCCAGCATGACGCCGGTCCTCGGATCGATCAAGATCGCCTGGTAGCCGCCCATCTGGCCGCGGCCGTCGGCAACCGTGTGGCCTTTCCCTTCGAGCGCCTTGCGCACGTCGGCGCCAATGCCGCTTTCAAGTGCCAGGCGGCTGCCCATGTGACGCATGCGCGCCGCATCCCCGGCTGCCTGCACGTGCATGCCGAAATCGACAAAGTTGGCGACCACCTGCGCGTGGGCCTGGGCCTGGTTGTCGCCGCCCATCACGCCGAAGGCGACCCACGGCTTACTGTCTTTCATGATCATGGCGGGAACCAGGGTGTGAAGGGGACGCTTGTGCGGGCCAATCTGGTTCGGGTGCCCCGGCGTGAGTACGAAGCCAGACCCGCGGTTGTGCAGGGTGATGCCGGTCTCGCCGGCGACGAAACCGGCGCCGAACGAGCCGAACAACGACTGGATGAACGACACCACGTTGCCCTGGCCGTCAGCAGCCGTCATGTAGATGGTGTCGCCGTGATCGCGGCCGGCAAAGTCCTGCGTCGGCCGGCCGGCGCCCGCAGGCGTACCCGCCGCGTAACTCTTGGCCGCCTTGGTCATGTCGATCTCCTTGCGGCGGGTCGTCGCGTAGTCCTTCGACAGCAGCGTCTTCAGAATGTCCTTCGACATGTGATCGCGATCGGCCAAATAGGCGCCGCGATCCGCAAAGGCAATGCGCTTCGCCTCGGTCACCACGTGCAGGTAATCGGCGGAGTTATGGCCCAGCGCCTTGATGTCGAAGCCTTCCATGATGTTCAACATCTCGAGCGCCACGAAGCCCTGCGTGCTCGGCGGCATTTCCATCACGTCGTAGCCGCGGTAGTTCACGCCGATCGGATCGACCCAGTCGGCCTTGTGGTCGGCGAAGTCGCGCATCTCGAGCAGGCCGTTGCGGGCCTTGAGGTCGGCAACGATCGCGCGGGCGAGCGAGCCCTTGTAGAACGCATCACGTCCTTCTTTGGCGATCGCCTCGAGGCTGCGCGCCAGCCGCGGGTTTGCGAAGATATCGCCCTGCGCCATCGGCTTGCCGGCCGGCAGGAAAGTCGCGGCGGTCGCCGGATCGCGCGCCAGCAGCTTCTCGTTTGCCGTCCACTCGTTGGCCATCAGTTCGGCGACCGGAAACCCGTCGCGCGCGTAGGCGATGGCCGGCGCCAGTGCCTTGCCGATCGAGATGGTGCCGAAGCGAGTCAACAGTTGGTGCCAGCCCTCAACCACGCCGGGCACATCGACGGTCAGCGGCCCGTTACCCGGCATTTCTTTCAGGCCTCGCTTGGCAAACTCTTCGGGAGTCGCCGCGTATGCCGAGCGGCCGGTAGAATCGAGTCCGTAGACTTTCTTTGTCTTCGCGTCGTAAACGATCGCCAGCAGATCGCCGCCTATTCCGTTCATGCTTGGCTCGATCACCGCGAGCACCGCGGCCGCAGTCACGGCGGCATCGATCGCATTGCCACCGTCCTGCAGCACCTTGAGGCCCGCGGCAGAGGCCAGCGACTGGCTCGTCGCGATCATCCCGTGCCGTCCGACGGAGGGCGAGCGGGTGCCGCGAAGGTTGCCTGACGGGCGATCGCCGGGCTGAATCTGTTGAGCGGACGAGGTGGTCATGATGAGGAAGGCTCCGGTCACCGCGAATAAGAGATTTCGCATGACCGGATTATAGGCCCGCTTCAGGAGGCTTACCGCAAGCGCGTCGTGCCACCAAAACCCGTAGAATGCATTCATGCTCACGAGGCCGCACTTGGCCGTCATGAAGTCCCGGAGGCGCACTTTGAAGACGCCCGACCCGTCCCTGCTCGAAGGGGTCGTCAGCACGCGCGTGCTTGATGCCATGCACGCAGCGTCTGGCGCGATGAAGGCCCTTGGCGTGCGCCACTTGGTGGTCGGTGGGCTGGCGGTCGGCGCCAACGGCTATCCGCGCGCGACGGCCGACGTCGACTTCCTGGTCGGCGACGAAGCCTTCGAGCATCACCCCGCCGGCATCGTCACGATGCGCGTGCCAGTGCAGGTCAACGGCGTGGCGATTGATTGCTTGTCG
>JANMUX010000149.1:0-6769 GCA_031392125.1 Acidobacteriota bacterium | reverse complement strand
CACTTGTGGGTCATGAAGTCGAGCATGGCCTTTTCCAGCGTGTCTTCCGCCATCTGCCCATGCCCGACGACGACTCGCGCCTCGGGTACCAGCCGCTGGATCAAGTTGCCCATCGAGTAGATCGACTCGACCCGGTTATGGACGAAGAATACCTGCCCGCCTCGAGCCAGCTCGGCGCGAATGGCACGAGTGATGACCGCGGAATCAAATTTCACCACGTTGGTCTGGATCGACAGGCGGTCTTTTGGTGGCGTTTCGATAACTGACATGTCGCGGATGCCGACCAGCGACATGTTGAGCGTGCGCGGAATCGGGGTCGCGGTCATGGTGAGCACGTCAACCTTCTTGCGCATCTGCTTGATGCGTTCCTTGTGCGCGACGCCAAAGCGCTGCTCTTCGTCGACCACGAGCAGGCCGAGGTCCTTGAACTGGACGTCTTTCGACAGCAGGCGGTGCGTGCCGACGATGACGTCGAGGCGGCCCGCGGCCAGCGACTCCAGCGTTTCCTTGATCTCCAGTTTCGTGCGGAAGCGGCTGACCATGTCGATCTTCGCCGGGAACGCGGCGAAGCGTTCCGTCAACGTTTTTAGGTGCTGAGCGGCGAGCACGGTCGTCGGCGCCAGGAAGGCGACCTGTTTGCCGTCCATCACGGCCTTGAACGCGGCGCGCATGGCCACTTCAGTCTTGCCGTAGCCGACGTCGCCGCACAACAGGCGATCCATCGGCGTCGACGATTCCATGTCGCGCTTGATGTCCGCGACCGCAGTCGCCTGGTCCACGGTGAGGTCGAATTCGAAGGCGCCTTCGAACTCCTCCTGCCAGTGCGTGTCGGCGCTGAACGCGTGACCCGGCACTGCCTTGCGAGCGGCGTAAAGCTTCAGCAGCTCTTCCGCCATGTCGCGCATGGCTTTCTTGACCTTCGACTTGGCCTTCTCCCAAGTTTGGCCACCCAGCCGATCGAGCGGCTGGCTCGCGGCTCCGGTGTATTTCTGGATCAGGTCGAGTCGCTCAACTGGGACGAACAGTTTGGCGTCGCCGTGATACTGGAGTTCCAGAAATTCCTGGACGATGTCGCCGCCGGCGATGGAGATCTGCTTCAGACCGACAAACTGGCCAATGCCGTGATCGACGTGAACGATCAGGTCCTTGACCTTCAGGTCGCGCAGGTCAGACAGGAAAGTCGCAGCCAGCGAGCGCTTGCGACCGCCAGTCTTGCGGCGTTCTTCATCGAAGATGTCGGTTTCAACGTAAAGCTGTAGAGGCGCGTTCTCCGGCGAAACCGGTTTCAGGCGAAAACCGTTGGAGAGCCAACCTTCGGCCACCAACACTGCGCCGGAGACCACATCACCGGCGTCGGTGGCCATTACGGCGCGAACGTCGTAGTCGCGCAGCAGTTCTACCGTGCGCTCGGCGCGACCATGCGTGCCGGCGACAAACACGACGCGGTCCGCGCGCTCGAGCGCCGTCCGGATATCGGCGACCCAGTCGGCGATCCGGCCATGGAATGACGCGACCGGCTGGACCGACAGCTGCGTTGTCCGATTCCCAGTCTCGGACCGCACATCACCGATGCCGAGTTCTTCGACCACCGTTGCGCCCGCGAGCCCCGACTCCACGTCAGCCAACGAGAGCATCAGCTCTGACGGTTGCGCCTTGAGCGCTGCGGCTCCCTTGGCGGACCGTTCAACGGCATCGGCATACGACGTCTGGATCTGTTCCCAGGCGGCTTCGATCTGCTTTTGCACGTCGGTTGGCTCTGACAGCCACAGCTGCGACTTGTGGGTACTCAGAAACTGAAACAAATCCGAGGTAACCGTGCCAGGCCCCGTCCCTTCGCGGACCGGCACCAGGCCGAAGCGGTCGAGGGTTTCGACCGACCGCTGCGTGCCGGGATCGAAGCGGCGGATCGACTCGACCGTATCGCCAATGAACTCGATGCGGACCGGCAGCTCTTCGCCGGCCGGGAAGATGTCGAGAATGCCGCCGCGCCTGGCGAACTCGCCGTGCGCATCGACGGGATCGGCCGGCTCGTAACCGCCGGCGACCAGCGTGTTCGCGAGCGCCTGGGGATCGATGTCGATCCCGGGAGTGATCTCGTACGACGCCAGCAGCAGCGCGGCTGGATCCGGCAGGCGGGTGAGCAGCGCGGTAGCCGATGCGACCACCACGCGCACCTTTGAAGTGGCGAGTGCGTGCAGGACCCGCGCACGGGCGGACGCCACCTTCAGGTGTGGCTGGAACCCGCGATAGGGGTCAACTTGTGGTGATGGGAACGGCAGGACGTGCTGCTCGATCACGGAATCGGCGGTGCCTTCCAGGGCGCCGAGAAAAAAACGGATGTCACTTACCGCAGTCTCGATGTCGGCGTCGTTGGGCACGACGTACAGCACCACACCGTCGCGCAAACCCCGGGACGCCGCGGCAACGGCCATCGCCCGTACAGGGGCTGTCGCGCCGCTGATGCGCCGGGAGGGGGATGCGAGCCCGCTTTGCCCCAGGACCGAGATCAGCAGCGACCGTAACGCGAGTGACGGAGCGCTAGACATGCACGAACTTCTCTGACAGCCGAGCTTTCTATTGTCTCATGAGCGGACGCGGTCGAGGATCGCGGTAGTCGAGTAACCCTTTGCCAACTCGATCCGGACCACCTTGCCCCCGCGCGCTTCGACGACCTCGCGGCCGACGATGGCGTTTTCGCCCCAGTCGGCACCCTTGACCAGAATGTCAGGCTGCAATGCGGTGATGATCGTGTGCGGGGTGTCTTCGTCGAACACGACCACGGCATCCACCGAGGCGAGGGCGGCCAGTATCTCGGCGCGTTCGTGTTCAGGGTTGATCGGCCGATCAGGAGCTTTGCCCAGCGCCCGAGCGGAACGGTCGCTGTTCAAGCCGACGATCAACAGATGGCCCAGCGCTCGAGCGTCGCTCAGGTAACGGACGTGGCCGGGGTGGAGGACATCAAACACACCATTCGTAAACACAATGGTCTGTCCAAGACTGCGGGCGTGACCGACGAGCGCTACCGCTTCGTCTCGCAGCATTATTCCGCCTTGAACGTGATCCCGCCGGCGAACTTCCATCGATGCGCGGGGCGGTAGATGCCGACATCCCTCACGCGCGACTTGATGCGGAACGTGTAGAGCAGGCGGTGATAGTCGTAAGGGTAACCATCTGCCTTGTGAGCTGCCAGATCCAGGCGATAGGTGCCTTCGACCAGGTCGAGGCTGTCAATCTCGAACGTCACCGACGCTTCGCCCGCGATCTCGCTCGGCTGGAACTCTTCCAGATTGGTATTGGTGCCGTAGACGCACACGCCATCGGCATTGAACAGGCCGAGGCCGAACACGAAATCGGTGATCGGCTGACTGGCCGTCATGGTCATGTGAACCTTGATGTCATCGCCGCTCTGGAACACGTGCCCGGACTCGCCATCGGGACCGCTGATCGACACGTCGGTGATCTCGATCTCACGAGTACCCCAGCGACCCTCGGTGGCTTTGAAGCCATCGCGCGCCGTCTCGGCGTCATCGACCGGATTCTCAGGCGCTCGCTCGCCATCGACATCTGGCGGCGGCGCTTGCGGCGTCTCGGATGCAGAAGCGGCCACCCGCGCGGCTTCCGCCTTTGCCAGCGAATGTTCTTCGCTGTCCTCGACGTTCATGACGTAGGCGGCCACGACTTTCTTGGGATCGCCCTCGCCCTTCGAGACACCCTTGTCGAGCCAGTGGGCTTCATCGCAGAACTTTTCGACCAGGTCGAGGGAGTGCGTGACGAGCAGGATGGACTTGTTGCGCCGACGAAAATCCGAGAACTTGTCGAGACACTTGTGCGTGAACCCCTGGTCGCCAACGGCCAGCACTTCGTCCACCAGCAGGACTTCGGGGTCGACGTGGATAGCAACCGCGAAACCGAGGCGCATGTACATGCCCGACGAATAGGTCTTGACCGGCGCGTCGATGAAATCCTGCATCTCGGCGAACTCAACGATCTCGTCGAAGCGGCGCTGCACCTCTTTCTTGCTGAGGCCGAGCATGATGCCGTTGATGAAAATGTTCTCGCGGCCTGAAATCTCGGGGTGGAAGCCGGCGCCCAGCTCGATCAGTGCCGAGATGCGGCCATCGACGTGGACGTCGCCCTCGGTCGGACGCGTGATGCCGGCCACACACTTGAGCAGGGTGCTCTTGCCCGAGCCGTTGCTGCCGATTACTCCGTAGGTGCAGCCTTTCGGGACTGAAAACGTGACGTTCTTCAGCGCCTGGAAGGTTTCATCGGGCTGCAGATCACCCAGCAGGCTGCCGTCAAGCAGCGCGGACTTGAGCGTGGCAAACTGCCGACGCCGCGCATAGCGCCGATAGACCTTCGAGACGTTGATGACGTCGATTGCCGGCTTCATACTTCCTCAGCAAAACTGTCGCGAAGCCGATCGAAGACGAAGTAGCCGGCCAAAAAGACTGCAATCGATCCGGCGCCGAGCACCGCCAGCGAGCCTTGGTGACTGAAGGAGCCCTCGAAAAACATCACGTCCTGATACGACCGCATCAGGTGCGTCATCGGGTTGATGTTCAACCACCACCGCATGTCGGCCGGCGCCATATCCACCGAGTAGATGATCGGAGTGGCGAAGAACCACAGCGTGAGGATGTTGCCGAGCAGGTCTTTCAGGTCGCGGAAGTGAACCGTGAGCGCCGACAGGAACAGCGCCATCCCGATCGTCAGCACCAACTGCACCAGCACGATCACCGGCAGCCATAGCAGCTCCAGGGGATCGATCGGGCGCTGGTAATAGAGGACGAACGCCGCCAGAATCGGCAGGCCGAGGAAGAAGTGGACCATGTTCGCCAGCACGGTCACCATCGGTAACACTTCCGCAGGGAACATCACCTTCTTGATCAGGTTGCCCCCGGCGATCAGCGTATTCGACGATTCGAGCAGCGATGACGAGAACCAGGTCCACGGCAGGATGCCGCAGAACATGAACAGCGCGATCGGCTCCATGCCGGCCGGGTGCGCCGACGGCAGCACCTTGGTGAAGACGAAGGTGTAGATGAAGAGGAGGAGCGCCGGGTTGAAGAACGACCAGAAGAACCCTAGGACGGAGCCGCGGTAGCGCGCCTTGAGATCGCGGACGACCAGCGTCTGGATCAGCGCGCGATAGCGGCCGAGCTTGGCGAGACTACTAAACACCGCCTCTGCGGCTTTCCGCCTGCAGTTGCTGCAACGTGCGGAGCATGGCCAGCCGCGCACGCTCGAAGTCGATTTCGTGGGGGACCGCGCCCATTACTTCTTCAGCGCGCTTCATGCCCGCCTCTGCGCGTTCCTGGTCGAGGGCTTCGGCGGTTTCGGCCACCTGTGCAATGACGGACACCTTGTCAGGCAGCACTTCGACGAAACCGACCGACACCAACAGGCTGTGCTTCTCCGCCCCCTGCTGGTACCACATTGCACCGGTTCGCAGCGCCGTGAAAAACGGCGTATGACCGGGCAGCACGCCGAAATCGCCCTCGACACCCGGTAGCGACACGTAATCCACTTCCTTTGAAATGGCGTGGTCCGGGGAGACGATGTGCAGAGTGAGCTTACTGGGTACGGCCATTTGCGCCTCGGGCTTGGGTCCTGAAGCCCTACTGCTTCAGTGTTTTCGCTTTAGCGATCGCTTCGTCGATTGTCCCGACCAGGTAAAACGCCTGTTCCGACAAGCCGTCGTGCTTGCCTTCCGCGATCTCCTTGAAGCCGCGGATGGTCTCTTCAATGGTGACGTACTTGCCCTCGAGGCCCGTGAACTGCGACGCGACGAAGAACGGCTGCGACAGGAAGCGCTGAATCTTGCGGGCGCGCGAAACTGCCAGCTTGTCTTCTTCCGACAGCTCGTCGATACCCAGAATCGCGATGATGTCCTGCAGGTCCTTGTAGCGCTGCAGGATCTGCTTCACCTGGCGGGCAACGTTGTAGTGCTCGTCGCCGATCACGCGCGGGTCAAGAATGCGCGAGGATGAAGCGAGCGGGTCGACCGCCGGGTAAATACCGAGTTCGGCAATCTGGCGCGACAGGTTGGTGGTGGCGTCCAAGTGCGCAAACGTGGTGGCCGGCGCCGGGTCGGTATAGTCGTCGGCGGGCACGTAAATCGCCTGCACCGACGTGATCGAACCCTTCTTGGTTGACGTGATGCGTTCCTGCAGCGCGCCCATTTCGGACAGCAGCGTCGGCTGGTAACCGACGGCCGACGGCATGCGGCCGAGCAGCGCCGACACTTCGGAACCTGCCTGCGTGAATCGAAAGATGTTGTCGATGAACAGGAGCACGTCCTTGTTCTCGGCGTCGCGGAAGTACTCGGCAACGGTGAGTGCCGACAGCCCGACGCGCAGGCGCGCTCCTGGCGGTTCCGTCATCTGGCCGTAAACCAGTGCGGCGCGGCTCTTCGACATGTCTTTCATGTCGATCACGCCAGACTCCTGGAATTCGAGCCACAGGTCGTTGCCCTCGCGGGTGCGTTCGCCGACGCCCGCGAACACCGACACGCCGCCGTGCTTCATCGCGATGTTGTTGATCAACTCCATGATGATCACGGTCTTGCCAACGCCGGCGCCGCCGAACAGGCCGATCTTGCCGCCCTGCAGGTACGGCTCGAGCAGGTCGATCACCTTGATGCCGGTCTCGAACATCTTGAGCTCGGTCGACTGCTCTTCCAGCGACGGGGCGGGACGATGAATCGGCCAGCGTTCCTTCGACTGCACCGGCCGATCGGGGAAGTCCACCGGCTCGCCGAGCACGT
>JANMUX010000401.1:0-11925 GCA_031392125.1 Acidobacteriota bacterium | reverse complement strand
GAACTCGACGTGCCGCTGCCAGATTCCGCGTGCGTCTATTGCGGCAACTGCATCGCGGTGTGCCCGACCGGCGCGCTGATGGCGACACCGGAATTTGAGTTGCGGCGAGCCGGGGAGTGGCGGCCAGAGACACAGGCCATGACCGATACCATCTGCCCTTACTGCGGCGTCGGCTGCACGCTGACCGTTCATGTGCAGGATCAGCAGATCGTCAAGGTGACGTCGCCGTTCGACAACAGCGTCACCCGCGGAAACCTGTGCGTGAAGGGCCGGTTCGGTTTTGAATATGTGAATGGGAAGTAACAGGCGGTGAAGAGATAACGTGCTCGTTATCTCTTCACCGCCCGTAAGGCCCTACTTGCCGGCTGCGCCGCCGTCTGCGGGACGGCGATCGACCCCGCCCTCCAGCATGTTGTCCTTCTGGTTGAACACAATCACCTGCGCAGCCCCCTGGTTGCCGCCCTCGTTCACGGTGTGCCCCATGCCCTGCAGCAGCTTGATGGTGTCGGCGGAGAAGCCGAAGCGCTCAATGCCGATGCGGTCGGGCAGCCACTGGTGGTGCATGCGGCCGGCATCCACCGCCTCTTGCGCGTTCATGCCGTAGTCAATCACGTTGAGGATCGTCGTCAAGACGGTGTTGATGATGGTGCGACCGCCCGGGGTGCCGGTGACCATGAACAACTGCCCATCCTTCGCAATGATGGTGGGCGCCATGCTCGACAGCATGCGCTTGCCTGGGCGCGCGAGGTTGGGGGTGGTTCCAACCATGCCGCGTTCGTCGGTCAGCCCGGGCTGGCCGTTGAAGTCGCCCATCTCGTTGTTCAGCAGGAAGCCGGCGCCGGGCACGACGATGCGCGAGCCGTAGCCGTATTCAAGCGTATAGGTCATCGACACCGCGTTGCGCTTGGCGTCAACGATCGACAGGTGAGTGGTCTCGGGAGACTCGCTGGTCCAGGTAAACGAGTTGGTGGACGACTTCGACGCCTTCTTTGGGTCGATGGTCTTGCGCAGCCCGGTCGCGTAGTCCTTCGAAATCAACATCGGCAGCGGGATGTCCTTCTCGAAGTCGGGATCGCCCAGGTACCGCGCGCGGTCGGCAAACGCCCGGCGCATGGCCTCGGCGGTGTAGTGGATGTTCTGCGCCGAGCCGTAACCGCCGGCCTTGAGGTCGTAGCCTTCAAGCACGTTCAGCATCTGCACGACGGCCATGCCGCCGGAACTGGGTGGCGGCATGCCGATAATGTCGTAACCGCGATAGGTGCCTTTCACCACGCCGCGTTTCTTGGCCTGATACGCCTTCAGGTCGCCGGCAGTGATGAGGCCGCCGTTGGCCTTCATCTCTTTCTCGATCAATGCCGCGGTCTCGCCTTCGTAGAACCCGGCCGGACCCTGTTCGGCAATCCGCGTCAGCGTGCGCGCGAGGTCCGCCTGCTTCAGAATGTCGCCGGCCTGATAGGGCTGGCCGTTTTTCGAGAACTGCGCGAGCGATGCCGGGTATTTCTTGAACTCGGGAATCATCGACTCGAGCGAGCGCGCAAGGCCGTGCGATACCTCGAAGCCATCGCGAGCGAGCTTGATGGCCGGCTCGACGAGTTCCTTCCAGGGCTTGGAGCCAGCTTCTTTCCACGCCAGGTGCAGGCCTGCGACCGTTCCGGGGACGCCGACCGACAGGTGGCTGTTGTGGTGGGTGTCGAAGTCGTACTTGCCGTCCTTCAACCACATCTCGGGTGACGAGCGCGACGGTCCGACTTCGCGGAAGTCGTACGACACGGGCTCTCCGCTCGCGGGCCGATAGACGATGAAGCCGCCGCCGCCGATGTTACCCGCGGTAGGGTGCGTGACCGCCAAGGCAAGTCCGGTGGCGACGGCCGCGTCGATCGCGTTGCCGCCACTCTTGATGACGGCAAAGCCAATCTCGGACGCGATGTCGCTTTGGGTAATGACCATCCCCAGCTTGGCGCGAGCGGGAGTTGAGCCCGCCTGAACCGTGAGAGTCGAGACGGCCAAGGCGGCGAGAACAACCAAACATGCGCGGCGAATCATGGACGAGCCTCCGGGGCAATTATAGAGTGCCTATGGTGCCTATGGTGCCTAGGGTGCCTGAGGTGCGCTCATTAGGCCCTTTCGGCAATCGAGCCCCTAAGGCACCTTGGTTTTTATGGGCGTATCGTCCCGGTTTCCCCACTCCTCCCAGGCGCCGTAGTAATTGCGCAGCCTGGTCAGGTCGTGGCCGATCAGCGCCAGCGTGAAAATGTCGTGCGAGGCCCGCATTCCCACCTGGCAATACACCGTCACATCGTCCGACGGCACAACGCCCTTGTCGCGATAGAGCTTCGCGATCTCGGCGGCTGACTTGAAGGTCTTGGTCGTCGGATCGAGTGTGTCTTCCCAGTAGACCGGCACCGACGACTCGATGAAACCGCCGCGCTTGATGTTGCGCAGGTCCTTGCCGTCGATCTCGCCCTGCGTGCGCGCGTCGAGCAGCTTCACGCCTGGTTTGTTGATGGCGGCCTTCACCTCGTCCGCCGTTGCCACCTTCACGGTGCCTGGCTTGACCTTGAACGTGGCCGCCGCCGGTGTCGGCACGACCGTATTCGTGGCGCGTTGTTCGGCGGCCCACTTCACCCAGCCGCCGTCGAGCAAGGCGACGTTGGAGTGCCCGTAATAGTTGAGAATCCACCACAGGCGAGCGGCATAGATGCCGCCTCGCTCGTCATAGGCGATCACCCGTGTGTTGTTCGAGATGCCGAGGCGCGACATCAACGCCTCGAACTCCTGCGGCGTCGGCAGGAAGGTCGGGCCCGCCTTGGGATTGCGAATCCAGTTACTGTCAACGAACACCGCCTCTGGAATGTGTCCATCGGCGTAGCCGCGATTGCGAATGTCAACGATGCGAACGTTCGCGTCGTTCAGGTGCTGCGCCAGCCACGCGGTGTCGACCAGTAACTCTGGCCGCGCGTAGGTGCTGCTGGACTGAGCGGCAAGAAGCAGGGTGAAGAGAAATGCCATGCCGCCGATTGTATCCTCGTCGGCCAGCCGCCGCAGCGCCGGCCGTGTCAGAATGGCAGGACCGTCATGACATCGGCCGTTTCCGTCACCTCCAAGCTTCCCGATATCGGCGTCAGCATCTTCGCGGTGATGACGCGGCTGGCCAACGAACACAAGGCCATCAACCTGTCGCAGGGGTTTCCCGATTTCGACTGCGACCCGGCGCTGGTGGAAGCCGTTGCCCGCGCCATGCGCGAGGGCCACAACCAGTACGCGCCAATGCCGGGTGTGTTGGCTTTGCGCGAAGGCATTGCTGCCAAGGTCGAGCAGCTCTACGGACCGCGCTACGACCCGGTCACCGAGGTGATCGTGACGTCGGGCGCCACCGCCGGGCTCTATGCGACGCTGACCACTTTCGTCCAGCCGGGCGACGAGGTGCTGCTGTTCGAGCCGTGCTACGACTCGTACGTGCCGGTGATCAAGTTAAGCGGCGGCGTGCCGGTGTTCGTCAGCCTGCGCTACCCCGACTACACGGTGAACTGGGACGAAGTGCGGCGCGCGGTCACGCCGAAGACCCGCATCATCCTGGTGAACACCCCGCACAACCCGACCGGCATGATGTGGTCGGCCGACGACATGAAGCAGTTGCAAGCGATCGTCGACGGCACCGACATCCTGCTGATCGGCGACGAAGTCTACGAGCACATCATCTTTGACGGCCGGCGCCACGAAAGCCTGCTGCGCTATCAAGACCTGCGCGCGCGGTCGGTGGTCATCAGTTCGTTTGGCAAGACCTTCCACACCACCGGCTGGAAAGTGGGCTACTGTGTCGGGCCGCAGGCGCTGATCGCCGAGGTGACGCGCATTCACCAATTCGTCACCTTCACCGTGCACACCCCGTCGCAGATGGCGTTTGCGGAGTTCGTGCGCAAGGATCCCGCTGCGACAGACCTGTCCGGCTTCTATCAACGAAAGCGGGATCTGTTCCTGGCACTGACCGCCGGCTCGCGCTTCAAGCCCTTGCCGTGCGCCGGGACCTACTTCCAGTTGATGGATTTCTCGGCGATCTCGAACGAGACCGATAAGCAGATTGCGCACCGGCTGATCGTCGAGCATGCCGTCGCGTCGATTCCCGTGTCCGCGTTTCTCTACCAGGACACCGGCGGACCAGTGCTGCGATTCTGCTTCGCAAAGAAAGACGAAACTCTCAGGGCCGCCGCCGAACGCCTGATCAAGATCTAGCCACAGAGGACGCAGAGTAAGTTTTTGAAAACGCGTGTCAGCTACTTCGAAGCCTGATCGCCTTTCGGAAACTTGTCTCTGTGTTCTCTGCGTCCTCTGTGGCTATAAAATTCGACGCAAGTAGTGCTGGAGTCCTCGCGACTGGTTCCACTGCTTCGGGTATCCCAGCGACACTTCCTCGAACTTGACGCCGTCAACCTGCTTGGACGATCGCAGGTGCAGATGCCCGTAAACCACGGTCTCGACGTTGTAGCGTCGATGCCAGTCGTTGGTCCGCGTCGTCCCGCACCAGATCGAGAAGCGCGGAATGCGCGGCAGCACGGCCAGGTCGCGCCGCAGGGCGAAATGGTTGGCGACGATCAGCCTCGCGTCCCGGGGCACGGCATCCAGTCGCGCCTCCGTGGCCGCCACCCGTGCGGCACACCAGTCGTCACATGAGGTGTACGGGTCTGGCGCCAGCAGGTCTTCATCGGCCGAGCGCACGCGGGATTCGGCGGCCCAGGCAACGGCGTCTTCGCGGCTCACGTGGTCCGGCCGGAACGAATAATCGAACAGCGTAAAGGTTGGTACGATCGCACGCAGCGGACCTTCGCCGGGCCACCTGGCATACGGATCCTCCGGCGTCAGTACGCCGTAGCGCCGGCACAAGGCCACCAGGCGGTCGTAGTGCGCGGCGCCGCGTTGCTCCGGGGGTAAAGTCTTCGGCGTCCACAAGTCGTGGTTGCCGGGGGTCCAGATGATCTGCGCGAATCTCGGCTCGAGAGTGCGCAGCACCAAATCCAGGTGGGCAGGCGTCTCGCCGGTGTCGCCGGCAACAATCAGCCAGTCATCGGGGAAGGCTGGCAGAGCCTCCACCGCACGCCGGTTCTCTTCGTAGCCAACGTGAAGATCGCTGATGGCCCAGAGTTTCACGGGACGACTTGCCGCATGCGGACCGGGAGGTCGTCGCCGGTTCGGCGGATGGCAAGACCAAGACGATGCGCCGGCGTGGGCCAGTCTTGCAGGAACTGCCAGGTGGCCGGGTCGTCGGGCAGGGCCGGCTCGAAGGTGATCGCGGGAGCGCCCTCTGCGGCCAGGTGAAACGCGAAGTCGCCGAGCGGCAGCGCCAGCCCGAAGCCGCGCGCCTTGATGTAGGCCTCTTTCAGCGTCCAGTAGTCGAAGAACACGCGCTCCTGGTCGTTGGCCGGCAGCGAATGCAGGTGGGCGACCTCGGCGGGCGCAAAAAAACGCGACGCCACGTCCTGGGTCAGGCGGCGCCCGACGTGTTCGACGTCAACGCCGACTTCGCGCCCAATCGTCACCGCACACGCGATCAGGCCATCGGTGTGCGAAATATTGAAGCGCAAATCAGGTACGCCCGCGGGCCGGTCGAGAATCTCTGGACGGCCGTGCACATTGGCAATGAACTGCCAATCGGCCGGCGCCACCGCCGCATAGCGCGACAGCATGGTGCGGACCAGCGCGCGGGTCAGCAGAAAGCGATGGCGGTCGCGTTCGAAGATCAGCCGGGCCATCCGTTCGTGCTCGTCCGGCGACAGCAGCGGCAGATACTGCTCGCGCCTGGCCAGGGCGTCGGCGTTATCGGTCAGCACCAGGTCGACGTGCACCGACCGGAACGGCAACAGCTCGATCATGCCGCCGCTCGTCGTTGCTTGCGGATCATCAAGGTGATGACCGCCGCGAGAATGGCCAACACCGCAAAGCCGATCCCAAACTCCGGGCCGTAGGTCTTGACCAGCACTAAAGCGTGTTCGCCGTACACCACCGCCAGATAGCCCTGCCCAAAATAGCGAATGCCGCGTCCAATCACGACGGCGAGGCCGAACCGCCACGGCGCCACATCGGCGGCTCCTGCAAGCAGCACGAAGACCTTGAACGGGACGGGCGGCGGCAGTAGCGAAGGCACCACGATCGCGAGCAGGCCGAAGCGCTGGTAGAGCCGCAAGGCGCGATCGACGTGCGCGCCCCTCAGGCGCTTGCGCAAGAAGACTTCGCCGCCGCGCCGCGCCACCGCGAACAGCATGAAGCAGCCGATGACCGAGCCGGCCGTGGTCATCGCGGCGTAATAGACCATGCGCTCGGGGTACTTCGTGCTGAGCACGATTAACAGGACGTCGTTGACCTGTGGAAACGACAGGAACGACGAGTCAAGGATGGCGATGATCATCAGGCCCAGGCCACCGAGCCCGGTGGCCCAGGCGGCCACCGCCGCCATCACCTTGCCCATTAGCGTTGCTCACCGCCGACGGGCGCACGGGCAACCGCGTCGCGCGGGTACAGGGCGAGGCCGAGCGTTGCGAACACCAGGCTGCGCACGCGGCGAAACAGCGCCAAGGTGCCGCCGCCCACCAAGCCGAGGGCTTTCACCACGGCCACGTTCGAAGCTTCGAGCGCGCCAAGGTTGCCGGGAATCGCGCCACCCGCGACGCTGGCCGAGCGCGTGAAGGTTTCGACGATGGTGCCAATCCACAGTGAGATGGGCTGGCCGATCGCCCAGAACACCAGGTAAACCTCGAGTGCCATCAGCAGGTAGCAAGCGACACTCAAGAACACCAGTAACTCGATGCGGCGCGGCTCGGTCCGTGCGAGCTTGAGAAACAGGTCTTCGACCGCGCTGATCGCGCGCACCGTGCGGCCGCCGGCCCAGCGCCACCCCGTGCGGCGGTGAATCTTCTCGACCAACGGGCCGAAGTAGCGCCCGGTACGCATCAGGAACAGCAGCGAGAACACCAGGACGATGAGAGCGCTGATGGCGATGCCGCGAAAGACACTCTGCCAGGCACTGGGCAGCATGTCGGACGACACGGCAAACGCGGCGAACAGCCCGACGCCGACTACGCTCATGATGCCCATGGCGGTGCGCTCGAGCACCGATGCGGCCGCCGACACGACCGGCGGTACGCGGCCCATCAAGAGCACCACGCGCAGCGGCTCGCTGGCGACACCGCGGATGGTGAAGTAGCCCACGCCATCGGCCGCCAGGCGGACACGGAATATCCGCCAGAACGACGGCCGGACCTCGGGGGGAAAGCAGATCCACCAGCCCGCGGCGCGCAGCAGGTGCCAGCCGACACTGGGCAGCAACACCAGCGGCAGCGCCAGGCCCAGCTCGCTCGCCTGGCGTACGGTCTCGTCACGATCGAGCCCCATCAGCGTGAAAATGAACAAGGCAACGCCGGCGATAATGGCGACGAGCGAGATGAGTTGTGGGACCGACCGTCTCATCAGCGGAGGTTCTCGGGAATCACGCGCTCCACAATCACCACGTCGCGCCACATCCCGTCGAGCTTGCCGTGCTTTTCGTAGATGCCGACTTCACGGAACCCGACCCGCGCCATCAGCGTACGGCTGGCCGTGTTCTCAACGAAGATGCGCGAGACCATTTTCGAGAAGCCGGCTTTGGCCGTCGCGGCAATCAGCGCGTCCATCGCCACCCGTCCGGCGCCGCGCCCGCGCTCGGCGCGCGCGACGTAGACTGAAAACTCGGCGATACCTGCATAGCACTCGCGAGTACGATAGGTCGAGGTCGAGGCGAATGCGACGATGCGCCCCTCTTGGTCATCGACGACCACGATCGGGTGCGTAGCGTTGAACCACGCGCGCACGTCGTCTGCGCTGCGCGGGTGGGTTTCGAAGGTGCCGATGCGGTCTTCGAGCCCTTCGTTGTAGATTTGGGCTATCGCCGGGCTGTCGCCCGGGGACGCCGCTCGTGCGGACAACATCATCAGGATAGGGAAACACTTCATGTTAACCCGGACCACCGCGCTCGTTCTCGCTCTCTGTGTCGGATTTGTGGCGCTGGTCGAGGCGCAACGCCGGCATCCCGTCAGCGGCCGCGTGCTGGCCCCGGTCATGGGCGTCGGCGGCGCCGGCTGGCTGGAGCGGCCAGAGCGCGAAACCGAGGAGGCGCCGTCGAAAGCGCTCGCCGCCCTCGAGTTGAAGCCAGGGATGGTGGTGGCCGACATTGGCGCCGGTTCGGGCTACTACACGTCGCGCATGTCCAAGCTGGTTGGCGCCACCGGCCGCGTCTATGCCACCGACATCCAGCCAGGGATGATCGAGCTGCTGAACCGCCGTATCCAGGCCGAGGGTCTCGGCAACGTTACCGCCGTTCTTGGCGGCGTCGACGACCCGAAGCTGCCGCCGCAGTCGATCGACCTCGCGATCATGGTTGACGTGTACCACGAGTTGCAGACGCCGCAGGTGTTCCTGCAGAAGCTGCGCGGGGTATTCAAGCCGGGCGGCCGCCTGGTGCTGGTGGAGTTTCGCAAGGAGGATGCGAAAGTGCCGATCCTGGAAGTCCACAAGATGAGCGTGGCCGAGGTGAAGAGCGAGCTCGAGGCCGAAGGGTTCGCGCTCGACAAAGTGATCGACGTGCTGCCCTGGCAACACATCATCGTCCTCCGCGTGAAGTAGAATCCCGCGCATGCTCAAAGGCACAGCTCGGGAAGCAGCGGCCGAATTCTTCGGAACCTTTATTCTCATCGCCATTGGCGTCGGCGTCGTCGCGCAGACGGTGCTCAGTAAGGAAGCCAACGGGTCCTACCTTGGCATCAACATCGGATGGGGCCTGGCGGTGACGCTCGGCATCTACACTGCTGGCGGCATCTCTGGCGCCCACCTCAATCCTGCCGTGACGGTCGCCCTTGCGGTCCATCGTCAGTTTCCCTGGAGCAAAGTGCTCCCCTACACGCTGGCGCAGATTGCCGGCGCCTTTGCCGCGTCAGCGCTCGTCTTCGTCAACTACCGTGAAGCGTTTGGCGCGTTCGACGGCGGCGTGCGAATGATCGAGGGCGCCACGGCAACAGCCGGCATCTTCGCTACCTATCCGCAACCCTACCTGTCGCTGGCCGGCGGGTTTGTCGACCAGGTAATCGGCACCATGCTGCTCATGGCTGGCGTGCTGGCGGTGACGGACCAGAAGAACGTCGCTCCGCCCGCCTGGCTCACGGCTCCGCTGGTGGGGGCGCTTGTCGTGGCGATTGGCGTGGCGTTCGGCTTCAACGCCGGCTACGCCATCAACCCCGCGCGCGATCTTGGGCCGCGCTTGTTCACGGCGGTCGCCGGCTGGGGCCCGGGCGTGTTCACCGCCAACGGCGGGTGGTGGTGGGTGCCGGTCGTCGCGCCCTGCGTTGGCGCCATCATCGGCGCGTGGCTGTATGACACGTTCATCAACAAGCATCATGTCGCTCCGGAGGCCGGTCGATGAAGTTCATCCTCGCCCTAGATCAGGGCACCACGTCGAGCCGTGCCATCGTCTTCGACCGCTCGGGTAAGGCAGTGTCCACGGCGCAGCAGGAGTTTCCGCAGATCTTTCCAGGGCCCGGGCACGTCGAGCACGACCCCGAAGCGATCTGGGCCACCCAGTTGCAGACCGCGAAGGATGCCATCAGCAGGGCGGGCATCACCGCCGCCGACCTTGCGGCCATCGGCGTCACCAACCAGCGCGAGACCACGGTGTTGTGGGACAAGGCGACGGGGAAGCCGATCGCCAACGCGATCGTGTGGCAAAGTCGCGTCACGGCGCCGATTTGTGATCGCCTGAAGGCCGACGGCCACGAATCGACCTTCCGCAAGAAGACCGGCCTGGTCGTCGACGCCTACTTTTCGGGCACCAAGATCAAGTACCTGCTCGATTCCCACGACGGCCTGCGTGCTCGCGCTGCGAAGGGCGAAGTACTGTTCGGGACCATCGACACGTTTCTCATCTGGCGGCTGACCGGTGGCAAGGTGCACGTCACCGATGTCAGCAACGCCAGCCGCACCCTGCTGTTCAACATTCACACCATGCAGTGGGATGACGAGTTGTTGAAGCTGCTGGACGTGCCGCGCGAAATGCTGCCGGAAGTGAAGTCGTCGAGCGAAATCTACGGCCATACCGATCCAGCGCTCTTTGGATCGGCAGTTCCCGTCGCAGGCAATGCCGGCGACCAACAGGCGGCGCTGTTTGGCCAGGCCTGTTTTGAAGCCGGCTCGGCGAAGAACACGTACGGTACGGGCTGCTTCATGTTGCTGAACACCGGCACGAAGCCGGTGCCGTCGGAGAAGGGCCTGCTGACGACAGTGGCGTGGAAGATCGGCGGTGTGACCACCTATGCGCTGGAAGGGTCGGTGTTTGTCGCCGGCGCTGCGGTGCAGTGGCTGCGCGACGGCCTCAAGGCAATCGAAGCGTCGGCCGACGTCGAGCGACTGATGAACGAGGTGGAAGACACCGACGGCGTCTACCTGGTGCCGGCGTTTGTCGGCCTCGGCGCGCCGTACTGGGATCCGCGCGCACGCGGCGTGATCGTCGGTCTCACGCGCAACACCAAGATGGCACACGTGGCCCGAGCAGCGGTCGATGCCATGGCGTACCAGACCCGCGATGTGCTCGAGGTGATGCAGGTGGAGTCGGGCCTGCCGCTGACCACGCTGAAGGTCGATGGCGGCGCGGCCGCCAACGCGATGCTGCTGCAGTTCCAGGCTGATCTGTTGAACGTCACCGTGCGCCGGCCCGTGGTCGCGGAAACCACGGCCCTCGGGGCCGCGTATCTCGCGGGCCTCGCGGTCGGCTACTGGAAGGGCATGGACGACGTCGCGGCCAATTGGGCACTGGACCGCGAGTTCCGCCCGTCGATGGGTCGAGCGCAGAGCGAGAAGTTGTATGCCGGTTGGAAGAAGGCGGTCGGACGGTCGCTCGATTGGGAAGCTTAGCCGGCGGGGAATAAGAGGGCGCGCGCCCATTCGTTCTTGGCCGACAGGTGATACACCAGCGAACGCGAAAGCTCCGGCACCCACGCGGCGGCGGGGATGAAACCGGTAAACATCAACCCGTGCTCATCGTCCACGCACCACGCGCCCAGCTGGTGTGCGTCCGGCTCGAGCCGTTCGTTTGCATTCAGCCGCTGCGCCACCATCGGATCGGGCTCGATCGGCAACTTGAGCCGCATCTGCAAGCCGCTGCCGAGTGAGGGGTGCTTGGCTTCGGCATCCAGTTCGAGCCGCGCGTGGATGGCGGTGGCAAATTCCAAATCGGCGTCCACCCGGTGCAGGTCATTCGAGGCCAGGAGCCACGGCCGAGGCTCGACCTGCACGAGTTGCGCGAGTTCCTCGGGCTCGAAGGGCGAGTCGGCCTCGCCGCGCTGCTGGTAGATTTCGAGTATTCCCACCATCTCGTCGGGCGTTAGTCGCATTCCCTGGCGCGGGTGCGGAGACGCCGCGACCTGGCCGCCAAACGCGTCCGCGAGTTCGGCCGCCTCGGCATACGCATCGGTCATTTGCAGCGCCATCGCGTGGAGGGCGATGGTCTGCGCCAGGCGGTAGTTGTCGGCGGTGAGCGAGACCGACGAGTGAAGACTGATCGTGCGCGATTCCGGGTCGGCGACGTAAGCGCTCAGTGAGGCGAACCGGTTCATGGCCGCGAGGCGCGGCCAGGTCGACTCGTCGATCGGGACGTCCTTGATTAAATCGGTCTCGACATGAAGCGTAGTGAGCGGCACACCCTGGAACTCGCGCGGCTCTGCCACCCAGACGCGCTGCGCGAGAGACGATGCCCACCAGGTGAATGAGGTCTTCTCCTGGACCGCCCATTCCGCTTCGATCTGCATGCGGGCCGTGAGAAACCTCAGTACTTCTTCGACGAATTCCACTTAGTGGAGCGTATCAACGAATGAGACCGCATCCAACCCCGCCCCTCGTCGAGCCGTTGGGCCGTTC